>NZ_JBFTLP010000065.1:0-325 GCF_056396505.1 Arthrobacter sp. 05T410 | reverse complement strand
CGGATCATCGTTCGACTTGCATGTGTTAAGCACGCCGCCAGCGTTCATCCTGAGCCAGGATCAAACTCTCCGTTGAAGTAAAACAGACACAACATGCGCCCCCGGGAAAACGGGATACACACGCTGCACAAAATTTGAAACCAGCCAAAAACACCAGACCACACCACGGGGTGGCGGGCCCGGCAAATTCAACCAATTCAATACAATAAATTGGTATCAACAAACTTGGCACACTATTGAGTTCTCAAACAACAGACACACCCGGCACCACCACAACCAACAAACAGTCAAGGATCGCTCCGGAGCAACTTTTCAAACTTACCCG
>NZ_JBFTLP010000064.1:0-375 GCF_056396505.1 Arthrobacter sp. 05T410 | reverse complement strand
GCCTATTTCCCGGCCGACACCGCCGCGGGGATCTGGGAACGGGCCACCGCGGCGGCCCGCGCCCTCCAGGGMCCGGACGAGCCCCGGACCCTGACCCAGCTCCGCGCCGACATCACCGCCACCTGGCTCCTCACCACCGGCACCGGCACGGGTGCTGGATCGGACGACGGCAGCACCGGTACCGGCGCGGGTGTTCCGGTCCCGCGTGCGCAGGTCCTGGTCACCGTCCCGGTCCTGGCCCTGCTCGGCGCCACCGACGAACCGGCCGTCCTCGACGGGCACGGGCCGATCCCGCCCTCGATGGCCCGCCGCCTCATCGCCGACGGCGCCAGCTCCTTCCACCGGGTCCTGACCGACCCCCGCGACGGCGGCGCC
>NZ_JBFTLP010000063.1:0-396 GCF_056396505.1 Arthrobacter sp. 05T410 | reverse complement strand
ACAGTGCTCTACCCCCGGAGATGAGTTCACGAGGCGCTACCTAAATAGCTTTCGGGGAGAACCAGCTATCTCCCGGTTTGATTGGCCTTTCACCCCCAGCCACARGGCATCCGCTAATTTTTCAACATTAGTCGGTTCGGTCCTCCAGTTAGTGTTACCCAACCTTCAACCTGCCCATGGCTAGATCACCGGGTTTCGGGTCTATACCCTGCAACTTAACGCCCAGTTAAGACTCGGTTTCCCTKCGSCTCCCCTATACGGTTAACCTTGCTACAGAATATAAGTCGCTGACCCATTATACAAAAGGTACGCAGTCACMCCCGAAGGTGCTCCYACTGCTTGTACGYACACGGTTTCAGGWTCTWTTTCACTCCCCTCGCCGGGGTTCTTTTCGCT
>NZ_JBFTLP010000062.1:0-409 GCF_056396505.1 Arthrobacter sp. 05T410 | reverse complement strand
GCCCGGCAAATTCAACCAATTCAATACAATAAATTGGTATCAACAAACTTGGCACACTATTGAGTTCTCAAACAACAGACACACCCGGCACCACCACAACCAACAAACAGTCAAGGATCGCTCCGGAGCAACTTTTCAAACTTACCCGAGTCCGGACCGCTTTGCAAATCAGCGTTTCCGCGACCCGCAAACCATCCAACCCGCCCCACCCGAACCCGRAGCGCACAAAACGCCGACCAGATCCGGTCTTGAAATTTAGGGGATTGGCCGCCTCCGGTTCCCAGCATTTCCGCTGGTCTCCCTCGCGGCGACTTAGAAAACAATACACCCACCACGCCCCCACCGCAACTCCACCCCCCACACCCACCCCACCACCCAAAAACCCCGCCACCACAACCCAAAACCACCC
>NZ_JBFTLP010000061.1:0-415 GCF_056396505.1 Arthrobacter sp. 05T410 | reverse complement strand
TGTCCCGGGACTCGCGGATGTCGGCGAGCATCCGGGCCAGTTGGGGCAGCACGATCGTGGCCGCGTTCGTCCCCACGACAGTGACTGTTTGCTGGCCGAGTGCGTCGATGATTTCGCCGGCAAGGCGTTCGCCCATCCGGGGTGCACGCTTTTTTAGCCGGTTTCCGATCCTGCGCCGACCTGCATGGCGCAAGGCTTCTGGGTTGGCCAGGCCCGCAGCAGGTCCAACACTGCCGGGTGGTCCAGGCGCGGGCCAAGGACACGCTCCAGGGCAGGGGTGGATCTGGGTCTGCAGGCCTCGGATCCTGTTCGATGTTGCGTGGCCTGTTTTGCCAAGTCGTCGTCGAAGCCGCAGAGCATGGTCAGTTCGGCGAGCTGTTCATCGGCGATCTGGATGGAGCGCAGTGTGTGGGGC
>NZ_JBFTLP010000060.1:0-426 GCF_056396505.1 Arthrobacter sp. 05T410 | reverse complement strand
GACAGACTTACGCGGTCCGGAAGTAGCTCGCCGGGACTGCATGGTCGGCGCCTGAAGGGGGTAATCACCGACTCTGTGACTCACGTACAGACAGACTCCCGGAGTTCGTGACTTCCGGGGTCCGGAGTGTCAGGGTCCAGGGTGGGCTGMGGTTCYCAGCAGGACCTCTGAATTGGACGGGCCTACAGACTCACGGACTCACAGACTCCCTGTGTTGCCGGGCGGGCGTCCCTGGCGTTTGGCGGTTCAGGGTTGGCCGGCGCGGTTTGTACAGAGYCCGGCAGTTCCGTGAGTACGGATATGACAGAGTGACAGACTTACGCGGTCCGGAAGTAGCTCGCCGGGACTGCATGGTCGGCGCCTGAAGGGGGTAATCACCGACTCTGTGACTCACGTACAGACAGACTCCCGGAGTTCGTGACTTCC
>NZ_JBFTLP010000059.1:0-437 GCF_056396505.1 Arthrobacter sp. 05T410 | reverse complement strand
TCCGGTTCCGAGCCCGGCGGGGAACTTGAAGTTCAGGCCGACCCGGCCTGCCTTGGGCAGGTCGATCGCGTAGTAATCGGTGTCATCGATGCCTCCGCTGAGTGCCGAACCGGAAACCGTGGTCCCCAGGGGCACCACCGTCGCGGCCGAGGTGGAGCTGTTGGGTTCGAGTTCGRCGGTCCCCGCGGTCAGTGTCGTGTTGAGGGTGTAGGTCTTGCCCCAGCTTGCCCAGCCGCCGCTGTAGCCATAGATCTTGATGTAGGCGCGGCCAGCGGGCAGGAACGTGCCTTGGCTGGCGAGCCAGGTACCGTCAGCGGCGGAGCCGTCGAGGTCGAAGTTGTAGAGGTTGGTGCCGTTGGCGTTGTAAATGCTGACGGTGTAGGTGGGTCCGGTTCCGAGCCCGGCGGGGAACTTGAAGTTCAGGCCGACCCGGCCTG
>NZ_JBFTLP010000058.1:0-473 GCF_056396505.1 Arthrobacter sp. 05T410 | reverse complement strand
TTCGTCCAACGTGAACTTCCTCGCCGGCCAGACAGTCGCGAACTCCGTCACCGTACCCGTCGGCGCCGACGGCAAGGTCACCTTGTTCAACCGCTCCTACGGCACCACCCATCTCATTGCCGACGTCTCCGGCTACTACCTGCCCGGGGTCCCGGACGTGCCGGGGGCGTTCGTCCCGACGGAACCGTCCCGCTTCCTGGACACGCGGAYTTCTGCTGCAGTGCGCCCGGACGGGAGCGTGTCCTTCCAGGCCGGCGGGGCCCACGGGATTCCGGCGAAGGTTTCCGCCGTGACCTTCAACCTCACCGTCACCGAGCCACGGTTGATCGGGTTTATCAMCGCCTACGCCTCCGGGACACAGCGGCCCGGTTCGTCCAACGTGAACTTCCTCGCCGGCCAGACAGTCGCGAACTCCGTCACCGTACCCGTCGGCGCCGACGGCAAGGTCACCTTGTTCAACCGCTCCTACGGCA
>NZ_JBFTLP010000057.1:0-477 GCF_056396505.1 Arthrobacter sp. 05T410 | reverse complement strand
GACCGTTAATGGTGTTCCGGCGGTGACCTACTCTCCCACACCCTCCCGGGTGCAGTACCATCGGCGCTGTGGGTCTTAGCTTCCGGGTTCGGGATGGGACCGGGCGTTTCCCCCACGCTATGACCGCCGTAACCCTTGCTCCGCCACCGTGCCCGCTGCCGGGGGTGGGGAAATCTGTGGTTACAACATGTTCGCTGCGGCCTTGGCCGCAGGTGTGGTGTTGTTATTTTGTTGTGGTTTTGTTCCTGTGCAACAGTGCCGTCGGTGACGGGTTTGTTGTTTGGGAACCACATAGTGGACGCAAGCAGTCTTGTTTCTTTGTACCCTTCCCTGGTGTGAACGTCTTTTGAATCCGTTCACGGGAAGAGTGTGTGGTGTAAGTTATCGGCCTATTAGTACCGGTCAGCTTCACGAGTCGTTAGTCCTCGCTTCCACATCCGGCCTATCAACCCAGTGGTCTGGCTGGGGGCCTCTCAC
>NZ_JBFTLP010000056.1:0-477 GCF_056396505.1 Arthrobacter sp. 05T410 | reverse complement strand
CCGTTAATGGTGTTCCGGCGGTGACCTACTCTCCCACACCCTCCCGGGTGCAGTACCATCGGCGCTGTGGGTCTTAGCTTCCGGGTTCGGGATGGGACCGGGCGTTTCCCCCACGCTATGACCGCCGTAACCCTTGCTCCGCCACCGGCCCGCTGTTGGCGGGGGTGGGGAAATCTGTGGTTACAACATGGCCGCTGCAGCGAATGCAGCTGTGGTGTTGTTATTTTGTTGTGGTTTTGTTCCTGTGCAACAGTGCCGTCGGTGACGGGTTTGTTGTTTGGGAACCACATAGTGGACGCAAGCAGTCTTGTTTCTTTGTACCCTCCCCCTGGTGTGAACGTCTTTTGAATCCGTTCACGGGAAGAGTGTGTGGTGTAAGTTATCGGCCTATTAGTACCGGTCAGCTTCACGAGTCGTTAGTCCTCGCTTCCACATCCGGCCTATCAACCCAGTGGTCTGGCTGGGGGCCTCTCACAC
>NZ_JBFTLP010000055.1:0-496 GCF_056396505.1 Arthrobacter sp. 05T410 | reverse complement strand
TCGCGGACCGGGCGCACGTACTCAGGGCGGCCATGCTCGGGCTGGACGACGTAGAACCTAAGTCATCGGCCGTGCCTTCAACCCGAAAGTCATTCATGTCGGTCAACCGCAAAGTGTCGGCAGAGGAACTCGCGGAGCAACCGGCTCTGGCGCTCTGTTGGGCAGCTTCGACACCTGACACCTCAGGGTTTGCGAATCTCGGCGATTCATTGAGCGCCGTGACGATAGCAGCCTTGGCAGGCCGACCGATCCGGCATTCTGACTTCGACGCCGACCAGACCAAGCTCGTTGCCGCCGGCAGCATCGGCCATGAGATTGTTAACGGCACGGCGGTTGTGTGGGAACGGGGACCTACGCTCGGGGCGGCGTATTCGCCGAAAACGCAGAGAGGACGGCCTATGACGTCCGCGCGATGCGTGGGCCGATCAGCGCCCAGCACTACCGGGATGCCGGAATCGAGGTGCCCGAAGTTTATGGCGACCCTGTGTGGCTACTA
>NZ_JBFTLP010000054.1:0-541 GCF_056396505.1 Arthrobacter sp. 05T410 | reverse complement strand
GTCTGAAGTCCGGCGAATCGATCACCGAAACTTTCACCGTGACCGTCAACGACGGCAACGGCGGAATCGTCGACAAGGCGATCACGGTCACCATCAATGGCACCGATGACGGCGCCATCATCAACCCGGTTCAACCGGGTGATGACAAAGGTTCGGTCACCGAAGACGGCACGCTCACGACAGGCGGCAAGCTCGAAGTGACCGACCCGGATGCCGGTCAAGCCGTCTTCCAAACGCAGACCAACGCAGCCGGTCAGCACGGCACCTTCTCCATCGACGCCGATGGCAAGTGGAACTACACCCTGACCAAYAACGACCCRGCCGTTCAAGGCCTGGGCGCKGGCAAGACCYTGACSGAGACSTTCACCGTCACRACGGCKGATGGCACGACRGGTCAAGTGGTCGTCACGATCGTCGGYACSAACGACACCCCCGTTCTGACCGGCAAGGCTGACGGTGCGGTTACCGAAGACGGCACGCTCGTTGCCACCGGCAAGATTGATGTCGCTGATGTTGATACGACTGACACGCACACCTGGAC
>NZ_JBFTLP010000053.1:0-607 GCF_056396505.1 Arthrobacter sp. 05T410 | reverse complement strand
GGGCGAGGTGGGCTCGGCGTCGTCGATGGCGGCCGCCGGCCTGGCCGAAGTCATGGGCGGCACGCCCCAGCAGGTGGAGAACGCCGCGGAAATCGCGATGGAACACAACCTGGGCCTGACCTGCGATCCGATCGGCGGGCTCGTGCAGGTCCCGTGCATCGAACGCAACGCGATCGCCGCCGCCAAAGCCATCAACGCCGCCAAAATGGCGCTCTGGGGCGACGGCACGCACCGGGTCTCCCTGGACGAAGTCATCGTGACCATGCGCGAAACCGGCAAGGACATGAGCTCCAAATACAAGGAAACCGCGATGGGCGGCCTCGCCGTCAACGTCGTGGAGTGCTAGGAAGCTGACCGCCGCCGGCCGGGGCTGACGTGGCGCTGGCCGGCTGCTCCGGCTGTGCGGCCTACAGCCATGCGGCCTACAGTTGTGCGGCCTGCAGCTGTGCAGGCGCTAGACGATATGAGGTGTGGTGGTCGTCTGACGTAGGACTGGAACCCCGGGTTCAAAGAGGTTCGTGGGTTGCTGGTCCACGGTCTGTTCCGCAATCTGGTGCGGGGTGTGGACTGGTAGAGCCACATTTGAACGTCTGGAGGTTCCGGTTCC
>NZ_JBFTLP010000052.1:0-678 GCF_056396505.1 Arthrobacter sp. 05T410 | reverse complement strand
CGAGCGGACGTTGAGGGTGTTGGCGGAGCCGGCGGAGGCCAGGCTGGTGGTGCGTATGCGCAGGATCGCGCCGGTCAGTGTTTGCCCGGCCGGGGCTGCCGGGACCTGGAACCGGAGCACGGTCGTGGCGTCCGGTGAGCCGTAGACCGACAGGGAACCGCTGGTGCCGAAGTCCGTCGTGGGCGCCGATGCGGAGGTGTAGGTATCCGCCGCACTCTCCACCGCCAGCACCGTCGGCGGAGCGGCCGGCTGGGTGGTGGCGGTGGCTTCGTTGGAGCCGGGGCCGGTGTTGCCGGCGGCGTCGGTGGCGGTGACGCGGTAGTACCAGGTTCCGGCGGGCCGGTTGGTGTCGGTGTAGCTGAGCCCGGTGGTGTCGGCGATTCTGGTCGAACTGCTGGGCGCGAAGCCGGCCGAGGCTGACCGGTGGACGGTGTAGCCGGTGACGCCGGTGTTGTCGGTTGCGGCGGTCCAGGACAGGGCGACGGAGGTTCCGGTGGCTGTGGCGGCCAGGGTCCCGGGCGCGCCGGGTGAGGTGGTGTCGGGCGGGGGTTGGATCGTGGCGGTGGCTTCGTTGGAGCCGGGGCCGGTGTTGCCGGCGGCGTCGGTGGCGGTGACGCGGTAGTACCAGGTTCCGGCGGGGCGGTTGGTGTCGGTGTAGCTGAGCCCGGTGGTGTCGGC
>NZ_JBFTLP010000051.1:0-746 GCF_056396505.1 Arthrobacter sp. 05T410 | reverse complement strand
GAAAGTTGGTAACACCCGAAGCCGGTGGCCTAACCCCTTGTGGGAGGGAGCTGTCGAAGGTGGGACTGGCGATTGGGACTAAGTCGTAACAAGGTAGCCGTACCGGAAGGTGCGGCTGGATCACCTCCTTTCTAAGGAGCACCTACAACCACCCTGCCGGGCGTTATGTCCGTGTGGTGGGGTTGTCAGGAGTACGCCCGTTGCGCAGACGCWAGTTCTGCGGCGGGTGCTCACGGGTGGAATATCAACAAATAGCGGCCGCCGGTTCTTCGCCGGCACCCAGTACGGTCCCCTGTGCTTCCTTTGGAAGCGCGGTGGTCCTGGAACGGTGCGGGAGAGGTGATSRGCGGTTTAGTGTTTGGCACACTGTTGGGTCCTGAGGCAACAGGACCGGGTTGCTGCGGCTTTGGCCGTGGTGGTTCCGGGACTTGTGTTTCTGGTTTCCTGGCTGCACCGATCATGCATGTTGTGTGTGTGGGGTGTGTGGTACGGGGTTGTTGTTTGAGAACTACATAGTGGACGCGAGCATCTTTTATAAGAAGCAATTTCCAAGAATATGAACCTGGATCTGTCGCTGTTGCCTTTTGGGGTGATGGTGGTGGTTTCTGTGGTTCTCTCGAAAATTACTCCTTGATCTTTTGTGGTCAAGTTTTTAAGAGCACACGGTGGATGCCTTGGCATTAGGAGCCGAAGAAGGACGTAGGAATCTGCGATAAGCCTGGGGGAGTCGATAACCGGACTGTGAT
>NZ_JBFTLP010000050.1:0-788 GCF_056396505.1 Arthrobacter sp. 05T410 | reverse complement strand
ATCACAGTCCGGTTATCGACTCCCCCAGGCTTATCGCAGATTCCTACGTCCTTCTTCGGCTCCTAATGCCAAGGCATCCACCGTGTGCTCTTAAAAACTTGACCACAAAAGATCAAGGAGTAATTTTCGAGAGAACCACAGAAACCACCTCCATCACCCCAAAAGGCAACAGCGACAGATCCAGGTTCATATTCTTGGAAATTGCTTCTTATAAAAGATGCTCGCGTCCACTATGTAGTTCTCAAACAACAACCCCGTACCACACACCCCACACACACCCCGCCCCCAAAAGGAGCAGAACAACCGTGTGATCGGTGCAGCCAGGAAACCAGAAACACAAGTCCCACACCACCACCACGCACCCACCCCCGAAAGGGAAGGACAACGCGGCCGCGCCATGGTCCTGTTGCCTCAGGACCCAACAGTGTGCCAAACACTACCCAACAGCTCATTCCGGCGTGCGTTCCAGGACCCCCACACTTCCGAAGAAGAGAGAGCATCCGTACTAGCTGCCGGCCTGTGCCGCCAGGCACCTATTTGTTGATATTCCACCCGTGAGCACCCGCCGCAGAACTAGCGTCTGCGCAACGGGCGTACTCCTGACAACCCCACCACACCCGCATACACGGGGCAGAGAAAGTTGTAGGTGCTCCTTAGAAAGGAGGTGATCCAGCCGCACCTTCCGGTACGGCTACCTTGTTACGACTTAGTCCCAATCGCCAGTCCCACCTTCGACAGCTCCCTCCCACAAGGGGTTAGGCCACCGGCTTCGGGTGTTACCAACTTTC
>NZ_JBFTLP010000049.1:0-833 GCF_056396505.1 Arthrobacter sp. 05T410 | reverse complement strand
CGGGCTCTGACACCGCGGACAGTCCAGCACAGGTATCAGCTGCTGTGACGGSGAGGTACAGGTGATCGGAAACCRCGAAAGCATTGATGTCTTCATCGGCCTGGACGTCGGCAAGGGCGAGCACCACGCCGTTGCAGTGGACCGGACGGGGATGAAGCTCTTCGACAAGGCTTTGCCCAACGACGAGGCCCGGCTGCGCGAAATACTGACTTCTCTGGGCAAACACGGCCGCATTCTGCTGGTCGTTGACCAGCCCGCGACGATCGGTGCACTCCCCGTCGCGGTTGCCCAGGCCGCCCGTGTCACCGTCGGATACCTGCCCGGGCTGGCGATGCGCCGGATCGCGGACCTGCACCCGGGCGAAGCGAAAACCGACGCCCGGGACGCGTTCATCATCGCCGAAGCGGCCCGGACCATGCCCCACACACTGCGCTCCATCCAGATCGCCGATGAACAGCTCGCCGAACTGACCATGCTCTGCGGCTTCGACGACGACTTGGCAAAACAGGCCACGCAACATCGAACAGGATCCGAGGCCTGCWGACCCAGATCCACCCCTGCCCTGGAGCGTGTCCTTGGCCCGCGCCTGGACCACCCGGCAGTGTTGGACCTGCTGCGGGCCTGGCCAACCCCAGAAGCCTTGCGCCATGCAGGTCGGCGCAGGATCGGAAACCGGCTAAAAATGCGTGCACCCCGGATGGGCGAACGCCTTGCCGGCGAAATCATCGACGCACTCGGCCAGCAAACAGTCACTGTCGTGGGGACGAACGCGGCCACGATCGTGCTGCCCCAACTGGCCCGGATGCTCGCCGACATCCGCGAGTCCCGGGACA
>NZ_JBFTLP010000048.1:0-1083 GCF_056396505.1 Arthrobacter sp. 05T410 | reverse complement strand
CACGGTGAGGCGAAGGTGTTCGGTGTTGGCGGTGATGCCCCGGACGCAGCGGGCCGTGAGGGTGCGGCACGCGGCTTCGAGGTGGGAGATGCTCTTGTGGAGGCTGTGGACGATGATGGGTTCGAAGGCGTTGAGCTGGAGCTGGCCGGCCTCGGCGGCCATGGTGATGGTGACGTCGTTGCCGATCACCTCGTAGGCGACCTGGCTGACCACTTCCGGGATGACCGGGTTGATCTTGCCGGGCATGATCGAGGAGCCGGACTGCACCGCGGGGAGGTTGATCTCGCCGAAGCCGGCGCGCGGGCCCGAGGAGAGCAGCCGGAGGTCGTTGCAGATCTTGGAGAGTTTCACGGCGACCCGCTTGAGCACGCCGGAGAGGTGCACGAAGGCGCCGACGTCCTGGGTGGCCTCGATCAGGTCCACGGCCGTGACGAGCGGCAGGCCGGTGATTTCGGCCAGGTGCCGGCAGGCGGCCTCGGCRTAYCCGGCGGGGGCGTTCAGGCCGGTGCCGATCGCGGTGGCGCCGAGGTTGATTTCGTGGATCAGCAGGTCGGCYTCGGCCAGGCGGAGCCGGTCCTCGCCGATCGTGACGGCGTAGGTGCCGAACTCCTGGCCGAGGGTCATGGGGACGGCGTCCTGGAGCTGGGTGCGGCCCATTTTCACCACCGTGCGGAACTCGAGGGCCTTGGCGGCGAAGGCGTCTTCGAGCTCGGTGAGGGCCTGGAGCAGTTCCCGGGCCGCGAAGATCGTGCCGAGCTTGACCGCGGTGGGGTAGACGTCGTTGGTGGACTGGCTGAGGTTGACGTGGTCGTTGGGGTGCAGCCGGGCGTAGTCGCCCTTCGGGTGCCCGAGGATTTCCAGGGCSCGGTTGGCGATGACCTCGTTGGCGTTCATGTTCGAGGAGGTCCCGGCGCCGCCCTGGATGACGTCGACGACGAATTGTTCGCTGAGTTTGCCGTTCATGACCTCGGTGCAGGCTTGCCCGATGGCGGCGGCACGCCCGGCGTCGAGCAGTCCGAGCTCGTGGTTGGTGCGGGCGGCGGCGAGTTTCACGGCGGCCAGGCCGCGGACCAGGTGCATGTT
>NZ_JBFTLP010000047.1:0-1115 GCF_056396505.1 Arthrobacter sp. 05T410 | reverse complement strand
GGACCTGTTGTGAAAATCATTGCCGCTGAAGTGTTCGTCACCAGCCCCTCCCGGAACTTCGTGACCCTGCGGATCACCACCGAGGACGGCGTGACCGGGATCGGGGACGCGACCCTGAACGGGCGCGAGCTCGCCGTGGCCGCCTATTTGAAGGAGCACGTCGCGCAGCTGCTGATCGGCAAGGACCCGCACCGGATCGAGGACACCTGGCAGTTCCTGTACCGGTCCTCGTACTGGCGCCGCGGCCCGGTCACGATGGCCGCGATCGCCGCGGTGGACATGGCGCTGTGGGACATCAAGGGCAAGCTCGCCGGGATGCCGGTCTACCAGCTCCTGGGCGGGGCGTCCCGGAACGGGCTGCGCGCCTACGGGCACGCCTCCGGCGCGGACCTGCCGTCCCTGTTCGATTCGGTCCGTGAGCACCTGGARCTGGGCTACAAGTCGATCCGGATCCAGACCGCGGTGCCCGGGATCAAGGCCGTCTACGGCGTCGCGGCCCAGGCCCAGGCCTCSGGGGARCGCTACGACTACGAACCGGCCGGGCGCGGCGCGTTCCCGCAGGAAGAGGACTGGGACACCCGCGCCTACCTCCGCCACCTGCCCACCGTGTTCGAGGCGGTGCGCAACGAGTTCGGCCCGGAACTCCCGYTGCTGCACGACGGGCAYCACCGGATGACCCCGATCCAGGCCGCGAAGCTGGGCAASGCSCTCGAACCCTACGACCTGTTCTGGCTCGAGGACTGCACCCCGGCCGAAAACCAGGAGGCCCTGCGCCTGGTCCGGGCGCACACCACCACCCCGCTGGCGATCGGGGAAATCTTCAACACCGTCTACGACTACCAGGCCCTGATCAAGGAACAGCTGATCGACTACGTGCGGGCAGCCTCCACCCACTTCGGCGGGATCAGCCCGCTGAAGAAGGTGATGGACTACGCCGCGCAGTACCAGATCAAGTCCGGCTTCCACGGCCCCACCGACATCTCCCCGGTCGGGTTCGCCGCGCAGCTGCACGTGGGCCTGGCGATCCACAACTACGGCATCCAGGAATACATGCAGCACTCGGATGCGACCAACGAGGTCTTCGAACAATCCATGACCTTCGTCGACGGCTACCT
>NZ_JBFTLP010000046.1:0-1277 GCF_056396505.1 Arthrobacter sp. 05T410 | reverse complement strand
GGGACTGCTGAAGGTTTGATTGACACTTTGCCTGTGAGGATTTGATCCTTGCGGGTGGAAGGATGTTCATCATGCCCAAAGCCTTTCCCGAAGAGTTCCGCCGCGATGTCGTCGCGGTTGCCCGCAAGGGCGAAGCGCCCATCACGCAGATCGCCAAGGACTTCGGCGTCTCACCCGCTGCCCTGCACCGCTGGATGAAGATCGCCGACAGAGAAGACGGCGTGAAGTCCGGGGTGGTGTCCGATGACGCCGCGAAGCTGCGGGAGGCGAACAAACGCATCCGGCTCCTGGAACAGGAAGCCGAAGTCATGCGCCGAGCCGTGGCCTACCTGTCCCGGGACATCAATCCAAAAAAATGATGTACCCGCTGGTCCGCGAGCTGGCTGCCAGGGACGCCCCGATCAGGGTTCCCGTGGCAGTGTCCTGCCGGGTACTGAATTTCTCCAGACAGGCCTACTACCAGTGGGCCGCCAACCCCGTCCCCGCCCGGGACTGGGAAGAAGCGCACCTGATCAACGCCGCCGTCGACCACCACCGCGACGATCCCGCCTTCGGATACCGGTTCATCGCCGATGAGATCAACGCCGGTCCCGGCCCTGGGGCCAGTGAACGGCGGATCTGGCGGCTGTGCTCCCAGAACGGCATCCTCTCGGTGATCCACCGCCGGCGCCGCTCAGGGCTCAAGACCGGCCCTCCGGTCCACGATGACCTCATCGAGCGGGACTTCAGCGCCACGGCACCGAACCGGAAATGGCTCACGGACATCACCGAGCACCACACCGCGGAGGGCAAGCTGTACCTGTGCGCGATCAAGGACCTGCATTCGAACCGGATCGTCGGGTACTCCATGGACGGGCGGATGAAAGCATCCCTGGCCGTCGCCGCACTGGACCACGCTGTGGCCCTGAGGAACCCGGCCGGCACGGTGGTCCATAGCGATCGCGGGTCCCAGTTCAGATCCAGAAAGTTCGTCCTGGCCCTGAACACTTACGGCCTGAACGGATCGATGGGCCGGGTGGGGGCATGCGGTGACAATGCCGCGATGGAATCGTTCTTTTCCCTGCTTCAAAAGAACGTCCTGAACCGGAAACGATGGGAAACCCGGGCCGAGCTCCGGCTCGCCATCGCGACCTGGATCGAGCGCAGCTACCACCGAAAACGCCGTCAACGTGCCCTAGGACGGCTGACACCCATCGAGTTTGAGACAATAAAAAACGCGGCCTCAGCCGCGTAAGAAAATATCAACCACAGCTGTCAACTAAACCTTCAGCAGTCCC
>NZ_JBFTLP010000045.1:0-1556 GCF_056396505.1 Arthrobacter sp. 05T410 | reverse complement strand
CTGATATGTAGGAGTTCTTTGTCAAGAGGGCAAGGGTGAGCGGTCCAAGGCTGGTTTGTCTTGGACCGCTCTTTGTGTCCGTTCCCTGTCTGGCCCGGGCGGCCGGCGCGTCGTGATCGACGGCGCTGTCAGACTGATATGCGCGGGTTGGTTACCGCAGGACGAGGTGTTCGGCTGGAGGGGTGCCGCTGGTCTAGCGATGTCGGGCGTCACCGGTGTTTTTGCCGGTTGTCCATAGGTGTTTCGCGGGTCTCCTCCACGCTGCCAAGCCGTCCGGGCGGGGCGGGAACGGCCACGTTTATTCATCCGTCCATGGGTTTTCCTGTTGGATGGGGGCGGCGAGGGACCAGCACCAGCCGGCCAGCTCGCGGGCGATGGCGACGTTCGCGATGACCCGGCGTTTGTGCCGGGCTTCGAATTGCTCCCATTTCCGGTGCAGCCGGTGGTTGCCCTGATGGCCGCGGACCCGGGAGGCTTCGTCGGCTGCGTCCCAGCGGGTGCGCATGTCACGGCTGGCGTTGTTGTAGGGCCGGCGGTGGTGCCAGGCGGCCTCGACCAGCAGCCGGCGGGCGTGGGTGTTTCCGGTTTTGGTGATGGCGCCCTGGGACCGGGACGCGCCCGAGGAATGTTCCGAGGGGACGAGGCCCAGATACGCGCCGATGGTGGAGCCGGTGAAGCGGGTCCAGTCGCCGATTTCCACCGCCAGGCCGAAAGCGGTCAGCACCGAGATCCCGCGCAGACACATCAGGGCCCGCACGACCGGGGCATACGGTTCGGTGGCCGCCATCGCGGTGATCTTCGCATCCAAGCGGTTCCGGCGGTCCAGCGTCAGCTCGGCGGTCTCCATGCCGGCCTCGTAGGCGGCCTGCAGGGCAGGGTCATCGAAACGTTGCCGGTGCAGCCAGGTGTGGTGGGCGTCGGTCCAGGCATGGCCGCCGGAGTAGACGAGGCCGTGGCGCAGCAGGAGCTTCGAGACGCGGTGCCTGGCCCGCATCAGGTCCGCCCGGACGTCCTCGCGGGCCCGGACCAGATCTCGGGCCGCTTCCTGCGAGGGACCCGGGACACGCACCGGGGTGATCTGGCCCAGCAGGGCCAACCGGGCCAAGTGCTCGGCATCCCGGGCATCGGTCTTCACCCGGTCCCCGGACGGGCGCTGGAGTTTGGAGGGCGCCGCCACCACACATTCCATCCCGGCGGCATTCAGGCACCGGGCCAGGCCGAACCCGGTCGGACCTGCCTCATAGACAACCAGCACCGGGCCCGGCAACCCGGACACCCACTCGACGGTCCCGGCATCGTTGGCGGCCAGGCTCTGGCGCAGAATCTCACCGGTCTCGCAGTCGATAGCGCAGCCCTTGACGCTGCGTGCGTGGACATCCAAACCGACATAGGTACGCTTATTCATGACTGGAACCTCCAGACGTTCAAATGTGGCTCTACCAGTCCACACCCCGCACCAGATTGCGGAACAGACCGTGGACCAGCAACCCACGAACCTCTTTGAACCCGGGGTTCCAGTCCTACGTCAGACGACCACCACACCTCATATCGTCTAG
>NZ_JBFTLP010000044.1:0-1616 GCF_056396505.1 Arthrobacter sp. 05T410 | reverse complement strand
TAGTAGAGCACGGCCGGGATGATGCCGGCGGCGCCGTTCGTGGGGGCGGTGACGACGCGGCCGCCGGAGGCGTTTTCCTCGTTCACGGCCAGCGCGATCAGGTTGACCCATTCCTGCCAGTACTTCGGGTCCCGGTAGTCGGGGTCCTGGCCGCGGGTTTCCTTCATGAGCCGTTCGTGCCAGTCCGGGGCGCGGCGGCGGACCTTGAGCCCGCCGGGCAGCAGCCCGGTGCGTTTGAGGCTGACCTCGACGCAGCCTTCCATCACCGAGTAGATGTGCAGCAGCCCCGCACGGATCTCGGCCTCGGTCCGGCTGTCCTCTTCGTTGATCCGCATCACCTCGCTGATGCTCAGCGAGGTCTTCCGGCAGTGTTCCAGCAGTTCGGCGGCCGTGCGGAACGGCAGGGGAAGTTCCTTCTTGGATTCGTCGAGTTCCTTCAGGGCCGCGTCCTCCTCGCCCTCGCGGACGATGAAGCCGCCGCCGACGGAGAAGAACGTGGCGCGGTGGAGGACTTCGCCTTCGGCGTCGGAGACCGTGAACGTCATTCCGTTGGTGTGCCGGGGCAGGATGGTCAGGGGGCGCAGGATCATGTCCTGGACGCCGTACGGCAGGGCGACCGAGCCGGCCAGCTGCAGGGTGCCGGTCTCGGCGATCGTGGCGAGCCGTTCCTCCACTTCCTCGGGCAGGATCTGCTCGGGGTGGAAGCCCTCGAGTCCGAGCAGAATGGCGGTCATGGTGCCGTGGCCGTGGCCGGTCGCGGCGAGGGAGCCGTAGAGGTCCACCCGGAGCGACGCCGCCTCTGCCAGCTTGCCGAGGGACTTGAGTTCTTCAGCAAACACGGCGGCGGCCCGCATGGGGCCAACGGTGTGGGAACTGGATGGCCCTATTCCGATGGAAAAGAGGTCGAAGACTCCAACTGCCATGATGCGTACCTTCCGCGGAGAAAGAGAATGATGGTCAATGACTAGAGGCGGGGCTCACCGCACCGGTCCCGGCCCCCCAATGACCCTGGACCGGTGCGATGATGCGCCCATTGAGCGCTAGGCGAGGTTAGCAACCGAGGGGTAGAGCGGGTGGGCGGCGGCGAGGGCCTCCACCCGGGAACGCAGACCGGACAGGTCCGCGCCGGCGTCGGCGGTCAGGGCCTCGGCGATGATGTCGGCAACCTCGGTAAAGGCCGCCTCGCCGAAGCCGCGGGTGGCCAGCGCCGGGGTGCCGATCCGCAGCCCGGAGGTGACCATCGGCGGGCGCGGATCGAACGGCACGGCGTTGCGGTTGACGGTGATGTCGATGTCCGCGAGGCGGTCCTCGGCTTCCTGCCCGTTCAGCTCACACTCGCGCAGGTCCACCAGGACCAGGTGCACGTCGGTGCCGCCGGAGATCACGTTGATGCCCTTGGCGGTCACGTCCGGCTGGACCAGGCGCTCGGCGAGGATCCGGGCGCCGGCCAGGACGCGTTCCTGGCGCTCCCTGAACTCCTCGGACGCGGCGATCTTGAACGCCACGGCTTTGCCGGCGATGACGTGCTCCAGCGGCCCGCCCTGCTGGCCGGGGAACACCGCGGAGTTGATCTTCTTGGCGATCTCGGCGTCGTTGGAGAGGATGATGCCGCCGCG
>NZ_JBFTLP010000043.1:0-1682 GCF_056396505.1 Arthrobacter sp. 05T410 | reverse complement strand
TAGTAGAGCACGGCCGGGATGATGCCGGCGGCGCCGTTCGTGGGGGCGGTGACGACGCGGCCGCCGGAGGCGTTTTCCTCGTTCACGGCCAGCGCGATCAGGTTGACCCATTCCTGCCAGTACTTCGGGTCCCGGTAGTCGGGGTCCTGTCCGCGGGTTTCCTTCATCAGCCGCTCGTGCCAGTCCGGGGCCCGGCGGCGGACCTTGAGCCCGCCGGGCAGCAGCCCGGTGCGTTTGAGGCTGACCTCGACGCAGCCTTCCATCACCGAGTAGATGTGCAGCAGCCCGTCGCGGATTTCCGCTTCGGTGCGGGAGGCGCGCTCGTTGACGAACATGATCTGCCCGATCGAGAGGCCCTTGGACTGGCAGCGGCCCAGCAGTTCCGCGGCCGTGCGGAACGGCAACGGCAGTTCCTTCTTGGATTCGTCGAGCTCCTTCAGGGCCGCGTCCTCCTCGCCCTCGCGGACGATGAAGCCGCCGCCGACGGAGAAGAACGTGGCTTTGTGGACGGTTTCGCCGTCGGCGTCGGAAACCGTGAACGTCATGCCGTTGGTGTGCCGGGGCAGGATGGTCAGCGGCCGCAGGATCATGTCCTTCACCCCGTACGGCAGGGCGACCGAGCCGGCCAGCTGCAGAGTGCCGGTCTCAGCGATCGTGGCCAGCCGTTCCTCCACTTCCTCGGGCAGGATCAGTTCGGGGTGGAAGCCTTCCAGGCCGAGCAGGATCGCGGTCATGGTGCCGTGCCCGTGGCCGGTGGCGGCCAGGGAACCGTACAGGTCCACGCGCAGCGACGCTACCTTCTCCAGGTTCCCGGAGGCCTTAAGTTCCTCGGCGAAGAGGGCGGCGGCCCGCATGGGCCCCACGGTGTGTGAGCTGGATGGCCCTATTCCGATGGAAAAGAGGTCGAAGACTCCAACAGCCATTGTCGGTTCCTAACTAGGTCTTGCTGTGGCCCGGCAGAGGGTCCTGCCGGAAGGCGCTGCGGGCGCTGGTTGGCGGCCGCATGCCGGATGCACGACGCCGGGCGGCGGCTTGTGGCGGCAACCCGGCGTCGTGATCTGTACTGCTGTTAGTTCTGTACTGCTGCTACTTCAGTCTTACGTCGCCTAGGCGAGGTTAGCAACCGAGGGGTAGAGCGGGTGGGCGGCGGCGAGGGCCTCCACCCGGGAACGCAGACCGGACAGGTCGGCGCCGGCGTCGGCGGTCAGGGCCTCGGCGATGATGTCGGCAACCTCGGCGAAGGCCGCCTCGCCGAAGCCGCGGGTGGCCAGCGCCGGGGTGCCGATCCGCAGCCCGGAGGTGACCATCGGCGGGCGCGGATCGAACGGCACGGCGTTGCGGTTGACGGTGATGTCGATCGCCGCGAGCCGGTCCTCGGCTTCCTGCCCGTTGAGCACGCAGTTGCGCAGGTCCACCAGGACCAGGTGCACGTCGGTGCCGCCGGAGATCACGTTGATCCCCTTGGCGGTGACGTCGTCCTGGACCAGCCGCTCGGCGAGGATCCGGGCGCCGGCCAGGACGCGTTCCTGGCGTTCCCTGAACTCCTCGGACGCGGCGATCTTGAACGCCACGGCTTTGCCGGCGATGACGTGCTCCAGCGGCCCGCCCTGCTGGCCGGGGAACACCGCGGAGTTGATCTTCTTGGCGATCTCGGCGTCGTTGGAGAGGATGATGCCGCCGCG
>NZ_JBFTLP010000042.1:0-2411 GCF_056396505.1 Arthrobacter sp. 05T410 | reverse complement strand
GGATTGGCCGCCTCCGGTTCCCAGCATTTCCGCTGGTCTCCCTCGCGGCGACTTAGAAAACAATACACCCACCACGCCCCCACCGCAACTCCACCCCCCACACCCACCCCACCACCCAAAAACCCCGCCACCACAACCCAAAACCACCCGCCACGCACCTCATCACACGCTCCCCCGCCACCCACGGCCACTATGCCGTGCATCACTCCAACCCCGTGCCAGCAGATCCCCCACATGGCGGCCAGGCAATAGCAACCAAGCAGGCCGCCACAGAGCCGTGACGCGGCAGGATGCTTCCGATGCCTTCTGGGCCAGACTCCGAACCATGTGTTATTCGAGGGGTACCGCAACCGGGTTCCCGGACGTCTGACGGCTTGCCTGACCCTGAGCCGGCTCCTATGGATCCCGCCGCGATCATCGCCGGCCTTCCGCCCAGCATCTGCCATCTGCCATCTGCCGGGGCGTATGACGAGTTGATGGCCCAACAGCAGCCACCCCGCCGAAATCGTGGCTGAAGGGAACACCTGACGAACGTCAGCTACCTGGAATCAGCGAAGAACCTTGAAACCCGCGGCGGAAGTTGCACGATCTCGTGGTTTGATCGAGCAATTGATTCGGCCGCAGCCTGTTCCCACGACATCGAAGCAGCAAGAACTGTCAGGCAACCCCCTGAAGTCACCCTTGCTGTCTGTGCTTCCTGCGAGCTCCCCGAGTCCATGTTCGCAATGTTTAAGGTGTTATCGACTCCCCAGAGTCCGCGCGCAATGCATCGGAACGGTCGGCGCGATGCCTCGCGCAGATCCGTGATCTGTATCGGATACCCGCCTTCAAGAGCGGCACGTTCCACGACGAACAAGACAGACGCGTGTCCATTGCCTGCCGGGGCCGCCTGGCGAACGTGTTCCCACCAGACGTGATCCCAGGCAGTGTCATCAACGGCCTTCACTCACGCGCGGAATCCATCTTCATGCTCGGAAAGCGCATCCACCCAAGCGTCTTAGTGCTGAAGGTCGTACGCACCAGGAGGGAGGGCGGGCATGGCCTGTGTGTGAGTCTTCAGGGCCTAAAGCAGGAGGCGTAGTAGAGGCGCAGGGCCGGCGGTCGTAGCGGCGCGGGCGGTGGTGGTTGCGGTCGATCCGTCCGGAGGGCCGAGGCTAGCGCCGCGGCCGGAAACGCTGTGCCGCCGCCGGCCGGGCAGTGTCCGCAGCGTGCTCTTGACGCGGCCCCGGCCGCAAGGGTAGACAAGGGCCATCCCGGTGCTGTCGCGGGGGTTATGACCGCAGACAGAACGCGGGCAGCGCGGGGACCGTCATGATGAACCACGGCGGCGCAGCGGAGTGAGGTGTGAGCGATGACCGGATTAGTTGCCTTCCGCTTCGTGGCGCTCGGCTGGGCGGCCTACTTCGCCGCGGAAGCAGGGGTTGCGGACGAATGGGCGTACTACTTCGCCGTCTTCGTGATTGTGCTGGCCCAGTGCGCCGGTGTACCGCTTCCCGCCGTGGCCGTCCTGCTTGGAGCCTACGCCTCGGCGCGCCACGGAGACCTGAACCTTGCCGCCGTTATCGCGGTCGGCAGCCTGGGCGCCATGCTCGGGAGCACGATTGGCTACGTACTTGGGCGGGTGGGAGGCCGTCCGCTGATGCTTCGACTCGCACGGCGCTTCCACGCCGACGAGAATCGCATCCTCCAGCTCGAGTCGTTCTTCGATCGGCACGGCGGCAAAGCCTTGTTCTTCGGCCGCTGGGTCATAGTGGTCCGGCTCTGGGGCGCCATTGCCGCGGGGGCCGCCAAGATGCCGTGGCCCAATTTTCTGCTCTGGACCATCACAGGGTCCATTGCCTGGGTCGCGAGCCTCAGTGTTCTCGCCTATTTGGCAGGGGCGCTGGCCAATGCCATCGGTGACGCTCTCGACATCGGCGGTTGGGTGCTGGTCCCCTTCGTCGTGCTTGGCCTGGTGATCGTCTGGCGCCGGCGCAGACGCCGGAAGCTCAGGTCAGCGGGAGGGGCAGGGGACGGCGTGCCCGATGCCGAATGAGGCCGTCCAGGCGCGTCCGGCCTGTACGTTCCTGCAGCAACGCGGGGCCTCCTTCAAGGCGGAGCATACGACGTCGTAGGGCCCCTCATCGGGCGATCGGGCGCCAGGGGCGATTACCGGCCCGGCCCGGCCCGGGGGCATCTGGCCGTGTACCGGACCGGTTTGGGGGCAGCCGGCCGTGGGCCCGGGCTCCGGGGCCGGGGGCCCGGCCCTGCCTGAGAGGGTCGTTAAATGCGGGAGGACCCCCACGTGTGGTGGGGGTCCTCGACCGTTAATGGTGTTCCGGCGGTGACCTACTCTCCCACACCCTCCCGGGTGCAGTACCATCGGCGCTGTGGGTCTTAGCTTCCGGGTTCGGGATGGGACCGGGCGTTTC
>NZ_JBFTLP010000041.1:0-3224 GCF_056396505.1 Arthrobacter sp. 05T410 | reverse complement strand
GGTGGTTTCTGTGGTTYTCTCGAAAATTACTCCTTGATCTTTTGTGGTCAAGTTTTTAAGAGCACACGGTGGATGCCTTGGCATTAGGAGCCGAAGAAGGACGTAGGAATCTGCGATAAGCCTGGGGGAGTCGATAACCGGACTGTGATCCCAGGGTGTCCGAATGGGGAAACCCCGCCAGGGGCGCGAGCTGCCTGGTGACCCGCATCTGAACACATAGGGTGCGTGGAGGGAACGCGGGGAAGTGAAACATCTCAGTACCCGCAGGAAGAGAAAACAATAGTGATTCCGTCAGTAGTGGCGAGCGAACGCGGATCAGGCTAAACCGTTCCATGTGTGATAGCCGGCGGGCGTTGCATGGTCGGGGTTGTGGGACTTCCCACTCCAGCTCTGCCGGGCTGGGAAGGTGAGAGTGCAGGCATAGGTGAACGGTCTTGAAAGGCCGGCCGTAGAGGGTGTGAGCCCCGTAACCGAAATGTTGTGCACCGCCTGGTGAAGTATCCCAAGTAGCACGGGGCCCGAGAAATCCCGTGCGAATCTGTCAGGACCACCTGATAAGCCTAAATACTCCCTAATGACCGATAGCGGACCAGTACCGTGAGGGAAAGGTGAAAAGTACCCCGGGAGGGGAGTGAAACAGTACCTGAAACCGTGTGCTTACAATCCGTCGGAGCCTCCGCGAGCGATCGTGTAGGGGTGACGGCGTGCCTTTTGAAGAATGAGCCTGCGAGTTAGTGTTACGTCGCGAGGTTAACCCGTGTGGGGAAGCCGTAGCGAAAGCGAGTCTGAATAGGGCGTTGCAGTGGCGTGATCTAGACCCGAAGCGAAGTGATCTACCCATGGCCAGGTTGAAGCGACGGTAAGACGTCGTGGAGGACCGAACCCACTTCAGTTGAAAATGGAGGGGATGAGCTGTGGGTAGGGGTGAAAGGCCAATCAAACTTCGTGATAGCTGGTTCTCCCCGAAATGCATTTAGGTGCAGCGTTGCGTGTTTCTTACCGGAGGTAGAGCTACTGGATGGCTAATGGGCCCTACAAGGTTACTGACGTCAGCCAAACTCCGAATGCCGGTAAGTGAGAGCGCAGCAGTGAGACTGTGGGGGATAAGCTTCATAGTCGAGAGGGAAACAGCCCAGACCACCAACTAAGGCCCCTAAGCGTGTGCTAAGTGGGAAAGGATGTGGAGTTGCGAAGACAACCAGGAGGTTGGCTTAGAAGCAGCCATCCTTAAAAGAGTGCGTAATAGCTCACTGGTCAAGTGATTCCGCGCCGACAATGTAGCGGGGCTCAAGTACACCGCCGAAGTTGTGGATTTCAGACATTAGCCAAGCCCTTGTGGTTCAGGCGTCTGGAGTGGTAGGGGAGCGTCGTGTGGGCAGTGAAGTCGCGGTGGAAACCAGCGGTGGAGCCTACACGAGTGAGAATGCAGGCATGAGTAGCGAAAGACGGGTGAGAAACCCGTCCGCCGGATGATCAAGGGTTCCAGGGTCAAGCTAATCTGCCCTGGGTAAGTCGGGACCTAAGGCGAGGCCGACAGGCGTAGTCGATGGACAACGGGTTGATATTCCCGTACCGGCGAAAAACCGCCCATGCTGAACAGGGGATACTAACCGCCCGAAACCTGCCCTAGCACCCTTCGGGGTGTGTGGGTTTTGGTGGAGCGCGGGACCTGATCCTGGGAGGCAAGCGTATTAACAGGTGTGACGCAGGAAGGTAGCCGAGCCGGGCGATGGTTGTCCCGGTCTAAGGATGTAGGGCGAACGGTAGGCAAATCCGCCGTTCATGATGCCTGAGATCTGACGGGACCCCCGTATGGGGGGATTCGGTGATCCTATGCTGCCGAGAAAAGCATCGACGCGAGGTTTTAGCCGCCCGTACCCCAAACCGACACAGGTGATCAGGTAGAGAATACTAAGGCGATCGAGAGAATTATGGTTAAGGAACTCGGCAAAATGCCCCCGTAACTTCGGGAGAAGGGGGGCCCCAACCTTGAACACCACTTGCTGGTGGGAGGGGATCGGGGCCGCAGAGACCAGGGGGAAGCGACTGTTTACTAAAAACACAGGTCCGTGCGAAGTCGCAAGACGATGTATACGGACTGACTCCTGCCCGGTGCTGGAAGGTTAAGAGGACCGGTTAGCCGCAAGGCGAAGCTGAGAATTTAAGCCCCAGTAAACGGCGGTGGTAACTATAACCATCCTAAGGTAGCGAAATTCCTTGTCGGGTAAGTTCCGACCTGCACGAATGGAGTAACGACTTCCCCGCTGTCTCAACCATAAACTCGGCGAAATTGCAGTACGAGTAAAGATGCTCGTTACGCGCAGCAGGACGGAAAGACCCCGAGACCTTTACTATAGTTTGGTATTGGTGTTCGGAGTGGCTTGTGTAGGATAGGTGGGAGACGTTGAAGCCCGGACGCCAGTTCGGGTGGAGTCATCGTTGAAATACCACTCTGGTCACTTTGGACATCTAACTTCGGCCCGTAATCCGGGTCAGGGACAGTGCCTGATGGGTAGTTTAACTGGGGCGGTTGCCTCCTAAAAAGTAACGGAGGCGCCCAAAGGTTCCCTCAGCCTGGTTGGCAATCAGGTGTCGAGTGTAAGTGCACAAGGGAGCTTGACTGTGAGAGAGACATCTCGAGCAGGGACGAAAGTCGGGACTAGTGATCCGGCGGTACATTGTGGAATGGCCGTCGCTCAACGGATAAAAGGTACCTCGGGGATAACAGGCTGATCTTGCCCAAGAGTCCATATCGACGGCATGGTTTGGCACCTCGATGTCGGCTCGTCGCATCCTGGGGCTGGAGTAGGTCCCAAGGGTTGGGCTGTTCGCCCATTAAAGCGGTACGCGAGCTGGGTTTAGAACGTCGTGAGACAGTTCGGTCCCTATCCGCTGCGCGCGCAGGAAATTTGAGAAGGGCTGTCCTTAGTACGAGAGGACCGGGACGGACGAACCTCTGGTGTGTCAGTTGTACTGCCAAGTGCACCGCTGATTAGCTACGTTCGGATGGGATAACCGCTGAAAGCATCTAAGCGGGAAGCTCGCTTCGAGATGAGATTTCCATACACCTTGTGTGTGAGAGGCCCCCAGCCAGACCACTGGGTTGATAGGCCGGATGTGGAAGCGAGGACTAACGACTCGTGAAGCTGACCGGTACTAATAGGCCGATAACTTACACCACACACTCTTCCCGTGAACGGATTCAAAAGACGTTCACACCAGGG
>NZ_JBFTLP010000040.1:0-4259 GCF_056396505.1 Arthrobacter sp. 05T410 | reverse complement strand
TGGCTCCGGCTCCGCGACGGCCGGTGCCCGTTCCCCGGCTGCGCCAACCATTCCCTGGACAACGAGGCAGACCACCTCCTGGCCTGGGCCGACGGCGGCACCACCGGCATCTCGAACCTCGGCCAGCCCTGCCCGAAACACCACCGGCTTAAACACGCCTCCGCCTGGACACCGGACCGGGCCAGCAAAGACCACCCGCCGGGCTGGACCTCACCGTCCGGACGCTACTATCCCAGCGAACACCAAGACTGGGACCCACCCCACTGGCCCGAAGACTGGCTGCCCCACATCCCGGCCACGGACGAACCCGGCCCCGACCCCGATCAAGACCAGCCCGCCGATCCAGGACATCGTTGCGAGCTGGAACTGCTCCCGGACTACCATCCCGGCCAGGATCCCATCCCGGAGCCCGACATTGAACTGCCCCCGGACCCGTTCCCGGACTGGCATCAATTCACGGCCGAGCGCTGGTTCCCCGCCGCGGACACGGACGACCCGGGCTGGCCGGCACTTCTGGGCAGCTCTTCCGCGAAGGACCGCCCGCTCCAATGTGCGTGAGCCGCTGGTCGTGTGCCTTCCGGTTCTTTGGGTCGGAGAGATCGGCGCGACGCCGCCGCCACGACGGCGTTGAAGAACCCAGCTTTGCTCAACGAAGCTCAGCTGGACACGATGGCGGCCAGCGAGAACGCTTGCCGCCATCGGGCTATCGGTTCTGACAGCTCAGGAGTAGTCGTAGAACCCTTTGCCGGACTTCCGTCCCAGCTCGCCGCGCTCCACCATGTCGCGGAGGATGCGGGGCGGGGCGAAGCGTTCGCCGAGGGTTTCATGCAGGTACTCGGCGATTCCGAGGCGCACGTCCAGCCCGACGATGTCCGTGGTGCGCAGTGGTCCGGATGCGTGCCGGTAGCCGAGTTCCATGGCGGTGTCGATGTCCTGGGCGCTGGCCACGCCCTCTTCCAGCATCCTCATGGCCTCCAGCGCAATTGCCACGCCAAGGCGCGAACTCGCGAAGCCGGGCGCGTCATTGACCACGATGGGAGTCTTACCGAGCCCGCGGACCCAGCCGGTGGCGGCGTCGGAGAGTTCAGGGGCGGACCGGGGGCCAAGAACGACTTCCACCAGCGTCGAGGCCGGGACCGGATTGAAGAAGTGCAACCCGCACAGCCGTTCCGGCCGGCCGAGCGAGTCAGCCAGGTCGGTGACGGAGAGCGAGGACGTGTTGGTGGCAATCCAGGCATCCGTGCCCAGGTGGCGCTCCACGTTGAGCAGGGCATCCTGCTTAAGCTTGAAGTCCTCCGGCACGGCTTCGACAACAAGGCCCGCCCCGCCGAAGTCGACGGCGTCCGTGGAGACCGCAAACCGGCCCAAGAGCGACTCCAGATCCTCGAGAACGGCGGCCTTCTCCAGGGCCTTGGCCAGCGTCACTCTCACGCGGTCGCGGGCCGCTGCGGCTGCGGCCTCGTCCCGTTCGACTATTGTCACCGCAGCTCCGGAGACAAGGAAAGCGTGGGCGATGCCCGCGCCCATCCGGCCTCCGCCGAGAACGCCTACCCTCGTGGGGACGCCCTGGGTTTCAAGTGGGGGAGTGGAAGGGGTCATTAGTTGGTTCCTTTGCGTTGTTTTCGGTCCAGAAACGCCTGCATCCGCTCAAATTTTGCCTCTGATTCAAAGAGGATCCCTTGGGCGAGTTCGTCAATGGCCGGGTGTGCTGACCTTGGGGCGTGGAGGACGCTCTTGGTGAGGCGGACCGCGAGTGGATCCTGGGATGCGATCCGGGCCGCGAGTGCGAAGGCCGCGGGGATCAGCTGGTCTGGTTGATGCAACTCCGTGACCAGCCGAACAGCCATTGCCTCAGCGCCGTCGAGCACTTTTCCGGTGAGCAGGATTTCCTTGGCCAAAGGCTCGCCGACGAGCTCCACGAGGCGCCAGCCTGCGCCGGCGGCGGCGAGGATGCCCAGACCGGTTTCGGGGTTGCCGATCTTTGCCCGTGGCGTCGCAATCCGGAAATCCGCCGCATAGGCCAGCTCAGCGCCGCCGCCGAGCGCAAACCCGTCAATGGCTGCGATCACTGGCATCGGCAGCCTGGAGATTCGCTGGAAGAGGCCGGAATTGATGCCGGCCAGGGCATCATCACGGCGGCGTTCGCGGAGTTGGGCGATGTCGGCTCCGGAGGCGAAGACGCCGCCGGAGGGAAGCTGCGCCCCGGAGAGGATGAGTATTTTGGGATTGCGCTCCAAATCCGCGCATACAGTGTGCAATTCGTCCACCATGAGCTGGTCTATGGCGTTGCGGACTTCTGGCCTGTTGAGTTCGACATGGACGGTCGCGTCGGCGTCGTGGATTTTGATCGTCTTCACCAGCCCACCATGGCATCGTTTATTACACAGCGTCCAATACCTAATGGACCGGCCGTTATTGTCGGAATTGGATAGATCAGGCCCGAGGGCAGTCACTCACGACGCCGTCATTGATCCAAAATCCTCATTGATCTTGAGGCTAATAAGTATTGGACTGCATAGCCGGAAGCTGGGATCGTGATTGCTAAGACAAAGACGTACCTGCAGAAAGAGTTCCGGATCATGAGCAACTACGCGACCATCAACCCGGCAACCGGAGAGCGCGTTGCCGAGTTCCCGACACTCACCGACGAGGAAGTGCAGGATGCGCTCAAGCGCTCCTTCACGGAATACCGCACCTGGCGCTCCACTCCGCTGGCGGAACGGGCCGCAGTGCTGACCCGCGTGGCCGAGCTGCACCGCGAACGTTCCGAAGAACTCGCCGCCTTGCTGACCCTGGAGATGGGCAAGCCGATCGCCGAAGCACGCGGCGAGGTTGCCCTCGTGGCCTCGATCTACGCCTACTATGCGGACAACGCCCAGCGCTTCCTCCGCGATGAACCCTTGGAGTTCCGGGGACCCGGCTCGGCCGTGGTCCGCACCGAACCCATCGGACCGCTGGTCGGGATCATGCCCTGGAACTTCCCCTACTACCAGGTCGCCCGCTTCGCCGCACCCAACATAGTGCTGGGCAACACCGTGATCCTCAAGCACTCACGCAACTGCCCGCAGTCGGCGCTGGCCATCGAGGCGGTCTTCCGCGACGCCGGGCTGCCGGCCGATGTCTACATCAACGCGTTTGCCACCAGCGGCCAGATCGCCACCATGATCGCCGACCCCCGGGTGCAGGGTGTTTCCCTGACAGGCTCCGAGAAGGCCGGATCCGCCGTGGCAGAAATTGCCGGACGCCATCTGAAGAAGTATGTGCTGGAGCTCGGCGGCTCCGATCCGTTCATCGTGCTGCCCGATGCCGATCTGGACAAAGCCGTAGCCGGCGCCGTGGCTGGCCGCATGTACAACGGCGGCCAAGCCTGCACTGCGTCCAAGCGCTTCATCATCGTCGGCGACATCTACGACGAGTTCCTGCGCCGCTACACCGAGGCCATGTCCAAGATCGCCCCGGGCGACCCGACCGATGGGCAGACGACCTTCGGGCCGCTGTCATCCCGGGCCTCCGTCGATGACATCGCCGAGCTGGTCCAGGACGCCGTCTCCAAGGGCGCGACCGCAGTCACGGGTGGAGGCGCCCCCAACGACTCGGGCGCCTACTACCCCGCGACCGTCCTGACCGGTGTGACGCCGGACATGCGGGCTTACTCGGAAGAGATCTTCGGCCCGGCCGCCGTGGTTTACCGGGTGGACTCTGCCGAAGCCGCTGTTGACCTGGCCAACGATTCGCCTTTCGGCCTCTCAAGCTCCATCTACACCGCGGATGTTGAGGCCGCCCGGCAGCTTGCCGAACAGCTGGAGACCGGAATGGTCTGGATCAACAGCATCAGCCGCAGCGCCGCTGACCTTCCGTTTGGCGGGGTGAAGCGTTCCGGCGTCGGACGTGAACTGGCGCAATACGGAATCAATGAGTTCGCCAACAAGAAGCTGATCCGGATCCCGGCAGCGTAGGCCCGCTCGAATCACAGCCAAGTCCCCGAGGGCGGCCAGCCAGCCCAAGGCAGCAGCAGGGATCGTTTGCGCCCTCAACCCACCTCTGCTGCTGCGTAGTTGGGCTCCACAGAACTTAGAGGAAATCATGAATCAGGCATTTATCTATGACGCTGTGAGGACGCCGTTCGGGAAGTTCGGTTCCGGCCTCGCCGGGATCCGCCCGGATGACCTCGCCGCGCACGTGATCCGCGAATCCGTGAAGCGCGCCCCGGCCCTGGACGTGGAGCGGATCGATGAGGTGGTGTTCGGCAACGCGAACGG
>NZ_JBFTLP010000039.1:0-6986 GCF_056396505.1 Arthrobacter sp. 05T410 | reverse complement strand
GCCACGTATCGATCYAGCCAGTCGTAGATCTCAGTGAGCGGCTGTGGGCGGAGGGAGTAAACCCGCCGTTGCGCTTCTTGGTGCACCTCGACCAGACCCGCTTCTCGCAGCACCCGCAGGTGCCGCGAGACACCCGGGCGTGCAATCGGTAGGAGCGCTGCCAGTTCACCCGCGGTTGCCGGGCCGTCAGCAAGGGCCTCCAGCATTCTCCGTCGGCTATCATCCGCGAGGGCTTTTAGAGCGGCTTCCATGACCCTTCTGTACCAAGTCGGTTACGTACCAGTCAAAGTACTTACGCCGCCTTCGATTCCATCCGGACCGGCCTTCCGCCGCATCCATCCACTGGCGAATCCAACGTTGAAGGCGGTCACAGATAACCGTCGCAAGTGCCCGGCGGGTCACCAAGTGGGGCCAGAAATAGCCGTCCTGTCTCTGGAAAACGTGCGGGGGCCCGGCCGTGGAGTCCCGAGGCCGAGAGGCTTCACAGCGCTTACTCAGGGGCTACAGAGACAATGTTGATTCTGGTGTGGAACGGTAGACGCCACTTGGCACCTGGCCCGTCGGGAGCCGGGCCAGAGAGAAAGCCGGAACCGATGAGCCGGAATGTCGCAAATTTCCTGGGACTAAGCCGTGCGGCACGTCCCGCGGCGCTGATTCTTGCAGCCATCCTCGCCGTGGCGGCCACGGCCTGTGAGCCCACCCCGCCAGGAGGCGCGCCATCGCCGGGGCAGGGAAAGACAACGGCCACCCCCGGCACTCCTACGACAACCCCCTCCGCACAATCCACACAGGCCGCGGGGAAGCCCGGCCACGTCTTCGTGATCAATCTGGAGAACCACGACTACAACGAGGTCTGGGGTGCCAGTTCGGTGGCCACCTACTTGTCGAAGACCCTGCGCGCACAGGGCGTGCTGCTCTCCCAGTATTACGGGACAGACCACAACTCCCTCCCCGACTATCTGGCCCAGATTTCCGGGCAGGGTTCGAACGCCATGACGCGCGCCGATTGCCCGGTATATGCCGGGTTCAAACAAACCGGAACATCCGAACTGGCCCAGGTGCAGGGCACCGGCTGTGTGTACCCGGCCTCGGTTCCGACGCTTGCAGGCCAGCTCAGTTCCGCCGGCAAGACCTGGAAAGGCTACATGGAGGACATGGGCACTCCCTGCAAGCATCCCGAGCCCGGCTCTAAGGACGACCATCACAAGGCGAAGGAGGGCGACCAGTACGCAACGCGCCACAACCCGTTCGTGTATTTTGAGGAAATAACATCGTCCCCGGACTGCCAGAACAACGTGGTGGACTACACCCACTTCGCTGATGACCTGAAGTCCACGGACACGACACCGAACCTTTCCTACATCACACCCAACCTGTGTAATGACGGGCACGACAGCCCCTGCGTCGACGGGAGCCCGGGCGGTCTCGAAAGCGCCGACGGCTGGCTGCAGCGGCAGGTTCCGGCCATCCTGGACTCTCCGGCCTACAAACAGGACGGGGTGCTGGTGATCACCTTCGACGAAACCGAAGCCAAGGCCTCCGGCCCGTCGGGAGTCGCCGGGGGCACGGCGGGCGGTCGGGTCGGGGCGCTGGTGATCTCGCCGTTCACCAAGGGGGGAACGACGTCGGACACGATGTACAACCACTACAGCCTACTTGCCAGCATCGAGGACATCTTTTCAGTACCCCGGCTCGGATACGCCGCGGCGCCGGGCCTGAACAGCTTCGGCCCGGACGTCTTCAACGCCCGGTAATCGCCCGTCTCACCGAATCCCCACGCACCGCCGTTTCCTGGTCCCGGGGCTCCCACATGGCAAGAAAAACCGCAGTTTCAGAATCTACTGTTGCGGTCTGGCACAGCAGCGCACCGGCAGGCTCAAGGCATATTCCCCGGCCAACCTGCGGTGCGGCTGAGGGCAGCGCTTGAGACGTTGACCGGGGTTCGGGACGGGGAGACTATTGTGGGCACAGGATCAACACCTTCCGCGCGGCGCACGCCGCGCGGGGACTGTCACGACCGTTGTGGCAAGGAGTCTGATGCGCCGGAAATCGCTGTTGCTGGGCATGACCATGGTCTTTGCGGTGCTGGCCGGTCTCGGCGGCAGCCAGCCGGCCGGTTCCGCTGGCTGGTTGCCACCCGTTCGCCACGTATTTGTGATCGCGCTGGAGAACGCGTCCTTTGCACAGTCGTACGGCCCCAACTCGCAGATCCCGTATCTGGCTCAACCGCTTCGAAGCCAGGGCGTTTTGCTAAGCCAGTACTACGGGACGGCGCATTACAGCATGGGGAACTATATGGCCATCCTGGGCGGTGTCGCCCCGAACGCGGATATCCAGATGGACTGCCCTGAGTACCAGGACATGCTGCATCCCTCCGAGGCACCCGGAGGCCAGGTCAAGGCCGCCGCCGGCTGCATCTTTCCCGCCCCGGTACCCACCTTGACCGCTCAGCTCACGAGCAGAAGTCTGTCCTGGAAGGGATACATGGAGGACATGGGCAACATCCCAGGCCGGGAAGAGCCCACCTGCGGGAAGCCGTCCCTGGGCCCCGGATCCGCAGACTTGACGCAGAAAGCCACAACCGGCGATGCCTACGCAGCCCGGCACAATCCGTTCCTCTATTTCGCCTCTGTCGCCCCCACCCCCGCATGCGCCGCGAACGTACTTTCCCTGGCCCGGCTGCCCCAGGACCTGGCAACCGTCTCGACCACGCCTAATTTGTCCTTGGTCTCCCCGAGCCTGTGCAATGACGGACACGACCAGAGCTGCCCGGGCCAGGCGGCCGGCCCGGGAGCCGAAGATGCATGGCTGCGGACCTGGATCCCGCGGGTCATGGCGTCCCCCGCCTATCGGCAGGACGGGGCCATCATCATCGTCAACGACGAAGCCGGCGGCGATACCAGCGCATGCTGCAGGGAACCCTCCGGACCGAACGTCCCCTATCCCGGGCTGCCGCCGTCCGCTGCACAGGACGGAACCTTCGCCGCCGGGCCGGGCGCCGGAAAGGGCGGGGGCCGCGTCGGCGCGCTCATCCTGTCCCCCTTCGTCAGACCCGGAACAACCAGCGCGAATCCCTACAACCACTACTCGCTCCTGAGAAGCATCGAGGACCTGTTCGGGCTCCCCCACCTCGGTTACGCCGCCACCCCCGGACTCGCCAGGTTCGGCACCGACGTCTGGGCAGTAGTCCCCTCCGCTACCAGCCCCTGACGACAGCGTGGGCGCCGCTTCCGAAGCAGAGGAGGAGGTACTCAATGCGGTCCGGTCCGACCCGTGCCTTGGTTCGGTCTCCCTGAAGTTCAGGCAACAGGGACGAGACCCCGTCTCGTGGTAAGCACCGGTCCCATTCCTCTCCGTTCGGATTACCCTGTTGGCAAGAACTTCAAAGAGGAGGGCCCAATGAGCGACCCGGATGAACTTGCCGCCATCCAAGCGCGGCTCGCTGCGGACGAGAGCGAATACGCGGACGGGGTCGTCGACCAGAACGTCCGGGACCGGCGCTACCTCCTTTCAATGGTGCGGGAACAACTGGCCCGGATCGAGAAGGTGGAATCCGTGGCATCCGACTTCGCTGAGCGGGGCGAGCGGATCGAAGAGCAGTTTGACGGCAACGGCTCCAACCACACGATCCGGGCTGCGGGTCTGGGCGACGGGTACCGGGAAGCTGCCCGGACGATCCGCGCCGCGTTGGATCCAGCGGTGAATAAGCCAGACAGCGACACAACAGCAACCCCGATCCTGAAGCGCCCACCCGAACACCAGCTTCAAGCGGGCTCCCCGCCGCTGCCACCGGAGACTCTGGCAGGATAACGGCCCGAATGCCCTCATCGAATGCCCTGCGATCCGGGGCGTACCGTCGCCCCCCTGTTGCTGCCCTGCGCGCGGTGTTCGCGCAGAACCGGGGAATCCTGGCAGATATGATTGCCGAGGCGGACGGTATTGGGGGCCCGGCGCGGGTGAAGAACCGCTGTCCCTGGCGCGGCACTCCATGCTGCTGCTTCTCGCGGCTGGCTTCAAGGGCCATCAGGACCGGGCGGAACGGGCACTCAGGGCCTGAGCCGATCAGCTAACCCTGAGACGGGCGCCCGGAAAGGCCAAGGAAACCTGCAGGTCAGCGCCCTACTGTTGCGTCGTGGCACAGCAGCCCAGGCAGGGGCACGCCACAGCGTCATTTCTCCCTCAGAATGACGATTAGCACTCCAGAGACCGTCTCCATCCTCCGCTGATGATGGAGATGGCCTGAGGGGCAACGCGGCGAAACAAACCCGCCGATGAGGAACGCCCCGCGGTGCCGCCGGCCGTTCCGCAGACGACCGTCTACGAAACCCCAACAACGAGGGGCGCAAGACGCTGGATGCCTCCTCTCACGGGCAGAGTCCGCAATCTACCTAACGGATGGAACCTCTGGTCTCCCGCCCCGCTCCGGACGGCGGCGTTGACAGGTTCGAAAGCGGTACCGCTGATTTAGTCCGCTGGCCGCTGGCCCGTACGCCCGCCGCCGGGCAATCCAGGACCGGCCGGCGCCGACATCACAACAGCCGAGTTGTCGTCCGAATCATGACCTACAACACACAAACAACCGGCGAGTTCGAAGAGGCTGATCTTGCGGCGGAATGGTGCGCCGAACGCGGTACCGGTGCTGAAGCCGAGTTCCATGGGTGGATCAGGGATGTAAGCCCGGGGACGGCGCTAACCAGACAACAACAACTAAGAGGCCCCCCAAAGCCGGGCTGCGATACGACGATCCATGACCTCTGACCTACGGAACCTCAGGAGCTGACGTTCGCCCATGCTGCTGTGTGCGGCTATTACGCGCTTCCCTGTTTTGTTTAGCACCCCAGACCCGGCCAAATCGTACCCACAGCTAGCCTTGGCGCCAACCGACTGTGATGATTCATTCGGTTGGCCGTCAGGGTGAATATGTCAGGCCGAATGCAGCCCATAGGTACGGCCAGAACGGCACCCACCTGCGGGGATACTGCCGGGCATTCGACGAGGATGCCCGAGCTCTCGTTGATGTCAGGCTTTCGGAATCGCTCTCTCTGTATTGACTATTGAAGGTACCGGTAGACGGTGGCGCGGGAGACTCCGAGCATCTTGCCGATGTCGGAGGCACTGATTCCTTTGTCCTTGAGCTCCCTGACCCGTACAGCGGCAGCGTCGTGGACCTTGCGGGGCCTTCCGCCGTGGCGGTTGTTGGCCGCGGCCGCAGCGAGGCCGGCCCGGGTGCGTTCGATCATCGTGTCCCGCTCCAGCTGCGCAAAGGCGGCCATGATCGTCAGCATCGCGGTCCCCATGGGCCCGGTCGTGTCCAGCCCTTCAGTGACGGACCGGAAACCCGCTCCCCGTTCCCGGATGTCTTCGATGATGTCCAGGACGTGCCGGGTGTTGCGTCCCAGGCGGTCCAGCTTCCACACAGTGAGTACGTCGCCGGTCTCCAATCGGTCCAGGGCTCTGGAGAGCTGAGGGCGTTCGACCGTGGATCCGCTGACGCCGTTGTCGGCGAAGGTCCGGGTTGCGCCGGCGGCCTGGAGTGCCGTGAGCTGCAGATCAACGTTCCGTTCAGTGGTGGAAACCCTCGCCTACCCGATAATCGCCATGGACGTCCCCACATTCTCTTAAAGCCGAGCAATTTACCGTTATGGGACTATCGGTTGTTGGACGGGTTTTGAGACAACGATAGTCCGTGCCGAACCGCAGGATCCTCGACGTTTCTCGCACGACCTCAAAAACGGCCGGCCGTCTCAGTAATGGATCGTATTTGAGATGCCAGATGGGTGCTCGATGCCACGTCCAACAGGCCACCTGTGGGCACCGCGACCGCAAGGGCGAACCGCTCTACGCCGCGCGGCGCACCCTCCATACTGGGTGCGTCAGAGACGGCGACACGCGCAGGTTCCACACGACCCGACGCTTGTGTTACGGGAGTGACTGGCATTCCAGACAGCGAGGCGACCACAATGAGGTTATGGACCCGATCGATCCAGATCTGGCGCTAGCCTTTACCAGCGCCGCGGCCGTCGGTTCGTCGATGATCCGCGCCTTCCGCATCGACGACGCGAAAGCCTGCACGCGGCTTTGCCGCAGAATCCTTCTCTTCGCAGCCGCTCCCCCGCCCTCAGACCTGGCCGGGATGGTCCGCGCCCTTTCCGGCCTGGACAACATCTTTGCCGCCTTGGGTCTCCTGACCCGCCGCCTGGCCCCGCTCGGGACCGCCGACGCCATACACCTGCGCAACGCCGATGCCGCCCTCACGTCGCTCCGCGATGTTCTGGGCTCCGGCTCGGCTGCCGACCTTCACCCCGCCTGCACTCCGGCGGGCTCCCGTCGACAACTCACGGGAACCCGCCCATCAGCTGCACCGGCACGGCCGGGACGCCCTGGCGCCGGCAGAACTGCCCGGCCATCGTGAACGCGGGCCGCACTTAGCAGGACGCAAAATGCCCCCGTACCGGTTGGGGGATCGGTACGGGGGCATTCACTGCTGGCCACGCCGCCACTTGGGGGAGGTGTGGCGGGGACTCATTAACCATAAATCCGGAGAAGTGCAAGTCAAAAACGTCGCCGGGTATTACGAAGGACGGACGGCACATCGGCGGGAGCGCGGCCCGAGGCAGTGATTCCGGCGCGGTACACGGCGTTCGGCCCGGGACGCAACAATCGCCAGGTGCTGCCTGCGCGCTCCCCCGCAGCGAGTGTCAGGGTTACCCCTTAGACCTTGCCGGCAGAGTGTCAGGCAATGTCGCGGCAGACTCCAGCCTGACGCAAATGCCCTAAACGGACGGTATTGGAGTCGGCCATCGAACATCCGTCATTCAGAGGTCCTGCTGGGAACCGCAGCCCACCCTGGACCCTGACACTCCGGACCCCGGAAGTCACGAACTCCGGGAGTCTGTCTGTACGTGAGTCACAGAGTCGGTGATTACCCCCTTCAGGCGCCGACCATGCAGTCCCGGCGAGCTACTTCCGGACCGCGTAAGTCTGTC
>NZ_JBFTLP010000038.1:0-18995 GCF_056396505.1 Arthrobacter sp. 05T410 | reverse complement strand
GGACCTACGCTCGGGGCGGCGTATTCGCCGAAAACGCAGAGAGGACGGCCTATGACGTCCGCGCGATGCGTGGGCCGATCAGCGCCCAGCACTACCGGGATGCCGGAATCGAGGTGCCCGAAGTTTATGGCGACCCTGTGTGGCTACTAGGAAACCATCTTTCGCATGGCCTGTTCAGTTCAGGTCTAGCGGTTGGGAAGTTCCAATTGTTTTGAATCGGCAGTTCTTCCATCAGATTCTCGTGAAAGTTTGACGTTGTACGCGCCGGCCCTTTGACGCGCCGAAGTTCTGGCGAGTCAKCCCTGCGGAGCCAGATCATAGCCGAGTTCGGTCAAATGTTTGCCCAAGAGGTCATCTGTTCCTCCTTCCAGTGGACCCATCGTGTTTTCTCCGCCAAAGATTGAGGTGGTACGGAGACAGAACTCCTACGCGCTCCTCCCCCAAGACCAGCGCAGCTACGCCTCCGGTACCGGCACCCTGAGCAGCCTCCCAGGCTCTGCCGCGGCTTCCTCGGCCAATGCATGGGGGTCCATCGCGTTGTTCGCATCGCAAATGCGCCAGTACGCCTGCGAATCGCCCAATGTGCGGTGGCTGACGAGGTCGATCCGCTCCCCCTGCGCTACGGCCACCTCCGCCAGCAGCCGCATCTCCGCTCCCTGCGGAAGGAACCTGCGCCTCACGTACGACACGACGCGCCCGTCGGGCTGCTCGAGGGTCGCTATCTCGAGCAGGTAGTAGCGACTCATAAAGTCGAACACGCTTGCCTCCTTACTTAACGAGCTTGAGCCCGCCCGGCCGGGGCGGTCACGGCAGTCTCACGTTGCTTCCCGCAACCGCCGCCAGGTTGCTGGCCGTGCCCACCACGCTCATCGCCTCCTTTAGCACTTGGTGTGCGAGGAACATGTAATAGCCGGGATTTGTCATCGAAAGGTCGTTGTAGCTGAGGACCCGGAGCCCGAGGCTGACCTTTGCGCGAATCGGATTCAGCGCAGAATCGTGCGCCTCCTCAGTGATGCTGAATTCGTTGATTCGTACGGGCAGTATGCGTTTCGCACCCCAGATGAAGAGCGTCAGCGGTGCGGTCGGTGGGACGACTTCGATCATTCCTGCCGCCAGAAGGGCCGTGTTGGCAATGACGAGTGCGCTCTTCGGGTAGACGAGCATCTCGATGGCGGAGAGCTGCGGGTAGATGCCCATCGTGGCGGCGAGCAGATCGTTCTTCTCGAGCTGGTCCGTTGCATCGATCTCGATGCCGACCTTGATTGTCTCCTCAGGCGCCCCGGTGAGGCGCTGTGCCTCCGAGCGCGCACCCTCGCCGCCAGGCGCGCGGGGCTTGAGCGTTCGCGTCAGCGTGTCCGGGTTGTACTGGAACACGATCACGCTCGGGGCGGGTATGTTCGTGTCGATCCCGACGATCGCGCCCTTGAGGACGCGGGGTGAGTTTGGAAAAGTTGTCAAGGGCCTACTCCTCTGCTGATTCACGCACGGTGCCGTACCCGATTCCTACGCTGGGCCTCGTATTCTGCTTTGGCCGTTCGAAAGACCGGAGCGCCCCAACGCGCTGCAAATCCAAGCATGACCGGCTCCACCCACGAACCGGCAGTCTCGTCGCCCAGTACGTCCGAGACGGTAGCCCACGCTGTTGCCAGCGCCCCATACGCGCCGGCATAGTCTCCCTGCGCCTGTAGTGCCTCGGCTAGCTCGACCGACGCGGCAATATAGCTTAACGGCGCGACAGCTTCGAGAGCGGCGGTGCGGGCGCATCTTGCATAATCGGCTGCGGCCCGCAGTTTTTGGGCCGCGCGCGCCAGGCGCGCATGCATGATCCCAAGCTCGGCCGTCAGGTGTGGCGCCAATTGCTCGTTACTCAGCTCGGCCTCGAGCACGGCAACAGTCTGCGCCATCTCGTTGATCGCACCGGCCCGCCAGAGCAGGTCCGCCTGCTCGGTCCGGACGAAAGCGGCCACATCTCGCCCGGACGCAGCGTCCAGCAGCCAGAAAGCCTCGTCCATATCGGCATTTGCCTGCCGGATCGCCCCAGTGGCTGCAGACGACGCCGCACGGCGTCGTAACATTGCACAGAGCCACTCGGCCTTCAGACCCGCTTGGCGTGCCTCGCGCAACGCGTTTGTATATGCAGCAATGGCTGCCTCGTAGCGCTGCTGCGCGAATGCCGTTTCGCCTTGCTCGGTCAGAATTGAGACCAACAGGTGTAGATCTTGAGCGCCAGCTGCAGACGCACTGGAGAGCTGGTCACGCACTAGATCTGGCCGGCCGGCAGACCGCTGTAGGGTCTCGGCCATTTGAAGGCACCGCGCCTGATCATAACTGCGACCGGTTTGCCCATGGATCTCGGCAGCCTCCTCCAAGGCATGCGCCGCGTCGAGCCACCGACCTCGCTTCGTCAGCCCGTCCGCCGACCGCATTAGCGCATACGCCCGGTCATCCAGCCGTTCCCCTTCCTGTGCCGCTCGCCCCGGCATCATCACGTCTCCTTCACGTCGGTCACCTTGTAGCCTTGTTGTTCCAGGCTCTCTTGAGTCATCTTCAGCGCGTCAAGGCGCGCTTGGCGGTGATTCTGGGCCCAGGTTCGCAGTGACGACGCCAGACTTGCAGCCTCCGCCCGCTTTTGCTGTTCCTGACTCTCAAGAGTCTTCGCATTCCTATCTCCTTCGGTACGCAGCTTTCTGGCGTCGTCGAGGCGCGTCGTGTTCTCGTTTGTGAAGTCCTTGGTCGTCTCCTGTGCTTTCGTTAGGTTTTCCCCGGAGTCCTTGGCCCTCGTATCGGTTTGTGAGAGCGTGTTGGCATCGCCTTCAGTTTGTCTATTTCGATCCTCCTGGCCTGCTTTCTGGGAGTTGATCGTCTGGTCCACTGAATCCAGCTGCGCCAGAAACCGCTTCGAATCGGCGTTCATGTTCAGGATTCCGCGCTTGGCGTCGACCAAGACCTCTGGGCTATCGGGCAGCGAATGGGCCAGAGAGGTAAAGCGCTCGAAGCCCTTCATAGGAACGGTAATGGCTGCGAGTTTGCCGGCCTGAGCATAATAAGTTGACAGGGTATTGGAGACCTCGGTCTCTTTCTTTGTCTTGTTTTGGTTCGCCTCCGTGCGGCGGGCCACCGCCTGCTTATGTGCTTCCGTGGCGCTGATGGCTTCTGCGGTCCGTTCTCCCATTCTGGCCAATGGCTTCTCGTTGGCCTTGTGGGCGGCCTCTTGCTTGGCCATCGTTGCCGACGCGGCCTCGGCCTCGGCACGGGCGTCCAGTGTCTCCAGGATCTGGTTCTGGACATCGATGATCAACTGCGGCGTGGCTGGAGGAGCTGGATAATTCGGGTTGACATGCTCAGTGACCGGGCCGCTCTCGACACGGCCCAGCTCTGGCATCTCCTCGTTGAAAGCGAAGCCCGGCACCCCGCCGTCTACTCCTGCCTGCTCGCCCGCGTGGGCCGCAGGCGAGAGGTAGGAAAGAGAGCTGAGTCCCTCTGGACCCAATCGTGCAGGAGTAGCCTTCGCAGTGAAGGGTGGTGTAGTAGGCTGTCCGACCTGCAGGGTAGGAGCCGGCTCTGGCACGGAAATCGTTGCTGAAACAGGGGTAGACGGCGCTGCCGGAGTAACGAGACTCACCCCTGACGGATCAAGGACCTGAAGGAGGGCCTCGCGTGCGGAGATCTCCTTCGTTAGCTTCGGACTAGGGTCCTTGGCAGCTCGGCTTTTCAGATCCTTTAGGTCCGTGCGCAACTGAATTGCGATGTCCTTGTCGACGTTTCCGCTTGATTGTGATCCTTTTGCAATCTCCGTGGGTTGCCTTCGGGCATTCTTTTGCGACAGCGGATCGTTGTGAAATGGCGGACGTGTCTCTGCGTCCGGATCGAGAAATGTCGCAGCCTCGAGTGGACGGGTAGTGTCGCCACCGTGCCCTACTTCTTTATGGACTCGCTCTGGCAGGGCGGCGCCGACCTCGGCGAGATGTCCGAACTCGGGAAAGTCTGCAATCGTCAAGAAGTGGTGGAATTGGAAGTCACTTGGGAGCTTCCCAGCGCGTAGCACGTAGTTCTTCTGCTTCTCTGTCAGGTACCTCTCCGTAAGGCGCGTCAGGTTGTTGCCCTTGGATGGATCCTTCAACGCCTCCTGCAAGTCGAGCCCGAATCGTTTTCGGGCGATACTGCGCTGCGAAGCTTTCACCCGCGGGTCAACCTCTGGGCGACCAGGCAATTTTTCCCCTCGGCGCAGATACGGCTTTTGTTTTCCTGGCAAGTTCTGGTAGTCCGGCCCGACCAATCCGCCGGCTCTGGAGGTTTCTCTCAACCCCTTAACCGTCCGTGCGTGTTCAACCTTAATTAAGAGAGATCGCGTTTCTTCAACCGACACCCCGAGATGCTCAGCCAAGGCCTTGACATCCGAATCGGTCAGGTCGTTCTTCTGGGCTAATTCCTTCAGTTGCTTCCGAGTTAGTTGCCTCTCGGATTTCGCTTTTGCCTTGCCGGGCCCGATATCCATTGTGCCGCTAGGTTGCGCTTCTGCAAGTACAGGAGCACGCGGCTTGGCCGCCGCATCAGGTTCCACAGGAGCCGTGTTCGTTTCCTTCGTGGGAGCGACAGCTTCGACTGGCCCTGCCTTAGCTGCGGGTTCACCCCCTAACGCGGTTGTGCTGGGCTCCTTTGGTGCAGCTCCGGCCTCCTTCACCTCCGCCTTGACGGTCGGGCCCTCACCCGACGCGGCAGTCGGGTTCGGATGGTCGGGCACCGGAGTGGAGGGCTTCTTGGATGAAAGCTTCTTGGCGCCTTTTTCCGCCAGTCCACCACCGGCGATGCCGCCCACAAATCCGCCGACAAACCCTGTCGCGGCACCGGCCGCCTGGCCGATCGCTGCCCCTTGAGTCACCACGTCGCGAGGATCGGCCTCGGAGGTAAAGGCGTGCAGTGAGCGGAAAATTGTGATGAGTTGCTTTAGGACCAGGGCATTGATCGCGTCAAGCGCCAGCGTTGCCAAGCCGATGCCTGCCGAGATCGTCGACAGCGTGGCTGCCAGCGGGGACGCGATCCCGACGGTGAGTACGGTTATTATCCACATGGCGATCGAGATCGCCCCGATCACTCCAGCGATGACGTTCAATATCTGGGTGGCAACGTCGATAACGGTGCTGACGGATTCAATGCTATTGGCAAGCGTGTCATAGATTGAGGCACCCTTGCCAAACCGGCCGATGGCCTCTCCAGTGGCCTTCCAATCGCGTTTGCTGAGCTCGTACGCCGATAGGACGCCCCCAATAACCGCGCCAACCGCGGGCAGCGGCGTGAACTTGGCGACCTGTGTGCCCAGGCGGACCGCCGCCTTCGTGGCGAGCTTGACGGCGCCCTTTTCAATTAGCTTCTCGCCGAGTTTGATGCCCGCGCCCATGCCGGCGCCTTGAATCAGACCGGCGGCAAAGCCACTTCCCTCACCGGCCGCCTCACTGACGAACTTGGCCCGTTCTCCCGACCCGGCAGCCCCGACCTGCGCGTTTGCCGTGCCCCAGCGCTGGTGCTCGGCCAACTCTTTGTCGATGAGTGCCAGGTCGCCTGTAGCGACACCAGCAAATTCAGATGGCTGATCGACCGCAAGTTCTTCGCCTTCATGACCGATTGGTGCAGCCTGGGCCCCCGCTTTGCCTTCCGGACTGCTTTCTGTGGCGGCCTTTTGGCTGCTCTTCACCGTGCTCGTGGCCTGTTCCTCGACGGCGCCCTGGCTGGCTGTCCTGCCATCTTCCTCTGCGGCTTGGTCTGCCCTCTGTCGTTGCGGCAGGGACTCCCCCGCTAATCCAGCGTGCTTCGCCTGATCTGTTGCCGCCTGTGCGTCGCCGTCTTTGGGCGGCGGCTGAAGATTTGCCGATTCGTCCGCTGATGGGATTACCGGGTCGAACGGGATTACATCTGGTGTTACGGCCTGACGTTGAATTGCCGGTGCGGGGGCGTCCTGCGTGCTGGCTTGTTGCACCGAGTGCGCCAGTTCGTGGGCCATCAAGTGTTGGCCCTCAACGCTGCCTGGCCGGAAATACCCTGCGCCGAAATAGATGTCCTGGCCGTGGGTGAACGCCTGCGCGCCCAGCGAGGCCGCGGCCGCCGCGGAAGCCGGCCCGGCATGGACCCGCACTGAGCCGAAGTCGTGCCCGAGGCGGTCCTCGTAGAAGCTGCGCTGTTCGGCGGGCAACGGCCGCGCCTCGGCGCCCGCGCGTTTTATTTGGCGCTCTAACCCGGGGGTAGCTGCAGGGACACGGCTCTGAACCGCGGCCGCCTGGAAGCGTCCGGCGGGGTGCCGGGCGGGCATTAGCTCGCCGCGTGCCGTATCCGCGTTGACTGCCATCGCCCGATCCGCCGCAGCTTTGGCTTCGACCTCGTAGCAGTCATCGGGCCGGCCAACGACCGGGTGGTTCCGGGCCTCGGCACGGTGCACGTGCACGCGGCCAAACGCATGCCCCGCCGTGTCGCGCCCAGAGTCAGGCGGAACGGGCGGCGACCAGCCGCGCGAGCGTCCCGTCGCGGGCGTGAACTCGCGGCCGCCCCGCTGCTCAGGCCGCGTTTCGAGCGCCCGGACGGGACCCGCTGCGTTCTGCATCTGCGGCTCGGTACTCATCAGCGTTTTCCCTCAGACTGCGCGGTCGATGGCGTCGAGGCGGGCCCGGGGCCGCGAGCGTCGCCCTCGGGACCGCCTCCCAATCCCTGGTGAATGGCCTGCGCTATTTGTGACCCGATCGCCTGCGGGGGGGCGTCGTGTGGCACGTCGAACGCGCCTGCATCCAGGCGGTAGAGGACGGCATCTCCGCCGCCCGCTAAACGGTGTAGCCACGGAGCGGGCGCGTTGCCCCCGCGAAACAGGCGCGCCAGCTCGCGCTCCACCGTGGCGGCGATTTCGTAGCGGTCCGCGGCGGTGAAGCCGTGCAAAACCAGCTCGTCGATGTGCAGGTCCAGGCCCGGGGCTCCGGCGCGGGCTGCGGGCTTTTTTGGCGGAACTGCGGTCATCTCACACCCACCCCGCGATCTCAGCATCGGTCAGCGGCCGCTCCAGCTTGGCGTATTCCGCCCGCGCTGCGTGCAACAAATGCGCCATGGTGACCGGCCGCTCCTCGTCCGCGGCGAGGAACGCCGTGCCCATCGCAATGTTCCGGATATTGCCGCCAGCCACGTTCAGCCGCGCGAGTCTGTCCACATCCAACCCTTCGGTCGGTGTGGGCGAGGGGAAAATGCGCCGCCAGATTTCCGCGCGCTCCGCCATGTCGGGGAAGGGGAACTGCACCACGAAGCGGATGCGCCGTGCAAAGGCAGGGTCGAGCGCCTGCTTCATATTGGTCGTCAGGATCGCCAGCCCCCTGTAGCCTTCCATCCGCTGGAGCAAGTAACTGACCTCGATATTGGCGTAGCGGTCGTGGCTGTCCTTCACCTCGCTGCGCTTCCCGAACAGCGAGTCTGCCTCGTCGAACAGGAGCACCGCACCCGCCGTCTCTGCAGCGTCGAACACCCTCCGAAGGTTCTTTTCGGTCTCGCCGATGTACTTGCTCACCACCTGGCTCAGGTCGATGCGGTAGAGGTCAAGGTGCAACTCATTCGCCAGGATCTCGCCGGCCAGGGTCTTGCCCGTTCCGCTCGGACCGGCGAACAATGCGCTGATCCCGAGGCCCCGACTGCTCTTGGCCGCGAAACCCCACCGATCGTAAACCTGCACGCGCTGCCGGACATGGGTCACGATCTCCTGCAGGATCTGTTTCTGCGGCGCGGGCAGAACGAGGTCGTCCCACGTCGCATTGGTCTCGTTGCGCTGTGCCAAGTCGTCGAGCCGGGCGCGGGCTTGCCCCCTGCACGTGTCCCACAACAACTTGGCCGCGGCTTCGGAGCCGTGGTCCGCTTCGCGGGTGGCGAACGAATTCGCTGCTGCGGCCGCGCTGGCGATGGCGGCATAACCCATGTTGAACTGGTTCACCAGCCGGTCGATCTGCTCGTGCAGCTCACGCTCGACTGCCAAGCCGTGGTCGTTCGAAGTCCGTGCCTTCAGCTGCTCGGCCAGGGGCGCGAGGGACTGGCGCCAGAGGGCGGCCTGTTCGCTTCCAGTCGGCTTGCGGATGTCGAAGCGCGGGAGCGTGCGTCCTGGCAGACGTAAGGGCTCGCGCCCGGCCAGCAACAGTACGCCTTGGCTCCGGTCGACAAAGGCCGCGACCGCACCGGCCGTTCCGGCCCCGTCCGTGTCGTCGATCGTGACTAGGAGGCCGCACCCCGTCAGTGCGGCCTCGCGCTCCCAGATCCTCAGGAACTGCTCACGCTCGGCGGCATTGGCAGGGATATCGCGACCGCGCACAAGACGAAGGTTCAACCCCTGAAGCGCACATGCGGCGGCGGCCGCATCTACCAGGCCCGCGTCTTCCTCTCCGACCAGTTGCACCGTGGGCCACGGCCCGTCGCCGGACGCGGACCACAGCGCGTCGATCCGTTTGGCCGGCTCGCGGAGCCCGACGGGAAACTCGACCGTGACGCGATAGGGACGCGTAACGCCGAGAAGCCGCTCATCCGTGTAGCCCACGCCGGCCAGGTAGTGGAGAATGCGTTCGTCGATGCGCAACGGGGCCGTCACCAGCGCGTCGCCTGGTCCCAACTCGATCATCTTCCAATAGCGGAGTGGCGCGGCGGGCGTCAGTGCGCTCCAATGGGCGCCGGGCAGGACGGCAAGGGACAGGCTGAAGGTGACCCCCGGGCGCCCGCCCGCCTCGCGGCAGAGCGCGGCGAGGCCCGCGTCCAACTCGACGCCCGCGCACAGGAGCAGCAGGTCGGTCTCGAACTGCGAGAGCCTAAAGAGCGAGGCCAGGCGCTCCACAGCGGGCGGATCGGGCGATTCTTCGGCCAAGGTCGGTGCGAGCGCGCTGGTCTCACCCATGCTCGTGTCGAGTGAGTCCCCGTCGATCGAGCTCGTTGCGGGTGCACCCTCGAGCGCTCCCGATTCGTCGGTCTCGGCCGCTCTGCGTCGATCCGGGCTCGCTTCCGCCTCCGTCGCCGGGACCCGGCCGAGATGACGTTCCAGCGCGGCGCGCACGCGATCCAGCTCCGCCATCAAGTGGTCCTGGTTCTGCGCGGTCCAGTCGCTCTCAAAGGCCATGCTCATGGGATCCTCCCGACGGGCGCAACGGGCGCCCCGTTCTGATCCAGCGTCAACTGGCTGTCCGCACCGTCGATTCGCACACGGAACAGGTAGTCGCCTGCGGTCACGCCGCTGATGTTGAACGTGAGTTGCAAGGTATCCGCGGTTCTGTCCTCGGCCCTGAACGTGTAGGCGACGCCCTGGGCAGTCAGCATCTCGAGCAGGGCCGTCTGTCGTGGCAGCACGGCGGGCGAGACGTCGACCCGGAGCGTGGCCGACCTCGGCGTCAGGCCTGTGCCTTGAACATTCGAGATTGCGATGTCGTAGTTGTTGTTCGTCCGGGTGATGACGGGCTGGAGAACGAAGCTTCCCGGGTTCGATCCAAAGGCCATGTGCTCCACACCCGGCGCACCTATCGACACGCCGTGACGCACCTGGACGCCGTGCGGCCCTGCCGCAAGGGTGGCTGGCAGCGTGAGCGCAATGCGGTCCCCGCGCACCTCTGTTGTGGGAACTGCCGCGCCGTCGATCTCCACGCGCGTCACTGCCTCCCGCAGATTCAGACCCTCGATCACCACCGCAGCGCCTGGCGTGATCGGGCCAGTCTCGCCGGTTTGCGTCACCACGCCCCGGATGTACGGCCGGCGCAGCGGGACCGTGGCGAAAGCGAAGTCGCGAACGGGCAGCGCGGGCTGCGGAGTAACCCGGCGTTCCACGAGCACGACCGAAGCCCGGTAGGTTACCGACAGGGTGTACCTGACCTGGAGGAAGACTGACCACAGCCGCGAGAGTTCCTCCAGCGTCATGCCGAGCGGCGTAAACCTGACGAGATCGACCTGCTCCGCAAGATCCGAGTTTGTCAGGAATGCGTTGTTGGCCACGGCGGAATCGATCTCGGACCTGGGCAAGATCGGCTGCGAGTGGAGGAAAGCCACCGTGCTGCCCAGCAGCCGCTGCGCCTCGAGTGTCTCCTCGGCGCCATAGAAGCTCAGCAGGTAGTGCAGGTCGAGCGCCGCCACGGGCCGCTGCGCCAGTTGGCCGTCCTGCCGGCGGCTGGGAAGGTCCTCGTTGCGCCATTGTGGATTCGGATTTACCTGGTACAGGAAAATGTTGGTGCCATGGTCGGGTGTTGCGGCGCCCTGCCCTTCGCCCGGGCGGACGGCCGTAACCGTTGCGCCCGAGACGTCGGCCTGGAGCGCGGTCTGCAGCACGCGCCGCAGCGTGGCGGTGACGGTCGCCACGGCACTAAAATTGCTCATGAGCCCCCCTCGCGCTGCCTGAGGTAATCGTCCAACGTCGTTGAGGGACCGGGCAACGGTCGCGACACCGGCGCGGACGTAGCGGGGGGAGCCGGATAGACCGCCCGCACTTCAACGCGCCCGATGGTGACCTGTACCCTCGGTACGTCGGGCGCAGGGGATCCCTCGGCCCTTGCCGCCGCGCGAGAAATTCCGCGCGGCCGGGTGTCCCCTTTCGGACGCTCCCCAGCCCCCGTCCCATCTGCGCTGGCTTCGAAGCGCGGACGGATTCCCGGGCTTGCTGCCAACTGGTCGATCCCGCGCGGTCCAGTATCCGGGCGCAAGGTGCCGTCGTGGCGGGGATCGAGGCGCGGGGCGATATTCGTGCCCTGGGTGCCCCCGATCGCATTGGGGTCACCGCCCTTGGCTCCGGCGACCCCGGCATGGTCCGTCCGTGCCCGTCCTTCTCGCGGGCCTGTAGCCTCGCCTTCATGCGCTAGCCTGGCGAGCACCCGTTTTGCGGCTCGATCTGTCACTCGCTCCGTGAAGGCGCCCTCAGAGCCAGACGATCGGCGCGGTTCATCGACTCCCTGCCCAACCTGCGTGCGCTCGGGCACTGTTGACCCTCGATCGCCTTTGTTCTCCGGCGTTCGGGATTCGCCCTCGGATGTGTCGCGGCTCTTGCCCCATTCTGGACCGGTCAGCTTATGGGCTCGCGAAACGGTCGGCCTGTCGGCCAACGGGGCGTCAGCTGCCACTTGGCCCTGCTCGGCGCCCGCGTCCGAGTGTACGCGGCCGCGGCTTTCACGCTGCGCCTCCGAGTCCCACCCCGCTTCGGCCTCGAGCGAAGGCGCCGCGGCGCTTGCTTCGTCCGCCGGTGAGCGTTCGTAGCGCGTCGGCAACCGCGGCCGGACGCCGCTTGTGCCAGCACCGGCTCCGACTTCGTCCGGTCGCCCGCGGGGCGGGCTTGCCCCCGGACCGCTGCCGTCGCTTCGCGTCGCACCGGACAGTTCGCGCGCACTGGGCTCCCCCGCAGCGGGTGCTCTAACGGTTCTCTCGACCAGTCGCCCAAGAAAGCTGCTCATTGGCACACACTCACTCGCTGATCAGGTCCAGGTAGTGCCGCCGCCGCGACGCGCTGAGGGCCAGGATGTCTCGTTCGCTCCAGCCATAGGCGGCCGCAAGGACGTGAACCTCCCTTAACACCCCGGCGGCCCACGCATCGATCTCTCGCCAAAAAAAGCCCACGATGTCGAACTGCGACTGCCAGCGCATGCCACACGTCGGACAGTTCAGCGCCAGCTCGATCTCCGCCTGCGGATCGCACTCGGCCGCCGTTCGCCCCAGCGCTGCTTCCAGGGCTTCCCACGCCTGTCCCGCCGCATCGAGTGCCCCCGACCCTTGCCCGGCGTCCGGCCCAGCGGTAGCGCCTTCCCCGAGCCGTTCGGCGCCGACCACGCATCGCCTCAACAACCAGTGCCCAGCTGCATCGTGTCCGTTTCGTCCAAGTTCTGCAAGGTCGCCGGCCGTGGGCAGCCGGTACCGGATCTTGTACCCCTCTGCCTCGAGCACGAAGACCCGTTCTTTGCTTCGCTCGTCAGGCACGGGCAAAACGTCCGCTCCATCCAAGCCTGACTGAACGATGCTCGAGACGGGAAAATCCATCTCCAGCGACTCGCCGCATTGCGGGCAGTCGACCAACGCCGAGAGGCTGGGCCCAAAGAGACGCTCGCGCAGGGCGAGCAGGGCCGCGTCGCGCTGGCCCACCGCCCAGCAGGCCAGCGTTTCACGTGTCGCGGGTGACTCCGCCACCTCCAGCAGATGCAGGCCCCGCTCGCCGGGGGATGCGTGTCGTCCTAGCTCCCAGGCGTCAAGCAGCGCGGCCGCAGACACGCTCTTAGGCGTCCTCATACCCCCACCTCACCTTCAGACAACACATTCCCGGACGGTCAAACTTGACTCATCCCGCAGGCTCGATGAACGTCGGCTCGCTCGGCTCTACGACCTCGTAATCGCGTTCCCAGCCCTCGGACTCCAGCTTGATGTTCTGAATCAGGACGGCATTTGCGTTCGCGTCGAGGTCGGCTTCGGCCTGGAACTCTGACACCCAGCATCTGTAGACCTTGTATGCCAGCGCCAGCTGCCCGGCCTCGTTGTACACCTCGATGATGACGTCTTTGCGGAAATCCTTGAGCGAAACCTCAGCGCCCAGCCCGTTGCCGAAGTTCCATACCTTGTTTGCCCACCGCTCGAACTCCACGTCGTGCGTTACGCCGCGTTCAAGCGTGATCGCCTCGTACTCGGTCCGGCCGGGCGACTTGCGGCTGCTCGACGGGTCTCCACCCTCGCGGTGGCGCACCACTTCTGTGGTGCGCTTGAGCGCGCTGACCTTGCTCACCCCTGCCACGAAGCGGCCGTCCCACTTCACGCGGAACTTGAAGTTCTTGTACGGATCAAAGCGCGTCGGATTGACCGAAAACTGAGCCATGCGTCATGCCTCCTAAACCTGTACCTGGCCAGCCATCTGCTGGAGCTGGATGATCACGAACTCCGCGGGCTTGAGCGGCGCGAAGCCGACGATGATGTTGACGATGCCCAGGTTCACGTCCGCCTGCGTAGTCGTCTCGCTGTCGCACTTCACCAGGTACGCCGCGCGCGGTGTCGTCCCCGCAAACGCGCCCTGCCGGAACAGCCCCTGCATGAATGAGCCGACATTCAACCGGATCTGCGCCCACAGCGGCTCGTCGTTGGGCTCGAAGACCACCCATTTCAGGCCCTGGTACAAGCTTTCCTCGATGAACAGCGCAGTCCGCCGCACCGGCACATACTTCCACTCGCTTCCCTGCTGGTCCGAGCCCTCCAACGTCCGCGCGCCCCACACCACGTTCCCGTAGATCGGGAAGCTGCGCAGCACGTTCACGCCGATCGGGTTCAGGCTGCCCGTCTCCAGATCCGTGAGCTTGACAGGCAGCGACGCGTTGCGCAGGCCCGCATCAATCCCCGCAGGCGCTTTCCACACGCCGCGCTCCGCGTCGGTACGCGCGTAGATCCCCGCGATCGTCCCGCTTGGGCCGACCGAGCGCAGCTCGTTCCCCCGCAAAGGATCAGGGACCTGCAGCCGAGGGAAGTAGACCGCCCCGTAGTTTGTCTGCGGCTTTTCGCTCCCACTGGCCCATGTCACCATCTGGGAGAGCGCCTTGGCGCTTTCCGGAATGTCCACCAACAGAAAGGCCCGCTTGTCCTCGCACAGGGCGGCGGCGGCGGCCCACACGGTCTGCATGCTGGTCTTGTTCAGGTTGGCAGCCGCCGGTATACAGAGCAGGTTGAACACATTTGGCGCAATCCGTTCCAACTCGTAGATCCCCCGATTGAGTGCCTCGGATCCAGGGGCACTGTTCAGGCCAAGCAGCGCCGCTGCGCCCGACGAATCCCGCCACTTATCCTCGTCTGGCATCGTCCCGTTTTTGCCTTTGTTAGATTTAACTTCGCCCCACGCGGCCTGCGCCGGATGGACTTCATCCCCCTCCTGGTATCCGCCCTGGCCCAGGCTGAGCCAGTACGCCCGGCCCGGGTCGCCCACGATGTCGCTGCCGGTCGGGCTGGGCAGAGCGCCACCACCGGTGTACGTTACTTCGACAAGACGGGAGTCCCTGTTAACCACTGTCTCGACAAAGCGCGAGCTCGTCGCATCTTTGTTCAGGTTGCGGAATGTCTCCGAACCCACGACCACGCGCTTGCCGCCGACCAGTGCAACCTCGCGCACGACCATGTTGAATGCGGTTGGCGAGCCCTTAGTGAGCGGCACGCCCTTATAATCGATAGCCACCTGCAGGTTGTTGGCCCAGTCGCCTTCGCTGCTCGCCGTCAGCGTGAGGATGTCGCGGCCTGTACCCCCACCCGACGCGCCGACGCCTGACATGCCGGAATAGACCTGCGCGCCCGACAGGACGCGCTCGGCGGGTTCGGCATTCGCCGCGGCCACCCGGACGATCCAGGCAACCCGGCCGCCGTTCAGATAATACTGCTGGATGGCGTAGCTGGCTTCGCTGTTCAGGTCGAGGCCGCCGAATTCGCGCTCGAAGTCCGACCAGCTCGTAATTCTGACTGCCTGGTCAATCGGACCGCGAGGGAAGTAGTCGACAAACGCAGTGTCGGATGTACTGGCCCCGGCAATTGGCCGTACGCCGCTCGGGATCTCCTGAACATAGACCCCTGGATACAGATATGGTCCGGGCATGGACCCCTCCTAAGGAAGTAAACATCAAAATCGTCGTTGAATCGTCCCGTTGCGCCAGGCACCGCCGTGCACATGACTTCTCATGCCATCACCGTTCGCCAGAGGGCCAGGTGATGCGCTGCGATCTGTTGCCAGCTGAGCTCAGCACAGTAAGCCTGCGCGGCGCCGGCAAGCTCCGCTCGCCGCGCCGGGCTATCGAGAACCTCTTGCAGGCCCGCGGGCAGGATTTTCGGCCGGTATACCGGATCAACGGTCGCGGTGAAGAGCGTTGAGCGCAGGTCCCTGCCACCCGTCCGTCCGACGCGCGAGCCTGGTTCGCACGCGTCGGTCGAGCCGTGCGCACGGGCCGGGGCGCTTCGATCGATCGCCACAACGGGCAGGCCGCTGGCAAGTGCGATGCTCTCCAGTTGGCCCGTCGCGCCGGCATCACGGATGCACAGGACGACATCGGCTCTCGAATTGAGCCACGCGACCAGCGCTTCGCCGTCGTCCGCCAAGGCGGACGACGGCAGGGGCACCGCGAGCCATGACGCGTTCAGGCTATTTGCCAGTTCGCTCATCTCAGTGTGCACATCAGCGCTGGCTTGAGGGGCGATGACGGCGATTACCCGCCCGCCACGGCTGCGATCCGACGGCCGCCACCTGGGGCACCCGGGGGGAAGGATCTCGACCCGCTTGAATGGCCAGAGCCCGCTCAGCCCCAACGCCGTTTCTGCGTCGAGCGCAACCAGCACGTCGGCCAATTGTTCCCATGCGTGCGCCCGGCCGTCTGTGCTCCGGCCGTGTTCGGTGATGATGACGGCCATGCCGTTCTGCCTGGCCGCCTGGACCTGCTGCGTCAGCGCCTCGTCGGCGACCGATCCCGGCGATACGTGTACATGGAGGATCGGGCTGCGCCAAGCTGACCCACTCGCGAGGGACGCTGCCGCCATGGGAGGACTCGCGTAGAACCGCGCCTGAGAGACGTTTCGCGCGACATTCTGAGCATAGTGTTCCACGGCTCGGCCGTAGGAGTCCTCCAGCCGGACGGCGGAGGCGCCGTCCTCTACCTCACCCCCGACAGCCGCCCAGAGGGCGTAAGTCCTCCGCAGGGGACTAGGCGTTCGCGCATGGCGCTCGATGGCGGCCAGCGTGGCTGGCCCCATCTCCCAGACGTTGCGGTTGGCGTGCGCCCATGCCGACGCGCGGCGGCCCATTTCTCGGGCCTCTGCCCGGTGGTGCGCGACCCAGCGCAACTGCCGCGCGGCATCCTCGACGTCGGGCAGGGCGCGCACACCGGCCGGGCCGAATGCGGGGGAATCCACCTGCTCCCAACTGGCCACCTTCACCGGCAGCACGAGCATGCGCTCGTCCCGTTCCACGGCTCCTTGATTGTTTACCGAGCCAGCCGCCCGCACTGCGACGACGTCGGCCTGCGCCTCGGCGTCCAAGGCCACCACGGGCAGCCCGGTAGCCATCCCCTCGATGACCGGTAGCCCGAACCCCTCATTCCCAAGCGCCAGCAGGATATCGGCCTGGCGATACCAGTGGAGGATGCCCCGCGTCGTCTCATTGCAGTCGACCACCTGGATGCGGGGATCCTCGGCCGCGAAGCGCTCGATCTGGAAGCGTGCCTTCAGGATGAGGCGAGCATCCGGATCATCCGCGAATGCCATCTGCCACGCCGCAACGGCCTGCTGGTAGTTCTTGCGGGGGGCCAGCACGCCGACGATCAAAGTGGTCACGCCTTTTCGCTCTGGCCGGTCCACGTATGGATACACATCGGGATCGATGCCCTCGTAAGCCACCTCGACAGGTACGCGCACGCCGGAATCCCGGAAAACCCGAGCGGCGAAATCTGACGGGACGATCACTGCGCGCGCCTTGTTCAGCCGGCTGGGCCAGTCCCTGGGTAACTGGCTCGTCTCCCATACCGTCTTGATGAACAAGTCCTGCGCTGATCCGAAGCGGGCCAGGTCCTCGCCCCACCAGGCATGCGCCAGCACCACTCCCTGGGGGTCTGGCCGAGACCGCTTGAGCAACTCCTGAAACTCAGGCGAGGCAGCGGCAGCATCGATGTGGAATGGGGCCACGTGTACCTCCGCCCCTGCGCGCTCCATGCCCAGGGCCAGGTACTCGGCCATGCTCCCGTAGCCGTCGTAGACCATAAAAGTGGCAGCCAGAGTAATGGGCACCACTTCCGTGTGCCGCATGCCCCGGGCCGACCGGCTGGCAGCCCGCCGGGCAGAGGGTCGCTTACCCTCTGCAGCGGAGTAGAAAGAAAGGTCCGGCCCAAGGACCCGCTCCAGTTCAGCGAAGTCGCGCGGCTCCCAGCACGGATTGGCAGGATTCACAGAGCCGGTGTTGCTTCCATGTAGGATGACGGCTGCGAACTGCGGGTCCTCTTGGACGATAAACCCGTCGCCCCGCGTGAGGTGGACGAACTGGGAACCACCGGGCCGCTCGGCGTCAGGGAAGCGGTGCGCTTCCCAGTAATCGCGGCGATAGACCAGGGTGCCCGGTTGAAGTGATGAAGACCTGCCCTCGGAGCAGTGCTGCCAGAGCCGCCCGGTGAGGGGCTGGTAGTGCAGCATCCCCGCGAGGCCGGTGGCCCGCGCTCCATATTCCTTCAGATAACGAAGCTGCGCCGTCAGGCGGTTGGGGCTATACCAAGCATCGTCGTCCCAATGAACAATGAACTCACCCTCAGCAACCTCGCAGCCGAGGGTGAATTTGCTGCCCGCTGCGGCCGGCCCATTCCGAATGTATCGGATGCGTGAATCGCAGGGGATTAAGTCCTCGACGGTGTCTACACCGTCATCAACAACGATCAGCTCTCTTGATGGGTAGTCCTGCCGGAGAAAGTACCAGATAGCCTGGCTCACGAAGCGGCGCCGGTCGCGTGTCGGCATGATGCAACTCAAGGTAGGCTGAGCGGACATCTTTGTGCGCCTTCGGTTTAGTCGATGAATGCTGCTGGTTTAGCGGGCGTAATGAGAATTACTCAGAAGAAATCTTGCGTTTATCGCCTTGCTAATAAACGCCGTGATGTGCGTGCGGCTAAGCGCGCAGGCTTCCGTGCGAATTTATGAGTAATCGTGCGATCTGGGTCTCCCGTCTAGTCAAGCCAGCTTCTCAGAATGTCGTGTGCCTCTTTTAGGAGATGAGTTGCCGCACCTCCCGCTAGGGCGAAAGCGGCGCCTTGGCCTTGTTCACCACCAAACGTCCAGAGCCACCATCCGATCGCTAGAACAGAGGCAGTTGTGACGAGCACTAAGGCTGGCGCGCCGTATTTCTGCAACGCTGGTGCCGAAAGCTTGGGAACGGGATCGTTTGGTGGAATCGGACTACCTCCTCGACCTAAACAATGATTATCCGCATCATAGGAAGCGATGCGTTACTGGCGCGTTATCGGATCAAGTAGGCCCGATGCGACTCTCTGGAACATGAAACTGCACGCTTTGGGACAGATGACACAGCTTGTTGTAACTCCCACGGAGGTTGTGAACGCGCTGGGTGGGTGAGTGGCCTTTGATGCCGCCGTGGGGTCGAGTGATTGTAGTCGCCTCCGATGCCAACGTCGTCGTCGTTTTGAACAAGATCATCCGGCACTAACACGCCCGCGTCATCCGCGATGACGGCTGAGATCACCCGCGGCCCAACAGTCGGGTCCGTCCCCTCACGATAAGGCCGTTCACCTGTGACAGATGCTCAAGAACAGCCAGCAGACACCGGGCCAGCCGACCCAAGGGCAGGATCTGCAGCCATGCGCAGCCACGGCCCCTTGCCCTGGCTGCGGCACGGACTGCATGCGCCACGGACGGTCCCCGATTTCGGCAACAAACCCAAGGTCGACACCCTGCCCTACCGGTCACCGCCACGCTTTTGCTGCTCTTCGCCCAGCCCATCGTGAACATCGCTGTCGTAAAAAGCACCGACGTGAGCATCCCGCCAAGCGGCCACCGTAGCTGCCTGAGCGAAGGAGACCCCGCGCCTGTCCCGGAGCCCTTCGCAATGCTGCTCAAACAACACCGCCCAGAGCCGGACGCGCTTCGGGAGCATTTCCCACGTGTGGCGTGCACCCCATGTCGCGAGCCTATTGCCCGGCCCCTGTGGATCATCACGGAAAATTTGATGGAGTCGTCGGCGACCAAAGTTTACGTTCCCGAAGACAATGGATACGATCCCGTCGCGGTCTCTAGCATAACGCGCGGCTTCAACGACAATTTCGCTTGAGGTCACCGGGAAAAAATGCTACGAAGGTTGGGCGTGAGTAGCTATTGGTTAGGCCCTGCGCATCGCGGACCGGGCGCACGTACTCAGGGCGGCCATGCTCGGGCTGGACGACGTAGAACCTAAGTCATCGGCCGTGCCTTCAACCCGAAAGTCATTCATGTCGGTCAACCGCAAAGTGTCGGCAGAGGAACTCGCGGAGCAACCGGCTCTG
>NZ_JBFTLP010000037.1:0-29938 GCF_056396505.1 Arthrobacter sp. 05T410 | reverse complement strand
CAACCCCACAAACAGCAACCCCACAAACAGCAACCCCACAAACAGCAACCCCACAAACAGCAACCCCACAAACAGCAACCCCACAAACAGCAACCCCACAAACAGCAACCCCACAAACAGCAACCCCACAAACAAACCCACAAGCCAAGGAGCAGGACAATGACTGACCAACGGAAATTCGAAATCGTCTACGACTCCGAACTGCCCGGTACCCCGGAACGGGTGTGGGAGGCCGTCACCAAGGACACTCCGGCCTGGATGTTCCCCACGGACCAATGGCCGGCGGTCCGGACCGTGGACGAATACCCCTCCCATCTGGTGTCCCGGATGGACGGTCCGGATGGCTGGTTCAACCAGCTGGAGCACGTCTTGGAGCCGCTCGACGGTGGCCGGGCCAGGCTGCACTATGTGCATAGCGGCATCTTCGCGGACAACTGGGACGAGCAGTACGACGGCGCCAGCAAGCACACCGCGTTCTACCTCCACACCCTGGGCCAGTACCTGAAGTACTTCGACGGCAAGCCCGTGGTCTTCGCGGACATCCAGGCACCCGCGGCTTCGCAGACCCCGGACGGCTTCGACCGGCTCAAGCGGGCCCTTGGCGTCGACACTGCCGCTCCGGGCGAGACGGTGGAACTGGAGCTCGACGGCGTCGGGCCGCTGGCCGGCGAAGTGGACTTCTCCAACGAGAACTTCCTCGGCCTGCGGACCGCGGACACGATGTACCGCTTCTTCGGGCGCAACGCCTTCGGCGCGCCGGTGGGCATGACCGTGCACGACTTCAGCGGCAGCGGGGACGCCGGGGCGACGGCCCAAGCCTGGACCGGGTTCCTGGCGAAGGTCTACGCCTAGTTCCTGCGACGCGGATCCCGTCTGGCGATGCCCTGAATGTTCGAGATCGCCGGAACGGGCCGAAGTCGCCGGAATCGACCGGCGACTTCGGACGTTTCCGGCGACCTCGAGACGCGGGAAAGAAAGGGCGTCGCAGGGCGGGCCCGAGGGCGCCCGGTCTCAGGCGATGGCCGCGGCCGGCGGGGACGACAGGTTGCGCCGCAGCTGCGGGGAGGCCTCCAGCCGGTCCTGCGCCGAACGCAATGCCAGCACGGCCGTCTCCAGCTGCTCCGGTGGCAGCGTGAACGGCAACCGCAAGTACTGCTCAAACGCGCCGCCGACACCGAACCGGGGTCCGGCGGCGAGCCGGATCCCGACGTCGGGGGCCAGCACCGCCAGTGCCGTGCTGATCGGCGCCGGGAGTCGGCACCAGACGGACAGGCCGCCGACGGGCCATTCGGGCTCCCAGTCGGGCAGGTGCTCCCGAATCAGTTCCACCAGTTTGTGCCGGTTCTCGCGCAGCGCGGCCAGCCTGTCGGGGAGCGGCTCCGTCATGGCGTTGACCAGATGCGCCCCGGCGAGCTGCTCCACCACCGGCCCGCCCAGGTCCAGGGTGGTGCGGGCAGCGGCGAAACGCTGGATGAGGGGCTCAGTGGCGCGGATCCAGCCGGTGCGCAGCCCTGCCCAGTGCGACTTGCTGAGGGAACCGAGGGAGACCACCGCCGGGCTGAAAGCGGCCATGGGGGTCGAGGCGGCGCCGTCGAGGTTCAACTCCCGCAGCGTCTCGTCCACCACCAGCACAGTGCCCGACGCCGCGGCCGCCTTCACGAGCCGGCGCCGCTGGGAATCGGGCATCAGCCGGCCGGTGGGGTTGTGGAAGTCCGGCACCACATACGCCATCGCGGGCCGCTGCTGGAGCAGCGCTTCCATGGCCTCGAGGTCCCAGCCGCCTGCGACGTTCGGGGCAAGGCCGTTGTGGGCAAGGCCGTTACCGCCTGCGCTGTGGACACGGCCGCCGTGGACTGCGCCGTTATGACCTGTGCCGCCGGGTGCTGCGGCAGGCATGGCCACCGGGACCGGGCGGCAGCCCGCAGCCCGGATCGCGTCGAGGGCGTTCGGGTAGCTCGGATGCTCCACCAGCACCTTGGTCCCGGACCGCCCGGCCAATGTGCGGAGCACAATGTTCAGCGCGTGCTGGGCGCCGGAGGTGACCAGGACCTGCGCGGCCGTTGTCGGGACCCCGGCGGCGGTGTACCGGGCCGCAATGGCTTCCCGGAGCGGGCCCACGCCCAGGGCGTCGTAGCCGAAGCCAGGCAGCAGGGCCGGCAATTCGGTCAGGGCCGCGGCAAAGGCCCGGTGCACCACTTCGCCGCTGGCGGGCAGGGAGGCATAAGCCAGGTCCAGGATCCCGTCCGGCACCGCCAGTCCGGGCGCGCCACTCAGCCGCAGGGCTCCGTCGTGGCCGCCGGCATGCAAGGGCCCCTGGCTCGGGATGCAGCTCCGGCTCCGACTGCCCTGGCCGCTGCTGAGGAAACCCTGCTCTCGCAGCAGGGCGTAGGCCGCCGTCACCGTGGTGCGGCTGATGCCAAGGGCCGCTGCCAGCGAGCGCTCGCTCGGCAGGGCGACGTCCAGGGCGACGCGGCCGTCGAGGATGAGCAGGCGGACGACGTCGGCCAGCTCGCGGTAAGCGGGGGCGGCACCGACGTTCCACTCGCCCAGCAGGCGGGCCAGCGACCCCGGAGTCAAAGAGACGGACATAGAGCCAGTATTTCAAACTGGCTATGGATTGCAAGGCCAGTTTTCGTGGAGGATGGAGACCATGTTGACCCGCAGACTCCTCCAGCTCCTCATCGGCCTCGCTCTTTACGGCATTTCCCTCGCCATGGTCATCCGCGCCAGCCTCGGCACGGCGCCGTGGGACGTGCTCCACCAGGGGCTGGCGGCCAGGACCGGGCTCAGCCTCGGCACGGTGGTGGTTGTTGTCAGCTTCCTGGTGCTGCTGCTGTGGATCCCGCTCCGGCAATGGCCCGGCGTCGGAACCCTGTGCAACGCGGTGCTGGTGGGGGTCTTCGCGGACATCGGGCTGGCCCTGATTCCACAGTTTTCGCATCTGGGCGGCCAGATCTGCCTGCTCGTCGGGGCCGTGCTGCTCAACGGCGTCGCCTCCGCCTGCTACATCGGCGCCCGCCTGGGCCCGGGCGCACGGGACGGGCTCATGACGGGCCTCGCCCGGCGGACGGGCTGGCCGGTCCGGGTATGCCGCACCGGCATTGAAGTGGTGGTCCTTGGCGCGGGCTGGCTGCTGGGCGGCTCGGTCGGTGTGGGCACGGTGCTGTACGCGCTGGCCATTGGCCCCCTGGTGCAGTTGCTGCTGCCGCGGTTCACCGTTCCGGAAGCGCGTCCGGTACCTGAGGCCGGAACTGAAGCCGCAGGAACTGAAACGTCCGGTTCTGAAACGGAAGCCGCCGTTGCCGGGACGGCAGTTCCAGTGGCGGCGGTCCCTGTGGCGGCGGGCAGCGGGCCGGCCGATTGATTTCCGCGGGTTAATTCCCGCGGGCCCCGTCAGCCGGCGCCTTCTCTTCCGGGGCCCGGCAGGGGCTGGCAGGTGGGGCAGTAGTAGATGTCCCGTTCCTCGGTGAAAGTGCCGGCGCCGTTCTCCTTGCCCAGGACGCCGCGGCGGATCGGAGTGCCGCATTTGAGGCACGGCTGGTGCTCGCGCCGGTAAACCCAGTAACCGGGACGCCCGGCGGTGCGGCCCACCGGCACGCCCCGCGCGTTCAGCACGGTGGTCCGCCGGCCCGGCCCGAGGTTGGCGGAGAGCAGGACCTGGGCGTCGGTAATGATGGCGGCCAGATCCGGCACTGCCGAGACGGGCGACGCCGGGTGGACTCCCGCGAGGAAGCAGGCCTCGCACCGGTAGATGTTTCCGATCCCCGCGAGCTTGCTCTGGTCCAGCAGGGCGACGCCTATCGGAACGTCCGGAGCCGCGAGCAGCCGGTGTTCGGCCTCGGCCGCGTCCCAGTCCGGGCCCAGCAGGTCCGGGCCGAGGTGCCCCACGATGGTGTCCTCCTGGTCGGTCCGGACCACCTCAAGGATGCCCAGGGAGAACCCGACGGCGTCGGCCGTGGCGGTCCGCAGCACGCAGCGGGCCGTGAAGCCGGGCTTCCGCCAGCGGCCCCCGGGCGGGTAGACCTGCCAGCTGCCCTCCATCTTCAGGTGCGAATGGATGGTGAGCCGGTCTCTGGACGTCGGGCCCTGGACGCGCATCAGCAGGTGCTTGCCGCGGGGCACCACCTCGGCCACGGTCCAGCCGCCGAGTTTCAGGGTGGCGAAGCGCGGGACCCGGAAGTCGGAGGAGACCAGTTCCTTCCCGGCCAGGGCTGCGTGCAGCTGTGCGGCGGCGCGGAAGACCGAATCGCCCTCAGGCACGGATCCTCAGTCCCTTGGGCGTGGAATAGGCCCCGGCCTGGGCGAGGGCGGCCGCCACCGGGGTGTCCAGGATGCCGTGGCCGTTGACCTTTTCCATGATCAGCTTGTCCACCGCGCCGCGGGTCACCACACCCACCAGGGCCGTGCCGGCCGCGGCCAGGACGTCGGGGTCGTCGCTGAACGCGAGCAGGGTCTTGCCGCCGCGTTCGACGTACAGCGCCAGGGCGCCGTCGACCAGGACCACGAGGGCGCCGGCCTTCCGGCCGGGGCGGTGGCCGGTGCCGGCGTCGACGTTGAGCGCGGGCCACGGCAGTGCGGCGCCGTACGGGTTGGCGGGGTCGGTCGCGGCGAGGGCCAGGGCCACCGGCTCGGCCTTGTGCAACTCGGCGTCCTCGACGTAGGACCGCAGCCGGTCCACCGTGGCCGGGACGGCGAACTGCGCCGCGCCGAGGTGTTCGATGAAGTAGCCGCGGCGGCAGCGTCCGGCTTCCTCGAGCCGGGCCAGCACTTTGTACATGAGGCCGAAGCCGCCGAGGATGTTTTCTGCCATGACCGAGCCGCGGGTGACCACGCCGTAGCGGTCCAGGAGCAGCTCCGCGGTGGCCCGGGCATGGATGGTGGGATCGAGCTCCGGGGAGGGCAGCGCGGACCAGCGTCCCGCGGCGAGCGGGGGAGCGGGCGCGGTGCCGGTCACGGATCCGTACCGGCCGCCGGTGAGTCCCGGTGATCCGAGCAGGCCGGTGCCGTGCGCCCGTCCGAGCCGGCTGAGCCGCGGCGCGCGGGCCCGCGGGGCGCGCCCCACCTGCCGGTGCGCGGTGTGGCCGCCGGCGATCAGGGCCCTGACGGGGGCGAACGTGTCGCCGGTAATCCGGCCCGCCCAGGCGAGATCCCAGAGTGCGGCCACCACGTCCTGGTCGCTGAGCACCGAATCCATGCCGCCGGCAACCTCGGTCAGCTGCCGGAAGAAGTAGCCGCCGCCGTTGTTCTGCAGGTGCTCGAGGAGCCGTCGCTGCGCGTCGCCGGGTTCGAAGTCGATGGACGGGTTCAGCGTCAGTTCGGCCGAATCGGCGAGGTGCAGGCTCACCCAGCCGTCGTTGCCGGGCAGCGAGCCGGCACCGGACCAGAGGACCTCGCCGGCGGCCATGAGCTCGTCCAGCATGGCCGGCTGGTAGTTGGAGACGCGGCTGGCCAGGACAAGCGGCTCCCATGCCGAGGCCGGAATGGGCACGCCGGAGAGCTGGTCGATGGCCGTGATAATGCCGTCCAGGCCGCGGAGCGCGGACTGCCCGCGGCCGCCCGGGGTCCGCAAGTTCTGCCAGGCGGGAAGGAATCGGCCGTAGGCGGCGGCGTCCACCGGTTCGACTTCGGCGCGGAGCGCGGCGAGGGAACGGCGGCGCAGCCTGCGGAGGACCTCGGCGTCGCACCATTCGCTCACGCTGGCCGGAGGCAAAACAGTGGGCAAAACGGCGGGCTGGAACGCCTCCTCGCCGGATCCCTCCACCCCGGATTCTTCACCGCCGGCTGCCGTGCTGGCTGACGTGCCCGCCGGTGGCGCAGCGTGCGGGCGGAACTCTCCTTCCACCACGCGTCCGTCCGCGGCCAGCCGCTTCAGTGCCGTGCCGACGACGGCGACGCCCAGTCCCAGCCGCGCCGCGGCCTCGGCGGCGGTGAAGGGCCCGTGCGTGCGGGCGTAGCGCGAGACGAGGTCGCCGAGGGGGTCCGCGACCGGTTCGATGAAGGCCAGCGGCACACCCATGGGCAGCGGCACGCCGAGGGCATCCCGGAGCCGGGCGGCATCCTCGACGGCCGCGAAGCGTTCGATGCCGCCGATGTTGACCTTGATCGCCCGGTTGGCCCGCTGCAGTGCGGTGAGGTGGGCGCCGGCGTCGGCCTCGGTTGCCGGGGTTTCGACAGGCAGGCCCCCCTGGTCGGTCCCGGCAGCCTCGCTTCCCTGGGCTGGGGCCGCCACCGGCTCCAGCCGGGCGGCGACCTCGTCCGGCGAGAGTGGACCGAGGAGGCGCAGGAGGTCCGCGACGCCCTCCAGCCCGCGCACCTGTCGGTCGCGGGCCAGCCGCTGCAGTTCGCGTTCGGTGGCCTCGATGACCTTCGCATCCAGCAGTTCGCGCAGCTCAACGCGGCCCATGAGCTCGTTGAGCAGGGTGGAATCGAGGGCCAGGGCGGCGGCCCGGCGCTCAGCCAGCGGGGAGTCGCCTTCGTAGAGGAACTGGGCCACGTAGCCAAAGAGTAAAGACTTCGCGAACGGGGAAGGCTGCTGGGTGGTGGTCTGGACGATCCTGAGCTCGCGGCGCTCGACCGACGCGGCGATGTCCTTCAGCGCCGGAAGGTCGTAGACATCCTGCAGGCACTCGCGGACCGTCTCGAGGACAATCGGGAACGTCGGGTACTTCCGGGCAACATCCAGCAGCTGCGCCGAACGCTGCCGCTGCTGCCACAAGGGCTGCCGCTTGCCGGGATTCTGCCGGGGCAGGAGCAACGCGCGGGCCGCGCACTCGCGGAACCGGGAGGCGAACAGGGCGCTCCCGCCGACCTCCGCCGTCACGATCTGCTCGATTTCCTCCGGGTCGAACAGGAACAACTCGGCGCCCGGCGGCTCATCCTCCATCATGGGCACGCGCAGCACGATGCCGTCGTCGGCGGCCATGGCCGAGCCGTCCATCCCGTAGCGCTGCTGCAGGCGCTGGCCCACGGCCAGGGCCCACGGTGCGTGCACGGGCATGCCGAAGGGGCTGTGCAGCACCACGCGCCAGTCGCCAAGCTCGTCATGGAAGCGTTCCACCACGAGGGTCGTGTCGCTGGGGACCACCTCGGTGGCGAGCCGTTGTTCGGCGAGGTACTGGATCAGGTTGTTCGCGGCGTAATCGTCCAGTCCGCTGGCCTTGCACCGCTCGGTGGCCGGCCCGACGTCGGACGCCGCCAGTTCGCGCATGAACGCGCCAAGGGCGCGGCCCAAGTCCACCGGCCGGCCCAGGGAGTCGCCCTTCCAAAAGGGGAGCTTGCCGGGCTGGCCGAACGCCGGCGAGACCAGGACACGGTCGTGCGTGATGTCCTCGATCTTCCAGCTGGTGGCGCCGAGTGCGAAGATGTCGCCAACCCGGGATTCATAGACCATTTCCTCATCGAGTTCCCCCACCCGGCGCCCGCCCTTGGCCGCGGCGGCGGCCGGGCTGGCTGCCCTGCCGTCCGCACTGGCGCCGCCGGAGGAACCGCTACCGCCGGTGCCCTCGACTTCGGTGCCGATGATGTAGACGCCGAACAGCCCGCGGTCCGGGATGGTGCCGCCGGAAGTGACGGCGAGCCGCTGCGCGCCGGGCCTGCCCTCGATGGTCCCGGCGTTCCGGTCCCAGATGACCCGGGGGCGCAGTTCGGCGAATTCGTCCGAGGGGTAGCGCCCGGCAAGGAGGTCCAGGGTGGCTTCGAACGCGGAGCGGGGGAGCGAGGCGAACGGCGCCGACCGCCGGACCGTGTTGAACCAGTCCTCCACGTCGATGGCACCGAGGGCAGTGGCGGCGACCGTCTGCTGGGCCAGGATGTCCAGCGGGTTGGCCGGTACGCTCAGCCGCTCGATCTTGCCCGCGAGCATCCGCTCCACGGTGATGGCCGTGTGGACCAGGTCTGCCCGGTGCTTCGGGAACAGGACGCCCTGGGAGACTTCGCCGACCTGGTGGCCGGCGCGGCCCACCCGCTGCAGGCCGCTGGCCACGGAGGGCGGCGACTCGACCTGCACCACCAGGTCCACGGCACCCATGTCGATGCCGAGCTCGAGTGAGGACGTGGCCACGACGCAGCGCAGCCGCCCGGATTTCAGGTCATCTTCGATCAGGGCGCGCTGGTCCTTGGACACGGAGCCGTGGTGGGCGCGGGCCAGCACGGGATCGGCGCCGGCGGTGCTCCCGGCCTGGGCCATCATGTGGGCCGGTGTGGCGGTGGATGTGGGCTGCGCGGCGGCGCGGCCGGACGGCATGCCCCCGCGGCCGGACGGCACCGGACTCGGCACGTCATTCGGTCCGGCGTCGAAGTCCGGGGCGCCGGCGCCAAAGTCCGTCCAGCCGCCGCCGGCTGCCAGGAGCTGGCGTTCGGCGTAGATCTCGTTGAGCCGGGCGGTGAGCCGTTCGGCGAGGCGGCGGGAGTTCGCAAACACGATGGTGGACTGGTTGGCGAGCACCAGGTCCACGATCTTTTCCTCCACATGCGGCCAGATGGAGGCCTGGGGCTGCAGCCCGGAGGCCGGACCGGAGTCGAAGGCCCCGGCGGCGCCCTGGAGATCGGACATGTCCTCCACCGGGACGGAGACAGTCAGGTCCCAGTTCTTCCGTGACGGAGGGGCGACAATTTCCACCGGCGCCGAGCCGGCGAGGAACTGCGCCACCAGCTCCTTGGGTTCCACGGTGGCCGACAGCCCGATCCGCTGGGCGGGCTTGGGCAGCAGCGCGTCCAGCCGTTCCAGCGATACTGCCAGATGCGCCCCGCGCTTGGTGCCGGCGACGGCGTGGACCTCGTCGACGATGATCGTGTCCACTTCGCTGAGGGTTTCGCGGGCCTTCGACGTCAGCATCAGGAAGAGCGATTCCGGGGTGGTGATGAGGATATCGGGCGGGTGGCTGAGCAGCGAGCGGCGGTCCGACGCCGTCGTGTCCCCGGACCGGACGCCCACGGTAATGAGCGGGGCCGGCAGGTCCAGGCGTTTGGCGGTCTGCGTGATGCCGATCAGCGGCGCGCGGAGGTTGCGTTCGACGTCGACGCCGAGAGCCTTGAGCGGGGATATGTACAGCACACGGGTCTTGCGCTGGGGCGCCTTGCCTCGAGCAGGCTTCCGGCGCCCGCCCTTGGCCGCCGGGTCCAGGCCGGGCAGGGCGTCGGGCTCTGCGGGCGCGGAGACAAGCAACCGGTCCAGCGCCCAGAGGAACGCGGCGAGCGTCTTGCCGGAGCCGGTGGGTGCGACGACGAGGGCGTGCGCACCGGAGGAGATGGCATTCCAGGCGCCGTTCTGGGCCGGTGTGGGCGCGGAAAAAGCGCCCAGGAACCAGTCCCGGGTCGGCCGGCTGAACCGGTCCATGGCGTCGGCCGCGAGTGTGCCGCCGGCGAGCTCCTGCCCCTTCATTCCTCCATCATGCCCTACCCCGCCGACACTATTGGCCGGGCCACATCATGGGGCGGCGGGTCCCGCGGGGGCCAGGTGCCCCGGGACGGGTGGGAGCGCAGACGCGCTGGATCAGAGACGCGGGGGACGGGTGTTACTTGGGCTGGAAGGCACCGATGGTCAGCAGGTTGATCTCCGTGTTGGTGCAGGCGTCCAGTTGCTGCGGAATGAACAGCGACGCGGTGTCGTTGGGCGGGTAGACCCGGAATCCTGCCGCCGGTGTCTTGGTGCAGTCCGGGTAGTTGGCGGCCTGGGTGTAGCGCAGGGTGGCTGTGCCGGCCTTGCCCGGGGCAAGCGTGACGTCGGTGACCGGGCCCGAGTCGTCGCGGGTGGCGGCGGCGCCGATCGGCTCACCGTCGGCCCCTGCTGTGAGGGAGACGCCCGCGAAGCCCTTCAGCAGGCACGGTTCGGTGCCGGAGTTGGTCAGGATCAGCTGCATGTAGATGCTGCCGGCCGCGCCGCCGCCCGTGGCGTCGGTGGTGCCGGTCAGGCTTGCGGCCTTGCACAGCTGGGGGCCGCCCTTGGCGGTGGACGGTGCGGCGGCCGCAGAGGATTCCGGCGCGGCAGCGGACGTCGCGGGCGGCTGGCTGGTTTCCGTGGCAGACGGGCTGGGCGGGGACGTGGCCGACTGGGCCTGCGTCGAGCTGCCCCCGCAGCCGCTGAATAGGAGGGCCGCCGCGGCAGCCGTTGTCACAACCAGTGCGTGCTTCATTCGCTGAGACCTCATGGCTCAACCATTATCCCCGCCGTTGCCTTAGTCAACGATGCCACTGCGACGGAGCCCGATTGATGTCCGGATTGTGATTTCCCGGCATAGGCCGAGGTCAACTGCGCCGCGTGCTCTATTCCGCAGCCGGCGAGCAGCTGCCCTAGTCGGTCTCGGGCCCCGAGCAGTAGTGGCAGTCGTCGGGGCAGGAAGCGGCCCAGGGGTCCGTCCCGGACGCGGACCCGGACAGGATTTCCGGCTGCCGTGCCAGGGCCGTTGGCCGGTCAGTTGCCAGCATGGCCGGCTCCTTCGGGTTCTGCCACGCTCAGTTCAAAGCCGTCGGCAACGTGGAACAGCTGACGGTGCCCGCCGTCGGAGAGCACCCATACGACGTCGCCGTCGGGCGTGCGGTTATCCACCAGGCCCGCGTGCTCAAGGCGGCCGCCACGGTGGAGGTGGACGGCGTCGCCGATCTCGACATCGTCCCAATGGGCGGCGCTGCCGGAAGGCCGGTTTTTCTGCAAGGTCATGAGGAGTCCTGAACGGTCACGGGGAAACGAGGATGTGACCCAGCTAACCGTGGAATGGCCTCCCGCCTCAATGGTCAAGTGAATGAGACACTGACTTACTGTTGTGCACAAGTCCAGGGCCGGAAGTTCAGGGCAAGAGCCCGGGCAGAACTCCGGACGGTAGGCGGCCGTCTACGTGTCCGTGCGCGCTGCGCGGCGGGTCAGCCAGGCAAAGGTGGGCGGCGGAGGCGGTGGGACCGCCGCCCCGGCAGCGCTGCCCCCCGCTGCCGCGCGGCGCCGGCGCAGTTCCAGGGCGAGGCTCTCCTGGCCGCGGGCCATCGCCCAGCGGTGGTTGGCGGCGAAGGCCGGCTTCAGCAGCCAGCTCAGCCGCCGTAGTAGGGGCTTGGCGGCGCTGACGCGCCAGTCGTAGGTGATGACCGTTTCCGGCCCGTCAGGCTCGAAGGTCCAGCGGCCGGTGCCGTTCAGATCGCCTGCCGCGGTGAGGGCGAAGCCGCGGGCCGTGACGGGCTCCGTAACCGTGAGGGTCCAGCGGAGCGTATAGGGCAGCCAGCCCTTCGTGTGCAGACGCGTGGGGCGCGGAATGCCGGGCCGAGGGTCGGGGCCGCCGGCCACGGGCTCGACGCTGAGATAGACGGAAGGCCACCAGCGCGGCATGGCGGTGGCGTCGCCCAGGACGGCCGCGACCTCCTCCGGCGTGCCCGCCACGCGCCAGACGGTCCGGAACTCATAATCTGTGCTGCCCATCGGGGCCTCCTTTCAGCCCTGCGTGGATGCCCTCACTATCAATTCGGGCGGAAAGACCACCTGGGTGGGTGCGAAGCCGTCCTCCGATGCCGCCTCCCGGAGCAGCAGTTCCAGTGCGGTGGAGCCGATGAGGGCGCTGGGCTGCCGGATGGAGGACAGCGGGACGACGGCGGCGGCGGCGAACTCTATGTCGTCGTAGCCGATCAGGGCTATCTCCTGCGGCACCTTGACGCCGCCCATGAGCATCAGGCCCTGCAGGGCACCCACGGCAAGCAGGTCGTTGGCTGCAAAGATCGCATCCGGGCGTTCGGCTTCGGGCCGGGCCTGGATGGACTCGCCGGCCGCCCTGCCCGAAAGCACGGTCAGGGATTCCGTGGCGATGACCTCCAGCGTTGCACCCGCAACGGCGTCGATGGCCTTCCGCGCCCCTGCCAAACGGTCCGCTACCTGCCGGATGCTTGCCGGGCCGCCGATAAACGCGATCCGCCGCCTGCCCAGCGACAACAGGTGGGCCGCAGCCATCTCCCCGCCCGCCAGGTCGTCCACGGCCACGGAGGAGAAGCTCGTGTTCTCTGTCTGCCGGTCCACGAGCACTGTAGGGATGCCCCGGCGCCGGAGCTGCTCCAGCCGGGGAATCACATTTCCTACCGGGGACAGCAGCACGCCCCGCACGCGCTGCTGCTCAAAGAGGTCCAGATACGCGGATTCCCGGCCCTCGTCCTCGTTGCTGTTGCCGACGAGGACGGTGAAGTTCTCCGCGGCGGCGCGGTCCTCCGCGCCCCGGGCCAGATCCGAGAAGAAGGGGTTGGCAGCGTCCAGGACCACCAGGCCGATGCTGTGGCTCATGCCCGCGCGCAACTGGCGCGCGGCGTCGTTCCGGACGAAGCCGAGCTTGTCGATGGCGGACTGGACCCTCAGGGTAACTTCCGCGGAAACCTTCTGCGGCCGGTTCAGCACATTGGAGACCGTCCCCACCGAGACGCCGGCCAGTGCCGCGACGTCCTTGACGCTCGCTGAAACCATTTCCTGTGCTCCTGAAGGTGGACGCCGCAGCCCCTGGGGCCAGGCGGCGCGTACGCAAAATAGTCACTTCAGGATACCCGTCCGGGGTCCACTTTGAACCCTTTCATTGAAACGAATCAAAAGCAGCGTCACGAATGCCTGACGTCAGTTGACGTGTTGATTTGAAGACCTTATGATTCAAATCACAACTCGTTATGAAACGATTCATTTCGTGTTCACTAGGCACAGTTCACTAAGCCCCAAAGGTGCGGTCAATTTTATGCAGCAGACACACAGTTCCCGGTCCGGCCCCGCTGAGGGGGAGCAGGTTCCGGTCCTCTCGCTCTCCCACGCAGCCAAGACCTTCGGCCCGGTGGTCGCCCTGGCCGACGGCACCATCCACATCGAGGCTGGCGAAATCCACGCACTCGTCGGCGAGAACGGCGCCGGCAAGTCCACGCTGGTGAAAATCCTCGCTGGCCTGCACCACCCCGATTCCGGCGACTTCCAGGTGGCAGGCCAGAGCGTCCAGTTCCGCAATGTTGCCGAGAGCAAGGACGCCGGAATCTCGGTCATCTACCAGGAACCCACGCTCTTCCCCGACCTGAGCGTCGCGGAGAACATTTTCATCGGCCGCCAGCCCAAGGGCCGCTTCGGGCTCATCAGCAAAGCGACCATGGTCAGGGAGGCGCGCAAGCTGTTCGAGCGGCTCGGCGTTCCGATCGACCCGACCCGCATCGCCGAAGGCCTGTCCATCGCGGACCAGCAGATCATTGAAATCGCCAAGGCCATTTCGCTGGACGCCAAAGTCCTGGTGATGGACGAGCCCACGGCAGCCCTCAGCGGCGTCGAGGTGGAACGGCTGTTCGCCGTGGCCCGGAGCCTCCGGGACCGCGGGACCGGCATCCTCTTCATTTCGCACCGTTTCGACGAAGTCTTTGACCTGTGCGACCGCATCACCGTGATGCGGGACGGCCGGTACATCTCCACCCACCGCACGGCCGACGTCACCGTCGAGCAGGTCGTTCGCGAGATGGTGGGCCGCGACATTGGCGCCCTGTTCCCCAAGACCCCTGCCGAGATCGGCGACGTGGTCCTGAAAGTGGACGGCCTCAGCCGCGCCGGGGTGTTCCGCGATATCAGCTTCGAGGTCCGCGCCGGGGAAATCGTTGCCTTGGCCGGCCTCGTCGGCGCCGGCCGCACAGAGGTGGCCCGTGCCGTATTCGGCATCGACCCCTACGACGCCGGCGATATCACCTTCGACGGACGCAAGCTCAGGCCGAGGAATCCCCAGGTGGCCATCACCGCCGGCATGGGCTTCGTGCCGGAGGACCGCCGCAAGCAGGGCCTCGTGATGGACCTGTCCGTGGCCCGGAACGTCACGCTCACGCTGCGCAACAAGTACACGACGGCGGGCCTGATCAACGGGGGCGCGGAGCGGCGCGCGGCCCAGGAATGGAGCAAACGGCTCCAGGTCAAGACCGGCTCGCAGGAGTACGCCGTCTCCACGCTCTCCGGCGGCAACCAGCAAAAGGTGGTGCTCGCCAAGTGGCTGGCCACGGACCCGCGGCTGCTGATCATCGACGAGCCCACCCGCGGCATCGACGTCGGCACCAAGAGCGAGGTCCACCGGCTCATATCGGACCTTGCCGGGCGCGGGATCGCGATCCTGATGATCTCCTCGGAACTGCCCGAGGTCCTCGGCATGGCGGACCGCGTCCTGGTCATGCGCGAAGGCCGGATCACCGCCGAACTCGACCGTGCCGATGCGAACCCCGAATCGGTCATGCACGCCGCCACGTCTTCCGCAGGAGGAACCCTGTGAGCTCAGCTCTGGACCACAAGAACGCAACGACGCCGGCACCCGACGCCGGAGCCCGGGGCGCCGTCGCCTCGCTGCTGCGGATGCGCGAACTCCCCGTGCTGATCGCGCTGGCACTGCTGGTACTGGTCACCTACCTGATTAACCCGTTGTTCCTCACCGCGCAGGGCGTGAAGGACCTGCTGCTCAACGCCACGATCATCATGATTCTGGCGGTGGGGCAGACCCTGCTGATCATCACCAGGAACATCGACCTTTCCGTCGGCTCCATGCTGGGGCTGGTCGCCTTCGGCACCGGCTCCCTTTTCTCGGCCATGCCCGACGTGCCGATCATCGCAGTCTTTGTGATCGGCATGGCCTTCGGGGCGCTGCTGGGCGCCGTCAACGGCGCCCTGGTCACCCTCGCCAAAGTGCCCGCCCTGGTCATCACCCTCGGGACGCTTTACGTGTACCGCGGCCTGAACAACGCCTGGGCCGGCGGCAAGCAGTACTTCGCCGGCGACCGTCCGGAGGAGTTCGGCGCCCTCTCGGTGAACACCTTTCTGGGGTTCCCCGTCATCACGCTGCTGGCCATCGTCGTCGTAATCGCCGTCGCCATCTACATGTCCGGCACCCGCCCGGGCCGTGACCTGTACGCCATCGGCTCGGACCCGGACGCGGCCACCGCCTTCGGCATCAAGGTCTCCAAGCGCGTGTTCCTCGCGTTCCTGGCCAACGGCGCGCTCGCCGGCCTGGCCGGTGTGCTTTACGCCAGCCGCTTCAACTCCGTCGGCGCCACCACCGGCACGGGGATGGAACTGACCGTGGTGGCGGCCGCCGTCGTCGGTGGTGTGGCCATCTTCGGCGGCAGCGGATCGGTGACCGGGGCCGCGCTCGGCGCCGTCCTCCTGACCACCATCACCAGCTCCCTGACCGCCCTGCGGGTGGACAAGTTCTGGCAGCAGGCGATCGTCGGCGTGCTGATCCTCACCGCCATCATCATCGACCGCGTGGCCAGCCTGCGCACAGCCAAGAAACTGCGGATTAGCGAGGCTCGCAATGTCTGAAACCACGTCCACCACCAGCACGGCGCCGGCTCCCGTGGCTGACAACACCAAGCCGCTGGCCAGCGAACCGAAGGGCCGGACCGGGGCCGCGCGGATCCTGATGGGCCGTGACGCGGTCACCATCTACGCCCTGATTGCTTTCCTGATCTACGCCGCCATCGCCATTCCGCGCTTCGCCTCGCCGGTCACCACCGGCTTCCTGCTCCTGGACGTGATCCCGGTCCTGCTGATTGCCATGCCGATGACGCTGATCATCATCACGGGCGAAATCGACTTGTCCGTGGCCAGCACCGCCGGCCTGACCAGCGCCCTGATGGGCGTCCTCTGGGCCGGCGGGACGGACATCTGGCTGGCCCTGGCAATCAGCCTGCTGGCAGGAATTGCCGCCGGCATGTTCAACGGCTTCCTGATCGCGGTCCTCGGACTGCCCTCCCTGGCGGTCACCATCGGCACCCTGGCGTTGTTCCGCGGCCTGGCCCTGGTCATCATCGGCGACAACGCCGTGGCCAACTTCCCCAAGGCGCTGACCGCCTTCTTCACCTCCAAAATCGGCGGTACCGGCATCCCCACGGTGATGATCGGCGTCGTGGTGGTGATGGTCTTCTTCGGCGTGCTGCTGCACTTCACACCGTTCGGACGCGGCCTCTATGCGATGGGCTACAGCAAGGAAGCCGCCAGCTTCGTCGGGATCAACGTCGCCCGCAGCAAGTTCTGGCTCTACGTCGGGTCCGGCGCCGTTTCGGCTCTCGCCGGCATCTACTGGACGCTGCGCTACACAAGCGCCCGCAGCGACAACGCCTCCGGCCTGGAACTGGCCGTCATCGCCGCCGTCCTGCTCGGCGGCGTGTCGATCTTCGGCGGCAAGGGCTCCATCCCCGGCGTCATCGCCGGCGTCCTGCTGATCGGCACGCTCAACTACGCCCTCCGCCTGGCCCGGGTGTCCGACGTCGTCCTCATCACGGTGACCGGACTGCTGCTGATCCTCTCAGTGGTGGCGCCGAGCATCGGCTCCGCCATCAGGCAATGGCGGCACACCCGCCGCGTCCGCCGAAGTTTCACCCGCAAGGCCACCTGAAATCTGCACACCACAACAAACCGCGCCCGCCTGGGACCGGCTGTACCGACCGCACGAAGGAAAAGGGAAGAACAATGATGTTGAACCGCAAGAACAAGGGCCGGACCGGCCGACTGGGAAGCATGGTGGCCATCACCGCCGTGGCCGCACTGGCGCTGACAGCCTGCAACAGCGGCTCTGCATCCTCGACCGACACCAGCAGCCCCTCGGCAGGCGGCGGGGACCAGAAGATCACCTTCATCCCCAAGCAGCTGAACAACCCGTACACGGACGTTGTTCTGGGCGGCGGCAAGAAGGGCGCCACTGAGGCAGGATTCGCCTCCTCGCAGGTCGTCGGACCGCTGGAAGCCTCCGCCTCCAGCCAGGTTTCGTTCATCAACGCCGAGACGCAGGCCGGCACGAACGTCATCGCGATTGCCGCCAATGACCCCGACGCCGTCTGCACCGCCCTCGGCGAAGCCCGTTCCGCAGGCGCCAAGATCGTCGCGTTCGACTCGGATACCAATCCCGACTGCCGCGACATCTTCATCAGCCAGGTCGTCGCCAAGGACGTTGCCTTGATCCAGACCAAGCTGATTTCCGAGCAGATCGGCGGCAGCGGCGAGATCGCCATCCTATCCGCCACCGCCAACGCCACCAACCAGAACGAGTGGATCAAGTACATGGAGGAGGAGCTCGCCTCCAACCCCGCGTACAAGGACATCAAGCTTGTGGCCAAGGTCTACGGCGATGACAACGACACCAAGTCCTTCCAGGAAGCCCAGGGCCTCATGCAGGCCCACCCGAACCTGAAGGGCATCATCTCGCCCACCACCGTGGGCATCGCCGCCACCGCCCGGTACCTCTCAACGTCCGCCTACAAGGGCAAGGTTGCCCTGACCGGGCTCGGACTGCCGAATGAAATGCGGCCCTTCGTGAAGGACGGAACCGTCAAGGAGTTCGCCCTCTGGGATCCGGCGCAGCTCGGCTACGTGGCGGCGTTCGCCGGCAAGGCCCTCAAGGACGGCAAGATCACCGGCGCCGAAGGGGATACCTTCACCGCCGGCGAACTGGGCGAACGCAAGGTCGAAAAGGGCGGCCTGGTGATCGTCGGCCCGCCGACGGTCTTCAACGCCGAGAACATCGACAAGTACAACTTCTGATCCGTTCCTGACCCATCCCGAGCGGCCGGGCGGGCCGCCGACAGCCCGCCCGGCACCTCACCACTTCACTCCGTTCCGCTTCACCGGTGCCGCAGCACCGGGCCCACGGCGTCAACTCCACAGCCGTGCCCGGAAACCACGTTCCGGAGCCCCAGATCCCCCTTTTCATGCCGGAAGGCCCCACATGAACCAGAAACAACCGGCAGACCGGCTGCTGCAACCGCACCGGCGCCGCCCCACCCGCATCGGGCTGGTCTCCGGCGGTCTCGGCGCCTACTGGCCCCAGTTCCCGGAGCTGCTGCCGCAGCTGCGGGAGTCCGTCCGGTACGTCACCGGCCGCTTCCAGGAGCTCGACGCCGACGTCGTCGACACCGGCTTCATCTCCGACGCGCAGGAGGCCGCCGCGGCCGGCGAAAAGCTCCGCGTCGCCGACTGCGACCTCATCGTCATCTTCCTCACCACGTACCTGACATCCTCCATGGTCCTGCCCATCGCCCAGCGCGCGAAGACCCCCGTCCTGGTGATCGACCTGCAGCCAACCGAAGCGATGGACCACGCCAACTTTGACACCGGCAAGTGGCTGGCCTACTGCGGCCAGTGCCCGGTGCCGGAGGTCGCCAACGTCTTCCGCCGGGCCGGGATCGACTTCCGCTCCGTCTCGGGGCACCTTAAGCAGGAGTCCGCCTGGGAGCGGATCACCGCGTGGGTCCACGCCGCCGGCGTCCGCGCCCGGCTCCGCAATGCCCGGCACGGGCTCATGGGCCACCTCTATCCGGGCATGCTCGATGTCGCCACCGACCTCACCACCGTGTCCACCACCTTCGGCTCCCACGTGGAGGTGCTCGAATTCGATGACCTCCGCGAACGGGTCAACGCCGTCACGGAGGCGGAGGTGACCGAACGGCTCGGGCTCGCCCGCGAACTTTTCGTTGTGGATGACTCCGTGAACGACGACGACTTCGCGTGGGGTGCGAAGGTGTCCGTCGGCCTGGACCGCCTTGTGGAGGACTTCGACCTGGACTCCGTGGCCTACTATCACCGCGGACTGGCCGGCGAACAGCACGAACGGCTCGGCGCCGGGATGATCCTGGGCTCCTCCATCCTGACGGCCCGGGGCATCCCGATGGCCGGCGAGTTCGAGCTGCGGACCTCCATCGCCATGCTGGCGGCCCAGGCGATCGGCGCCGGGGGATCATTTACCGAGATCCAGGCCCTGAACTTCCTCGACAACGTGGTCGAAATGGGACACGACGGCCCGGCCCACCTGGCCGTGTCCGCCCAGGACCCGCTCCTGCGCGGACTCGGCGTCTACCACGGCAAACGCGGCTGGGGCGTCTCGGTCGAATTCGATGTTCGCCGCGGCCGCGTCACCACCTTCGGCCTCGGCCAGGACCCGGACGGAAGCTACGTGTTCGTCACCTCCGAGGGCGAGGTGGTTCCCGGCCCGCTCCTGCAGATCGGCAACACGACCTCCCGGGTGGACTTCGGCGGGGACCCCGGGCTCTGGGTGGATGTCTGGAGCCAGACCGGAATCGGCCACCACTGGGCCCTATGCGTCGGCCACCGCGCCGCCGACATCAAGGCTGCCGCATCCCTGCTGGGCATCGAACACCGCCACGTGGTGCTCTCATGAGCACGCAACGCGTCTGCTTCCAGCTCCAGGTCAAGCCCGCGCTGATCGGGGAATACACCCGCCGGCACGCGGCCGTCTGGCCGGAGATGCTCCGGGCCCTGAAGGCCTCGGGCTGGAACAACTACTCACTCTTCCTCCGGCCCGACGGGCTCCTGGTCGGCTATTTCGAAACGGACAGCCTGACCGAAGCCCAGGCCCGGATGGCAGCCACTGACGTCAACGCCCGCTGGCAGGCCGAGATGGCCGGCTTCTTCGACGACCTTGCCGGAGCGCCGGACCAAGGCTTCCTCCAGCTCACCGAAATCTTCAATCTCGAGGACCAGTTGTCCGCGGCCAACGCCGCCGGGGACAACCACCAACCGCAGAAGGAACAACCATGAACACCACAGAAACGGCCCTGGGCCGCCTCGGGGAACTCGCCATCGAGGTCCCGTCCTGGGCCTACGGCAACTCCGGCACCCGCTTCAAGGTGTTCGGCACTCCCGGCACCCCGCGCACGGTCCACGAGAAGCTGGCCGACGCCGCGAAGGTCCACGAACTCACCGGACTCGCGCCCACCGTGGCGCTGCACATCCCCTGGGACAAGGTGGAAGATTACGCGGCCCTGAAGGAGTTCGCGGCGGGCCTCGGCGTGGGACTCGGCACTATTAACTCCAACACCTTCCAGGACGACGAGTACAAGCTTGGTTCCCTGACCTCCTCGAACCCTGCGGTCCGCCGCCGCGCGATCGACCACCACCTCGAGTGCCTGGAGATCATGAACGCCACGGGCTCGCGGGATCTGAAGATCTGGCTCGCGGACGGCACCAACTACCCGGGCCAGGACGACATGCGCGGCCGGCAGGACCGCCTGGCCGAGTCGCTGCAGGAAATCTACGCGGCCCTGGGCGACGAGCAGCGCCTGGTGCTGGAGTACAAGTTCTTCGAGCCGGCTTTCTACCACACCGACGTTCCGGACTGGGGTACCTCCTACGCCCAGACCCTGGCCCTGGGCGAGAAAGCCTTTGTCTGCCTCGACACCGGCCACCACGCCCCCGGCACCAACATCGAGTTCATCGTCATGCAGCTGCTGCGCCTGGGCAAGCTCGGCTCCTTCGACTTCAACTCCCGCTTCTACGCGGACGATGACCTGATCGTCGGTGCGGCGGATCCCTTCCAGCTCTTCCGCATCATGCACGAGGTCATCCGCGGCGGCGGGTTCGGCAAGTCCGCAGGAGAGAATTCAGCCGTCGCCCTGATGCTGGACCAGTGCCACAACCTGGAGGAAAAGATCCCGGGCCAGATCCGGTCCGTGCTCAATGTCCAGGAAATGACCGCCCGCGCCCTGCTGATCGACACCGATGCGCTGGCCGAGGCCCAGCGCAGCGGCGACGTCCTGGCCGCCAACGGCATCTTCAACGATGCCTTTTACACCGATGTCCGCCCCGCGCTGGCGCAGTGGCGTGAATCCCGCGGCCTGCCCGCGGACCCGATGGCCGCCTTCAAGGCCAGCGGTTACCAGAAGAAGATCAACGAGGACCGCGTCGGCGGCCACCAGGCCGGATGGGGCGCTTAAATAATGACCAATAAGACTGTTGAAGAACTGATCTCCCGTTCGAACCGCCTCGGCGCGGACAAGCGGAACACCAACTTCGCCGGCGGCAACACCTCCGCCAAGGGCACCGAAAAGGACCCCGTGACCGGCGACGACGTCGAGCTCCTGTGGGTCAAGGGCTCCGGCGGTGACCTGGGCACGCTGAAGGCCGAGGGCCTTGCCGTGCTGCGGCTGGACCGGCTGCAGGCGCTCAAGAACGTGTACCCCGGCGTCGAGCGTGAAGACGAAATGGTCGCCGCGTTCGATTACTGCCTGCACGGCAAAGGCGGTGCCGCGCCGTCGATCGATACCGCCATGCATGGCCTGGTCGACGCCGCGCACGTGGACCACCTGCACCCGGACTCCGGGATCGCCATTGCCACGGCCGCCGACGGCGAGGCCCTGACCAAGGAGATCTTCGGCGAGAAGGTGGCGTGGGTGCCGTGGCGGCGCCCCGGCTTCCAGCTCGGCCTGGACATCGCCGCGATCAAGGACGCCAACCCGCACGCCGTCGGCACCATCCTCGGCGGCCACGGCATCACCGCCTGGGGCGCCACCAGCGAGGAAGCCGAAGCCAACTCGCTGTGGATCATCGAGCAGGCCGAGGAGTACATCAAGGACCACGGCAAGAACGAACCGTTCGGACCCAAGCTGCCCGGCTACGCCGCCCTCCCGGAAACCGAGCGCCGCGCGAAGGCCGCCGCCCTGGCCCCCGTGATCCGCGGACTCGCCTCGACGGACAAGCCGCAGCTCGGGCACTTCAGCGACGACCCCGCCGTCCTGGCGTTCCTCGAAGCCGCCGAGCACCCGCGGCTCGGCGCCCTGGGCACGTCCTGCCCGGACCACTTCCTGCGCACCAAGGTCAAGCCGCTGGTCCTGGACCTGCCCGCCGACGCCCCGGTTGAAGACTCCGTGGCCCGGCTGAAGGAACTCCACGCCGCCTACCGCGAGGACTACCAGGGGTATTACGACCGGCACGCAACCCCGGACAGCCCCGCCCTGCGCGGCGCGGACCCGGCGATTGTGCTGGTGCCCGGCGTGGGCATGTTCTCCTTCGGTGCGAACAAGCAGACCGCCCGGGTGGCGGGGGAGTTCTACCTCAACGCAATCAACGTCATGCGCGGCGCCGAAGCCGTCTCCACCTATGCCCCGATCGAGGAAGCCGAGAAGTTCCGGATCGAATACTGGGCCCTGGAAGAGGCCAAACTGGCCCGGATGCCCAAGCCGAAATCCCATGTTGGCCGGATCGCCCTGGTGACCGGGGCGGCGTCGGGCATCGGCAAAGCGATCGCCACCCGCTTCGCCGCCGACGGCGCGTGCGTGGTCATCGCTGACCTGAACCTGGACAACGCCCGGGCCGTGGCCGCGGAACTCGGCGGCGCCGACGTCGCCATCGGGGTCCAGGCCGACGTCACCGACGAAGCCCAGATCGCCGCCGCCATCCAGGAAGCCGTCCTGGCCTTCGGCGGACTGGACCTGGTGGTCAACAACGCGGGGCTCTCCATCTCCAAGCCGCTGCTGGAAACCACGGAAAAGGACTGGGACCTCCAGCACAACGTCATGGCCAAGGGCTCGTTCCTGGTGGCCAAGGCGACCGCGCAGGTGATGATCGGCCAGGAGATGGGCGGGGACATCATCTACATCTCCTCCAAGAACTCCGTGTTCGCCGGCCCGAACAACATCGCCTACTCCGCCACCAAGGCAGACCAGGCCCACCAGGTCAGGCTCCTCGCCGCGGAACTGGGCGAGTACGGGATCCGGGTCAACGGCATCAACCCCGACGGCGTGGTCCGAGGCTCCGGGATCTTCGCCGGCGGCTGGGGCGCCAAGCGCGCCGCCGTCTACGGCGTGCAGGAAGAGGAACTGGGCAAGTACTACGCCCAGCGCACCCTGCTCAAGCGCGAAGTGCTGCCCGAAAACGTGGCCAACGCCGCCGCCGTGCTCACCGGCAGCGAGCTCTCCCACACCACGGGGCTCCACATCCCCGTGGACGCCGGCGTGGCCGCGGCCTTCCTGCGATGAGCCTTCCTGCGATGAACGCGGTGCCACCAGCGGATACCGACGGCGGCCGGTTTGCCGGCAGTGCTTTTGCCGCAATCGACATCGGTGCGTCCTCGGGCCGGGTCATCCTGGGCCGGGTCGCGGGCAGCCCCGGTGGGGCGAGGGCCGAGCTGGAGACCGTGCACCGGTTCCCCAACGGGGTCAAGGAGCTCGACGGCGGCCTCCGCTGGGACTTCGACGCGCTGTTCGCCGAGGTCCTCGCCGGGCTCGCGGCCGCCGCCACGGCGGCCGCGGCCCGCGGCGAGAGCATCGCCAGCATCGGGATCGACACCTGGGCCGTGGACTACGGGCTGGTCAACGACGCCGGTGACCTGGTCGCGGCGCCGTTCAGCTACCGCGACGACCGGTCCCGTGCCGCCATCTCCCGGGTCCACGAAAAACTCGATCCGGCCCGGCTCTACGCCACCACCGGGCTGCAGTTCCTGCCGTTCAACACGATCTACCAGCTCGCCACGGAGCCGGCGCTGGAGGGGCTGCAGGCGCTGCTCATCCCGGACCTCATCGGGTTCCTGCTCACCGGCCAGCGCCGCACCGAGGCCACCAACGCCTCCACCACCGGGCTCTTCGACGCCGTCGCGGGGGAGTGGGCCACGGAGTTCCTCACCGCGCTGGACCTCCCCACGAACCTGTTCCCGCCGCTGATCCAGCCCGGCGAGACCGTCGGCACCCTCACCAAGGACATCGCGGGACGCCTGGGACTTCCCGAAACCACGGCCGTGGTGGCCGTCGGCTCGCACGACACCGCCTCGGCCGTCGCCGCCGTACCGGCGGACGCCGGAGGTGTTAACGACAATTTCGCCTACGTCTCCTCCGGCACGTGGTCCCTGGTCGGCGTCGAACTGTCCCACCCGGTCCTGACCGAGGCCAGCCGGACCGCGAACTTCACCAACGAACGCGGCGTGGACGGCACCATCCGCTACCTGCGCAACGTCGGCGGCCTCTGGCTGCTCAGCGAATGCCAGCGCACCTGGGCCGCCGAAGGCTACCGGCCCGGGCTCGAGGAACTGCTCGACGCGGCCGCGACTCTTCCGCCCGGCGGCCCGGTCATCAACGCCGACGACCCCTGTTTCATCGCTCCGGACAACATGCCCGAACGGATCCGGGGCGCGGTCCGGAACACCGGTGCTGTCTTGCCGGAGCATCCCGCGCACATCGTGCGGTGCATCCTGGACAGCCTTGCCGCCGGCTACGCCCGGACCATCGCCGACGCCGAACGGCTCGCGGACGTCCGGGCCGGCGTCGTGCACATTGTGGGCGGCGGATCCCAGAACCGGCTCCTGTGCCAGCTCACCGCCGACGCCACCGGCAAACGCGTGATCGCCGGACCCGTGGAAGCCACGGCCCTGGGCAACGTCCTGGTCCAGGCCCGCGCCGCAGGCGTGCTCAGCGGCGGGCTGGGGGAGCTGCGCGCCGTGGTGCGTGCCTCCCAGCACCCGGCGGAGTACGTGCCCTCAGCCCGGGCCGCACACCAGAGTGTCGTCCCCAGCGGAGGTGCCCAGTGAGGATCGCGCTTTTCGCCACGTGCATCGTTGACGCCATGTACCCGGCCACGGCCCGCGCCACGGTGTCCATCCTGGAACGCCTCGGCCACGAGGTCATCTTTCCGGCCGGCCAGGCCTGCTGCGGGCAGATGCACGTCAACAGCGGCTACCTCAAGGAAGCGCTGCCCGTCGTCGCCAACCATGTGAAGGCCTTCGAAGAAGATGAGTACGACGTCGCCGTCGCACCTTCCGGTTCGTGTGTCGCCTCCGTGAAGCACCAGCACCCCATGGTCGCCCGCCGCTGCGGGGACGCCGGGCTGGAGGCCCGGGCCGCCGCCGTCGGAGCCAAAACCTACGAGCTCTCCCAGCTCCTGGTGGATGTCCTGGGCGTCACCGACGCGGCGGCGCAGCTGGGCTCGTACTTCCCGCACCGGATCACCTACCACCCCAGCTGCCACGGCATGCGCCTGCTCCGGCTCGGCGACCGCCAACTGGACCTGTTGCGCTCGGTCGGCGGCATCGAACTGGCCGAACTGCCCGAGGCCGACCAGTGCTGCGGCTTCGGCGGCACCTTCTCGATGAAGAACGCGGACGTGTCCTCGGCGATGCTGGCGGACAAGACCGCCAACATCTGCGGCACGGGCGCCGAACTTTGCGCCGGCGGCGACGCGTCCTGCCTGATGCACATCGGCGGCGGACTGTCCCGGCAGGGCAGCGGCGTCACCACGATGCACTTCGCCGAGATCCTGGCCAGCACCCTCGAGAATCCCGCTGCCGTCTCCGGCGACGTCCGCCTCACCACCGGAAGGACCGCACGATGAGCGGCACATTCCTGGGGATGCCGTCCCTGCCGGTCTTCGGCATCGGCAACCTGCACGAACACGAGCCCTTCCCGAAAGCCGCCCGCCGCGAGCTCGGCAACACCCAGCTGCGGGCCAACCTCGGCCACGCCACCCGGACCATCCGGGACAAGCGGCTGGCCGTCGTGTCCGAACTCCCCGACTGGGAGGAGTTGCGCGAGGCGGGCCGGGCGATCAAGGAATCCGTCATGGCCCGGCTGCCGGAACTGCTCGAAGAGTTCGAGGCGAACTTCACCGCCCGAGGCGGGACCATCCACTGGGCCCGCGACGCCGGCGAAGCCAACAGCATTGTCGCCGCCCTCATCCGGGACCAGGGCGCCGACGAGGTGGTCAAGGTCAAGTCCATGGCCACGCAGGAAATCGGCCTCAACGAATACCTCGAAGAACAGGGCATCGCGGCTTACGAGACCGACCTCGCCGAGCTCATCGTCCAGCTGGACCACGACAAGCCCAGCCACATCCTGGTCCCGGCTATCCACAAGAACCGCAGCCAGGTCCGGGACATCTTCCTGCGCGAAATGGAGGGGGTGGATCCGGAGCTCACCAACGAGCCGGCGCGCCTCGCCGCGGCCGCCCGGGCACACCTGCGCCGCAAGTTCCTCAGCGCCAAGGTGGCCGTGTCTGGCGCGAACTTCGCCCTCGCGGACTCCGGGACCCTCGCCGTCGTCGAATCCGAAGGCAACGGGCGCATGTGCCTGACGCTGCCGGAAACGCTCATCACCGTTATGGGCGTCGAAAAACTGCTGCCGGGCTGGGAGGACCTCGAAGTGTTCATGCAGCTGCTCCCGCGGTCCTCCACCGGCGAGCGGATGAACCCCTACACCTCGCTGTGGACCGGCGTCACGCCCGATGACGGGCCGCAGAACGTCCATCTGGTCCTGCTGGATAACGGACGCAGCGCCGCCCTGGCCGACGAAATGGGCCGCTCCGCGCTGCACTGCATCCGTTGCAGCGCCTGCATGAACGTGTGCCCCGTCTACGAACGCACCGGCGGGCACGCCTACGGATCCACCTACCCGGGCCCGATCGGCGCGATCCTGTCGCCGCTGCTGACCGGGATCACGGCCGAGGAGAACAACTCCCTGCCCTACGCCTCCTCACTGTGCGGCGCCTGCTACGACGCCTGCCCGGTGAAGATCAACATCCCGGACATCCTGGTGCACCTGCGCGGCGAGGACGTGGACAGCAAACGCGGCAAGAAGCGGCTGCCGAGCCAGATGGACCTGGGCATGAAGGCGGCCTCCTGGGCGCTGTCCTCCGGAAAGAATCTCGGCCTCGTGGAGAAGGTGCTGCCGCTGGGCCGGCTTGCCACCGGCCCGGACCGGAAAATCACCAAACTGCCCGGCATCGCCGCCGGCTGGACCCAAAGCCGGGACATCCCTGCACCGCCCGCACAGTCCTTCCGGCAGTGGTGGGACAAGGAACACCGCGCCGCCGGCCCCGATGCCCCCGGCCCGGAGTCCGCCGGCCCAGGATCAGCCGGAACAGAGGAGAACCCGTGAACGCACGCGCAGACATACTCGACCGGATCCGGTCGGCCCTCCGGGACGCTCCGGCGGTACCGGAGGTGCCCCGCGACTACCGGCGCTCCTCCGAGCTGAGCGGGGAAGCGCTGATCGAGCTGCTGACGGACCGGCTCCTCGACTACAAGGCAAACGTCTTCGTCGAGGAAGCCGCCGCGGTGCCGCAGCGGCTCGCCGCGTTGCTGGAGGGCACCGGCCGCTACGCTGTGCCACACGGTCTGGACCAGGCGCTGTTCTCGGAGGCGGACGCTCACGACGGCGGCTCCGGCCGCCGCGTCACGGACGCCCCCGGGCAGCGGCTCAGCGTCGAGGAGCTCGACGGGATTGACGCCGTCGTCACCGGCAGCGCCGTCGCCGTCGCCGAAACCGGCACCATCATCCTCGATGCCGCACCGGACCAGGGGCGCCGGGTCATCAGCCTCGTCCCGGACCGGCACATCTGCATCGTCCGGGCCGGGGACATTACCGCCATCCTGCCGGAGGCCCTCCGCCGGCTCGACGGCACCCGCCCGCAGACCTGGATCAGCGGCCCCAGCGCCACCAGCGACATCGAACTCGAACGCGTCGAAGGCGTCCACGGCCCCCGGACCCTGGACGTCGTGATCGTCCGGAGGTAGGCGGGAGGCCGGGGCCCGCTTCCTGCCAGCACGAGGGACGCGGGGCCTCCTGGTTGGCGGTGATGGCCCCGGAAAGTCGTTTGCCCCGATCACTCAGAGGAAACTCATGGTCTTCTCAGCAGGGAGTTGAACCATGGAAGCATGTACCTAGTCGACCCCAGAGCCTATGCGCATCGCCTAATGCACCCTGGCGCCTGGTTCCGCGCGACAATCCGCCGGCACGTCCCGGCAAGCGACCACGCCCGCGACCAGCAGCCCACGCACTCCAGGTTCGACTATCTGGAGGCTGGCCTCACGGGAACACTGAGCACGGCCCATTCACGGCGCAGGGCCAAGGAACTTGAGCAGGCATTCCGGAACGGCGACGTTTCCTACGAGGACGCGTGCCTGGAGATGGAGCACCTCGACGGGGAGCTGTGAACGGCTGGCAGCGCTCGCTGGGATGAGGGTCCGCTACGATGACGCTATGAGCGCGTGGCTACGCTAGCCCCATTCGGGGGCGGCGACAATGGAAAGGCATTCCATGATGAAGCGCGCTCTGCCACATGCACTGTTCTATGTCTTTGGACACCGTGTCTGCTGTGGCGCCATTCCTAACTGGACCGCTCACGTCGGCCAGAAGTGGGACACCTTTGATGTCGCACCCTACAACCTCTACAACGTCATCTGGCGCGCTCAGAACTGGGTCCTGCAGAACTGCAACGACTAACCGTCTCGGAGCGTTCTATCGCGTAAGAACTGCTCCGGCACCTGAGCTGGGAGGGGGCCCGAATGGGGCTGGGCGTAGGGTGGAAGTTGGACGAAAGGAGCACTTCATGAAGAAAATCCTCATGGTACTGACCAGCGTTTCCGAGATCGGCGATACCGGAGAGAAGACCGGCTACAACGTGGCGGAGGCTGCACATCCCTGGAAGGTCTTCAAGGATTCCGGGCATTTCGTCGATTTCGCGTCCATCCAGGGCGGACAGCCTCCGCGCGACGAGGTGGACTCAGAAGATCCCATACAGGTCGCCTTCACGGAGGACGAGACCACGCGCGCCGGACTCTACAACACTGCCCGCGTCGACGTCGTTGACCCCGACCAGTACGACGCCGTCTACCTCGTGGGCGGCCACGGCACCATGTGGGACTTCCCGGACAGCGAAGGCTTGCAGAATCTGGTGGCCAGCGTCTACAACGCCGGCGGCTTGGTGGGCGCGGTCTGCCACGGACCGGCCGGTCTGCTGAATGTGGAATTGAAGAACGGACTTCGCCTCGTCGAGGGCCGGAAGGTGGCCGCCTTCACCAACGACGAGGAGGTTGCCGCAGGGAAGGACAAGGTCATCCCGTTCTTCTTGGCCGACCGACTTGAGGAACAAGGCGCCACCCACGTCTCCGCTGACGTCTTCGAGGAGAAGGTCGTGGTTGACGACCGGCTGGTGACCGGCCAGAACCCGGCCTCAGCCGCCGGCGTGGCCAAGGAGATGGAGAAGCTCTTCGCAGAGGTCATCCATCAGGAAAAAGCCGAGGAACAGCACGACGCGGAGGCTCTGCGCGCCGAGAAGGACGCCGAGAAAGACGCCAAGAAGGCTGCCGCAGAAGCGGAGCACTAGCACCAAGATCGCACTGAAACTGGCGGCCACCCCGGCAACGGGGTGGCCGCCTCCGCTCTGCGGCAATCGCGAACACAAAACAAGGATCAGTAGCCGTACTTGTTGACCACGACCTGCACAATGTTGGTGTCGTCGTCCCGACCGTAGTCAGTGATCGTGATGCGTACGTTCCATCCGTCGATGACGCCAATGCCCCGGCAGTCCAGTCCGCCTGCATTGATCCTCTGTTCCCGTACGCATGGCTTGTACTCCTGTGGCGTCAAACCCACCTGCTGAACGTACCGCTCCAGGTCACCCTCCCGGTACTTCCGGTGAGTGTCCCAACGGTATGCGTACTGGGAGCAAGGTCCATCGAGCGGGATGCACAGCGCACTGCCCACCGGCTCCTGCGTTCTTAAGGGTTCCCATCCCGGCTCTGGCTGGAGGCGGTCGGCAATCGTCTTGAGCTCAGCGACAATCTGATCGCTCTTCCACGATGACCAGAGGAAGAAAGCGGTGACAAAGGCAACCGTTACTGCCAGCACACCGAGCCATATTTTGCGGCCCCTGCTCATTCTCGTCCCGCTCCCCACGGCGTACCTCTCTGGTTGTGAGACCCGCAGCGCCGACGGACTTAACTGGCGCGGCGGTAACGGATGTGGGTGGCCAGCGGTGAGTGGAGCACCTCGGCGGGCTCGACGCCGAAGGATTCAACCCCGTCGAAAATACGTTCGCCCGAACCGAGCAGGACCGGTGCGATGTCGAGGGTGAGCTCGTCGATCACGCCGGCGATCAGTGCCTGCCGGACAGTGGAGGCCCCGCCGGCGATGTCCACGCCCTTGTCCCCGGCGGCCTGGCAGGCGGCGGAGTAGGCCGCGTCGAAGCCCTCGGTGACGAAGTGGAAGGTCGTTCCGCCGTCCATCTGGATCGGGTCGTGTCCGTGATGGGTCAGCACGAACACCGGCGCGTGGTACGGCGGTTCGGCTCCCCACCACCCTGTCCAGTCCTCATCCCAGTCCCCGCGGACCGGGCCGAACATGTTCCGACCCATCACATACGCGCCCCGTGGGCGCATGAGCCACTCGTTCGCGACCTTGTCGGCATCGTTGGCCCGCGGGTCGCCGATGTGCCAGC
>NZ_JBFTLP010000036.1:0-30009 GCF_056396505.1 Arthrobacter sp. 05T410 | reverse complement strand
CTGCGTGATGGGCGCTTCGCCCTTGCGGGCAACCGCGACGACATCGCGGCGGAACTCTTCGGGAAAGGCTTTGGGCATGATGAACATCCTTCCACCCGCAAGGATCAAATCCTCACAGGCAAAGTGTCAATCAAACCTTCAGCAGTCCCCTCCCACTATTCCTAGGGCAAGGTATGCCCTGAATCGGGCTTCGTTTTTTTGCCGTGCCATGTTCACTACCTCGCCGTGGGCTCCCACGCGTATCGGATTGCGGTCGATGTAGCGAGAGTTGATGAGGCGGCAACAGATGAAATGAACGGACCACTTGTCAGGAGTCGTTCAAGCCGCCCACGCGCGGAAGCTTTGACTTGGCGGTACACGTCGTGTTCGACATCGATGTGGTAGAGAACTTTCGAACCGTACTCGTTCAGGGCGGTTTGCAGGCTCTCAAGCGGGCCGGGATCCGGGAAAGAATCCGAATAGGTGAATGCCGGGAGCCGGTCGTACAGTACGATCATGTCTAGAAAAGTGATAAGCGAGGTATGATCCTGATTGGTCGCTTTCCAGCGACTTTCGCTCTCGGTGCCGGCGGTCTGCTCGCTCCCGAGGAAGGACTGCCCCATCCGGTATATCAGCGGGTCCGCGACCAGTCCGAGATCGGCTGTCACCAGATCATCCCACTGCGCGAACTTGTGAACTGTCACGTCATGCATGCCGGCGCCGATCAGTCCGCTGACAGTCGTACGATGTGCTTTTCCGGAATCCAGGCGCAGACGGGGATCCTATCTCGAGAGCTGAAGCGGGACGCTCCTTCCATAGGTGCGGAGGATTTCCCCGGGATCCGGTGGCATCAGGGTTGGGGCATGGTCTAGGACGATCAAGAGCGACCGGTGCGCCTGGTCCTGAGAGGCAAAATACGTCGCCCGAAGCTTCCTCCGGTGCGAGCATGTCGAAGTCGTGATTGTCTCTGACCAGCTTCTCCTTGCTCGAGGGCCAATTGGGTTCCATAGGTTCTCTCCGCGAAATCTGCTGAATCCTGGCAGGGACTCCAGTCGATTTGGACGATTTTCGTTCGGCCCTTTCACGGTCTAGGGGTGCACAACGCTATCGTCCATCAGCAGCGTTACTCCGGCGTTACGACCAATTGACCAAAGGGCTCAGGCCACCTCGGCGTCAGCGCCATTTTCCGAAGTCGTTGGCACGGAATGTCCACAATCGTCTGCACCGCGGAGGCCGTTGCCATCCGGTGCGCCCGTTCTGCATGGGCGCCACACTGCGACTGGACCTGCCTTCCAGCCCGGAACATGCCAAGATTCGCGCCCGGAGCGTCGCCGGCCACCGCGGAAGCGGCGCCGACGCGACATCATCAGTATTCGCCGTCTTCGCGGACGCACCCTGGACAGCGCAACGACGGCAATTCCTCCGTCCAATCATCCACGAACTCGCACAACAGCTGGCAGAGTCCGGCATGCCAATCCGTGCAGGCTGGATCGTGGGGCCTTCATCCTTCGCCGAATACCAGCCACACACAGCTTCCTCTGCGCCGGGAAGTCCCGCTCGAGCCTGTCCAGTCGAGCTGCATCAATGCGGAACTCATTTTCCGTGGCAGCCCTGTAGAGGCCAGCCTCACCGTCACCCTCCCCCGACCCGCCGCGTGGGCATTTCACCGATGACGTCCGACGCCGGGAATCCCCGACGACGGCGACTGGCGCCTTCGGTTCAGACCAGTCACGCCGGCCGCCCGTCGACGTTGATGCCGCTGTCCGATGACGCGCCAGAGGAATCTGGTACGACCAAGGTAGACGAGCCAGGGCGGCCGTCTCGCCGCGGGATCAGGAAAGTCATGTCACAACGACTCCATGGGCGCATGACCTCGTATCAGCAGAGATGAAATAAGGACGAAGGGAACCACCACCAGCAACGGCACCTCACGCACACCGGTGTGGACAATGTACACATCACCTTTGGCCGGATAAAAGGCCGCCCACCTTTCCCCAAAGCCCACACGAAGGAGCGAATCGGCCCGAAAAGATCCAAAGAAATTCACATCAGGTCATGTCGTCACCACATCAACACGGCATGAATAGGTACAAGACCAACCACGCCCACGAGAACACGAGAAAGGAGACCCGAATGACGCCACATCCCAGCAGGCGGAGGCCCCACAGCCAGGGCACCTGACCCCGCCACCCACACAATTTCACAGGCCACAGCGGCAGCCAGGCACCAGCCCGGACCAGCGTCAGAGGGTCCCGAGCAGGGTCAATGTCCACACGTTAAAGCAAAATAAGCTCAAAAGCCCCGTGATCATTGGCTGCTCTGCGCCCGAGGCTGGAATCGGGCCCCCCTGTGCAAGAGCGTAAGCTAATTCCTGATTCTTCAGGCCACGGCCTAATGCCCATGCTGTTGTCGGCTGACGCTCCAGGCGGAATCGGGGCAGTGGTAGCCCGCGACTTTCCGTCAAGTCGGCGGAGGGCGACTTAAGTAAGAGTGAAATGCCAGGGCAAGAGATGATCGTCCGTTATGTGCAGAGGCTCCGAAAGGAACAGACCGCGCACTCTTCTGAGCGGCGCCTTCTGGTACTCAATGATTGCTGGCGGTCCCTGCACGCAACCCGGGCGCTCATACCCAGCGGTGATCTCCTCTACCAGAAGGCACCACAAAAGCAGACGGCCAATCACAGAGGCTAAGCAAAACAGGAGGAGATCACCAGGGGAACGCTCCACATCAACACAGCAGCTGACGTGATCGGCCTGACCGGGCCCAGCCTGGGCTATAGGCCTCAAGAGAGTCTGGTCTGCGTAACGCTGCAAACAGCCGGATGGGAGCCACCCTGCGACTAGACCTATCCTCCAGCCCCGACCACGCACAGATGTACGCCCGGCAAGTCGCCAGCCACGTCGGAAGCGACGCAACAGCATCAGTGTTCGCCATCTTTGCAGACGCCACTCTGGAACGCGGGACAACCGGAATTCTTTCGTCCCATCAACCACGAACTCGCGCAAGGACTGGCAGAGATTGGCATGCCCGTCCGTGCCGGCTGGATCGTTGGACCCCATCCTTCGCCGAGTACCAACCACACACAATGTCGTACGACCCGGAAGTCCCGCCTGCGGCTATTCAGTCGAGCTGCATCAACGCCGAACTTATCCTCCGTGGCAGCCAAGCACAGGACAGCCTCACCATCGCTCTCCCCCCGTTCCCGGCCCCGTGGGCCATCGCCGACGACGTCCGACGCCGGGAATCTCCGACGACGGCGACTGTCGCCTTCGCGTCCGACCAAATCACGCCCCGCCGCTCATCGCCCTAGGCACGGAGTGATGGGCCAACATATTTGTCATCGGTGATATTAGTCGATTGTTCCGACCAAGTAATTATCCAAATACGCGAAGCGAAATGGTTGCTCCTAGAAGCACAAGGGCTGGTTTTGTGATCGGTAGTGATCTGGCCGTAACCTTGGACTTCGCCCGCTCGCGGATCGCGGTCGGGTCCCGCACGGCTCTTCCTTCCTCAGCCGCAGGCCGACGTACTTTGCGATATCGGTCGAGACCCAATGGCTCACCCGGCTTCAGCGCTCAAAATTGCTGCTCGGAAAGAAGATCGACCGTCTCAACAGGGCTCAGGATGACCGGAAAGAGGCTTCCTGGTTGCATCCTGGGCAACACTTCGGCCAGACGTGCCCTCAATTCGATCACACCGTCGCCCGCGGCTCCAGAGGTATGCAGATGGGGCAACTGCCGCCAGGCCAGCGCCGTTGCGTCCGTCGTGCGAGGCAGCGCAAGTGAGGACAGCCGAGTGGGAGCGACGGAAGTGGCATATTCGCGACCCCGAGACTCGAGCAGAAACACTTCAAGGTCCKACCAGTTCGAGTACACGACCGCTGCATCCTCCACCATCTTCGGATCGAGGCGGCGACCAGCAGCCAACCGAATATGCCCCGCCACAACGAGAGGCAGCGGAGAGGGCGAGGCTCCAGTGACGACATCTGACAGCTCGCCATCAGAGAGGATCGGCAACGCAGCCACCGCACTCTGCTCATGGAAGGTTCGCCACGCTTCCGCCGTGCGACCCAAGGAGTCCGTGTTCGCTAAGTCGAGATCCGTTTCGATATGGACGAGCCGACCTCTGTCGTCACGGGCGAGACGGAGGGCGAATAGCGCGCCATGACCGACCCACGGAAGATGACAGTCGAATCGACGACCGGTGCCGTCAGGTCCCTCGCTGAGCGTCAGCACCGTTGCAATTGGGTCGCTGTCCACCCGGATCACGATGTCGTACAAGGACGTTCCCCGGCGATCGACCCGGACAAGGGTGAGTTCCGGAGCCGGACCTGACTCCTCGTCCAGCGCACCGAGATGCTTGCCGGACCAGATCTCAGCCATACCAGCGTCACCAAACGGATCTTCCCCCTCGTTTGCTCCGATCAGCTGGCCCGAGGTGGGGTCCACGAATTCGACTGTCGCAGTTCGACCCAGTCGCTCAGATTCCCGCACGCTCGGCGGGCTGCTTGGAGCGAACCCGTCACATGCAAGCTCGCTCATCACGAATCGCCCTGCCGACTGGCCGCCCTTCATCACTCGCTGCGTTGCGGGGCTCTCATACGTGCGCAGGAGTTCGGCGATCCGGGCGTTCATATACTCCTGAAGCTGGTCGATTGGCATGACGCAGTCATCGCTGTCATGCACCACCGAGTCGGCAGGGGGAGCCGTGAGTCCTGAGAGCAGCGCTTGACCAAACAGGGTGAGACCGTCATCGACAGAGCGTGGTCCGAATGCCTGCTGCCCGCTGGAACTTCCATACAACACAGGCGCATCCAGATCCGGGTTGGACCGGGAGTTGTCCAGTGGGTTGAGCACCTGTGTACCGGTGAGGCTTACACCAAGGTCGCGCAGACGCGGATGATCGTTCCGGCAGGCGTCGATCAAGTAGAGCTGCTGCGAGACGCCGCAGGCAGCCAGAGCCTGACGCAAATCTCTGACATTGATCGCGCGGTTCACCAAGCCGCGTTGGAGGTAGTCACTCGGTAGCAATAGCTGCTCATCCAGCATTCGTTCCAAACCGTGGCCGCTGAAGAAGAACACCAGTCGACTGCGCTGTGCATTCTTGGCTGAAAGTTCGCGGGCTGCGGTGTACCACTCCCAGATCGCATCCTCGCAGTTACGGAAGGTCGGTTCCAAAACTCCGGCAAGGCCCGGCTCCGCCCGCAGCTCGTCCTCGGTCGGTGACGCGAGGAGCCAGCAGCGTGCGAGCGGTTTGCCGGACACTCGGTACGCCTCCCGCAGCCACTCCGCAAAACGGTAGGCAGTCAGCGCCGAAACGCTGAGCTCAGACAATCCATAAGTGTCCGTAGTACGGCCAATTCCAGACTCGCCCCCGAGGTGCGCGTAGCGGCTGGCGCCGATGACCAGCGCGAGCGTCCGAGGACCTTCACCACGCTTTTCCGGGTCGGTCACGCCCGTCATTCTGAACCACCACCGTCGAGCCAATCCACCGCGCGGAGCTTCTCGGCGAAACGCCGGTAAAAGCTCGGGCGCTTCAAGTAGCCGCCGTGGGCGCTCAAGAGAGACAAACCACTCGAGTAGGACTCGTCGTTGACGCCTTCCACGATGCCAGCGGCGCTGTAGCTGAGGAAGTCGTTGTAATCCCACACGTTCCACCAATGGCCCAAGCGATCGCGGGACGGAGCCGGGGCTGCCTGATTTCGTGGCGAGTGCGTCAAGAACAGGTCAAGTTCCTGGAACAGTCCCACCTGAGATGCGGTCGCGCACCAGAAGTCGATGCGAAGTTGTGCTGCGTCAGGCTCCCGCTCGAGGAAGCTGGTTGCCAGGTCGTAGACGATCTGGCCACCCATACTGTGCGTGACGACGATCATTGGCTCGGTGGGGACCAGTCGACGACATGCAGCGCGCCTCATCGTCTCTAGCACGGCAGCGGGGATGGGACCGGGATCTCCCGGCGTTCCGCGCCCGGCCAAGTACACGAAGACATCTCCGAGGAAGGTGGTGACAGCATCGTTCAAGGGCCCTCGGACCTCGGCCATCGCGCGTGACAGCACGAAGCCGGGCACATGTGTGAGGCGGCTCACGGACTCCGAGACGCGTTGCCGCCACGCCGATGTCCAGCCTTGACCTGCCCCCATTCCGATCAGTGAATCGGTTGGCCCCTGATACCGGGCCTCGACGAGCCCGAAGAGATAGTCGACTTCTGCGTCGAGGTCCTCGCACTGCTCGACGCCCGCGCGCGTCGAGGGGTCACGCGCAACCTCGTCAGCGGCAATGGTCCAGGCCGCCACTCTCTTCTGCGCAGCCGCACTCGCATCGGCATCGCCGACTTGCGTTCCAGCGAACGAAGTCGGATCTTCCGGCATTGCCGCGACGAGCAGATCGCTGAGTTCATCAGAACCGAGATCGCTCAACGTCGAAGCTTCGACCGCCTGCGCGGGCCCCGACGGTGCCAGTCGGTCCGATTCCGCGAGGTGCCCGGATGGAAGCCAGGGTGAATCGAAGGAGTCGGCGAACTCGGCCATCAACGCCGCGGAGACGCGATCGCTATCGCCCGCCCCCAGACCGAGGAGCGGCCCGCGGGGTCTCGCGAGCCCGCCGAGCGGCGTGGATGCAGCAAGGTCACCCCAGTAAGCGATCTCCACCGCGACATCATTCGGCCGGTCAGTGATGACGGGCGCGATGTATTCGCGAAGCAACGCCTCGATCGCTTCCCAGGACTCCCGGTAGCCTGAGCTGTTATCGCGCGTGGCGACACCGTGAACGTAGACGATCGGCATTTCCACTCCTACTCATCGTCGTGTGGCGTCCCCTGGTGGAACACCCGGGCTCGAAAGCTTGCGGATCCGGTCGCTGAGATGCCTGAACGCCGTACGGCTCACCTCGTAGTCGATCTGTTCGAGGAGTTGTGCAGCCGCGAGGTCGTTCCTGGCCACAAGGACCGCAGCGAGGCTCAGGTGGCGTTCGGAACCGTGCAGCGCGCCAAGGCCCCGCCAGTAGGTTGACTCCGCCAGATCGGGCTGGTTCGAAGCCAGCAGGGCCAATCCGAGGTCGAAGTGCAGATACTCGGTATCGGCGGTGTCTGTGGAGACCGCGTTGATGTAGAGCGGGACGGCGGCGGAAGGATTCCCCAGCGAGTAGTGACACCACGCCAGAAGACCAAGGTCATCCGCACCGTAGACCGACTCGGAGCTCAACTGCCTGATAATGGCTTCGAAGTGTTCGCGAGCTAATAGGTCCTCGCCTAGGAGCCGGAGGGTATCCGCCAAACCCCGCCGATGCCACGAGTTCTTCGGCTCCTGGCGCCACGCCCCGTCGTAAGCTTTCTGGGCCTCCCTGAGGCGCGTCCGGGCACTTTCGTCGAGACGGGGCGGCTCACCCGGAATCCGTTCGGCGATGTCGACGAGGACGGCGTTCTCTAGTGCCCAGCCGAATTCGAACAGCGTGTCGGCGGACGGATTCGAGTCCTGGAGCGGTCGGAGGACCTCCGCTGCGTCGGCCCACTGCCCGACTTTGTTGAGGGTCTGGCCGCGGACGAACCGCACCCACCCGTCCTCCAACCCGAGGTCGAGGGCCAGGTCCATGGCCATGGCCGTCCGGTCCAGTGCTGCGTCGTATTTCTTCTCGGCGGCGTCGACTAGCGCGACGTCGGCCAGCAGAGCAGGTTCGCGCTCCCCCGACGTAAGCACACGATCTGCATAAATTCTCGCTCGCGCTGGCTTGCCCAGATCAAGGTAGACGTACAGCAGGCCGGTCATCGCTCGGACCTCGCGTGTGTCCAGTTCGAGCGCGCGCAGAAGACAGTCCCGCGCCTCCGTCGGATTGCCTGCCAGTCGCAGTGACTCGCCGCGCCGGATGAGATCGTCGACGGTCCCTGCCCCGACGGGTTCTATGTCAGCGAAATCCAACGTACGAGCGGCCTCATCGTAACGACCGAGACGGAACTCAAGATCGGCCAGCTCCCTACGGAGTGCAATGGCGCCGCTGTCGAGGTGAAGCGCGGCGCTATACGCTTCCAGCGCGTCCTCCCCCGACCCTTGCGCGCCCAGCGTTCGTGCGAGCTCCCAGTGTAGGTCTGGAATGCCGGGATGGGCTTCCAAGTCCCCGCGCAACTCGGCCAGCGCTGCATCAAACTCCCCTGCCTGCCGAAGGGCAGCGGCCCGTGCCACCATCACCCACGCCGGCGGGTCTTCTCGTTTGCGGAACGCGTCGACCAGTTCGAGTGCAGCGTCGTTCTTGCCGTTCCGCAACAGCAGGTCAACGCCGAGTTTCACCGTTTCCTCGTCGGCGGGATCCAGCTCCAGGGCGCGCTGCACAGATTGCAGTGCCGCTGCGGGCCGATCCATCTCGTCCTGGACAGCGGCCAGGCCTCTCCAGGCATCCGGCCATTCGGGCGCCAACCGAACGAGCTCCTCGAAGGTGGACTCCGCCGCCGGGAAATCCCCACTCTGCTGGTACACGTATCCCGTGACCGCGAGAGCGATCGGATGTGTCGGCTCGCGATTCAGCGCGGCCGTCGCCTGTTCCCGGGCTGCGACATGGTCGCCAGCCTCGAACTCCAAAGCGGCCAGCTCCGCCATCACCCACGGCATCTCGTCGGAGAGCTCGAGGGCGCGGAGAAGGTCGGCCCGCGCATCTGCCGTCCGCCCGAGTGCCCGAAGCACCTGGCCGCGTGTGCCGAGGTTCCACGCATCGACGGGCCCCCGCTCAACCGCTCTGTCCAGCAGCGGCAAGGCCTCGTCGAAGTCACCTCGGGCGCGCAAGACGTCCGCCTTCATGCCCATGGCAAAGACATCGTCTGGGAAGTGCGCCAATATGGCGTCCAGCGCCTCGACCGCGCGCTCGTACTCGCCGCTGATGCGCAGGATGTCCGCCTTGGCCCCGAGGGCCCTCGGATTGGCGGGCGTCAGCAGTAGCACGTCGTCGATGACTTTGAGCGCGCTCACGTTGTCGCCCAGCAGGCGCAAAGCGTCCACCAGGACCAGCTGCGCGTCGACCCTCGCGGGCCCCGCTTCCTTAGCCGAGGTCGCAACCTCCACCGCTTCGTCTAGTCGACCGACCGCCAGGAGTGTGCGAGCCGCGGCCAGGTAGGCCTCGTAAGCACGCGGATCTCCGCGGGCCCACAAGCTGTCTCCGAGTAGGCGCATGGTGGTGGGATCGTCGCCATTCCCGTCGGCACTGACGATCTCACGCAGGATCGACTCCGCCTCCTCGGGCCGGTCGCTGTTCAGCATGATGCGAGCCAGACGATGATGCGCCTCGTGGGACGCGTCGCCCTGCTCCACCGCCCGCTTCAACGCTCGCTCCGCATCCGCCGTCCTCCCGAGGATGTCCAGCACAGCGCCGTAGTCCGCCCATGCGTACGTGGCGACGTCCCGCGAGCCGGTGACCAATTTGAACACGCCGAGAGCTCGCTCCAGCAGACCGGCCTGGTCAGCCGTGGATCGGCCGGACGAGTCGAGGAGTTGCGCGCGCAGGCTCAGAGCGGAGGCCTCGATGACGCTGAGGTCATCCGTCTCCTCGCGCCCGAGTGGTCTCGACCTCCGCAGCCGATCGATATCGACGAGGATCGTGTCCACGGCCGACTCGGCAGCCTTACTGCGTCCTGCCTCGGCATCGGTCCGCGCGCGCTCAAGGTCCAACCGCAGCCGCGTCGCTTCGACCGCCGACGACCAGATGCGGGGCCGCATCGTGGTGGAGCGCAACTTGGCGCCCTTTCTGGGGGTGCTGTCATCGGGTACGTTCATCTCGTTTTTCCTCCCGGTTCGTGGGACCCCTCGGCGTCAACCCTCGCCCCGAGCTGCGCCTCCAGAAGCCGAGCGCGGCGATGGCAAGGTCGCGGGAGCTGCCTTGCGACGTGAAGCGCTGGTACCACGCGGCATTCAGCACGTCGCGAACCGTCTGCTGCTCCGGGGAAACCTTTGACAGCGCCAAGTCCAACGTCTCCCGATCCGTCAGGGACGGCCATTCCATCGCTGCATGCCACCTGCGCGCATCGAAGCGGATTTTACCTCCCTTGGACCCGAGGAACTGGTTCATGTAATCGGACCACGCCGTCACGCGCTCGCCCTTAGCAGGCCGCGGTTCGCTTCCGACGCCGTTGTGCTGAATCGATGCCTCCCACTGGTTACGGAGGGAACCGATGAATTCCTCGAGGATGGCGCCTTCATCCATGAACGCCAGCGTCGAAAGGATCATGCGCACCCGCTCACTGTCGGAGAGGCTGTCTGGCAGATTGGCGATCGACGCCGGCACGGGCTCCAGCTTGGTGAACATGCTGGCAAGTGCATACGCCGGCCCCGCAGTGAAGGTAGCGAACGCGTCTGCCAGCACAACTCGCAACTCGCCAGCCGACACCCCGGGCAGTCCAGGGTACTTGGCGACGAGATCGTTCTCGTCCACCACGACCAATCCGAACTGATACGCCGCCAACGGCACCGCCCAGACGGTCCAGTCGGGAAACCCCAGGCGGATCATGCGCGAGACGGACCTTACCGTGGCGCCTGCACGACCCGGAACGGCCATCGAGTGCCACAGATCGTTGCTGCCGATGTAGTAGATCTGGCGAATGAGTTCATCGGCCATGACGCAGACGTCGCGGTTGTATTCCGCCTCGTCCTCCGCCTCGTCCTCCGCCTCGTCCTCCGCCTCGTCCTCCCCCTCGTGTAGAGGAGAAGGAGGCAACCCGCCAAGGCCTGTGTCCCTGAGGGCGAGGCCGCCAAGGAACTCCACATACTCCGAGAAAAGCGCGTCGCTCTGGTCACGAATCAAATCGCGATAGGTCTCCCACGCTTTGCCCGGTACTGTATGGTCGATGCCGTCGATCGTCTTTATGAGGGCAACCGCCTCGTCGTGGAAGCTCTGGTCGACATGGCGGTCGAATGACTCAGCGGCAAAGGACGACCATCGCGTTCGCATGGCGCGAGCAATCTTCGCGGTGCTCGCCGCCTGCTTCTCGATCCGATGGATCATGGCAAGCGCTTCCTTGACACTTTCCACCACCTGCTTGAGGTTGCCCCCTTGCATCTCTCCTTGTGGATTGATGGTTTTGGCGTTGCTGAGCGCGGTGTCGAGACGTGTCCTGATTACATCCCTGATACTCGCCCTGAAATCGTCGTCGCGCTCGAAGAGCATGGTCAGGCGGTGGATGTCCGAGCGCCGCCCTGCTACGAAGTCTTTGGCTTTATCCACTTGTTCGAGGTTGGTCCGGATGGTCTCCAATCTCATTCGAAGAACCACATCTCCTTCGTCACCGACATCGACCGACGGGTCCATTACCCCTCCTTGACTACGCGCTTGATGAGGGCAAGCGCCTGCTTCTCGAGGATCGCGGGCTCGTTGCCTTCCAGACGGAGCCGCCATGCCGTGCCGACGACGTCGCGAACGGTCGTCGAGGCTGGCGGCACGTGAGCTTCCTCGAGCAAGTAGCGCTCAAGGGCGTCACCGATCGGTTTGCCGTAAAGGGCAGGCTTCAGAGGCCCCGTGCCGATCTTCCAAAAGCGGCTCACCAAGGCGTCGAGCCGTATGACCGACGTCTTGTCGACCTCCACCATGACTCCCACGCTCGAGGCCTGCGAGAACCAGGCCGAACGCAGCGCCTCGGTTTCGGCGCGGTAGGGATGCTGGAACTTTCCGGCTCGCTCATCCATCCGGCGAAGTGTCTCGAGGACCAGATGGATCCGCTTGTCCACTGACGGATGCGTGGCAGTCGATGATCTGCCGTCCTCGAACACGATCTCGGTTCTCGCTTCCTTCGGGTCGAACCTGCTCAAGACAAGCGCCCCGCCGTACGCCGGCCCGATCGCGCAAGTCGCGAAGAAATCGGCGAAAAGTTCCTCACGCTGGCGGGGGCTGCCGCCTTCTACCAGCACTGCCCGCACGGGATTGTGACTCGGCTTCCCGGCGCCGCTGGTGTCGAGCGTCTGCGCAATCACGTGACCCATCTCGTGGAGCGCCACCGGTAGCGACCAGAACCCGCGCGCGGAGCATCTCAGGCCGATCACTCCCGTGCGGTAGGACGTCCTATCCTCGGATCCTGGAACAGTGAGAGCCCGCCAGTCCACGGGCAGGCCATCGGTGACTTCCGCGAGGAGATGGTCCGCCACCGCGCACAGACCCCCATCGGCGCCCCGATCCCGCAGAATTGCTCCCGCAGCGAGTGTGAGACATTCCAAAGCCAAGGCGTCGACGTCAGCCTGGTGTTCTCTCATCCGCATCCACAACTCGGCGGTGGAGACGGCGACTGCGTTGTCCAGCATGCCAACCAACGCGTCATCTCTGGCGCGGATGGCGCGACCAGCCGTCCGCAACACAGCGTTTGGAGCAGCTTCCGTCACAACTTGGTCTGCCATCAGAATTGTCAGTTGCTGCAGGTCTCCTCTTGCCTGGACACCACGCTGGATCACGGCACGTCTCGAGATATCCACGTCCATGATCACGTCCCCGCCAACATCCGCCAACCAACGAATCGTAATGTCTGACGCCCCGCGTGCAGGACGCCGCACTGAGCACGGAGTTCATTCACAATGGAGCGCATCATGCCCGCCGCCGGCCACACCCAGTCCGCGCGCTGAGCGGTCCCATGAAGTCGGTAGGCTTCGCCACCGCGATTTTGATGGCGCTCGGGGTGCGAAGCTTCCCCAAGATATCGCTGACCCCGGGTGCCCGGACTCACCAATTCGGTCACGTCACCCACTAGTTCTTCGCGAACGGAACCGTCATTGGCGGGACCTGGCTGCTCTCGCGACCCGGCGAGGGTCGGCAGTCGTCGTGCTGGGGACAGAGCGAAGATCGCCCGTGCCGTGGTGAAGACGAGCTCGGCGTCGTCAGGATGATCCGTGCGGTCCGCCGCAACTGTCAGTTCTTGGCTGTCGCGCATCATGGTGGTTGAGGTCCTTGTCGGCTCTGCCGTCATTTCGGCGCGGTCGAGGCTCTCTGATGGAAAGACTAGCCCATCCAGGCGGTCCTGGACCTCGACGGAAGCGAGGTCCCAGTTAATCCGAACCGTTTCAGCGTCTTGGCCCATGGCCACGACAAGCATTCGCAACTCGGCGAACGGATCGACGAGCAGCAGGTCCCACATAGCGGCCTCCTGCTCGGCCTCACGCAACTCGTCACCCATGCCACGGGTCGGGTACTCGCGTGGCAATGCGGTGCGGATGTCGAGGTCCTCTGGCTCCACTTCCCGGCCCCATTCGAGCGAGACAACCTGGTCTGGGGACCATCCGAGAATCGCCTGAGCACATTCGGTTATCTGGTCCATAATCTTGGTCACGTCGCTGGCGCCTGTCCCGTGAACGGAGAGCAGTTTTGATCGCACGGCGCATCCTTTCGGAGAACATCCCAGTTCACTCCTTTGCAGAGTCAACCACGCCCACCGTTACGGCGGCGTTACTAACCGCATGCTTCAAATAGGTGTGCAGCGGGCACGGCCGCGAGCTGAAATAGGAGACTGCTGAATTGGGGCGTATCTGGCTTCGCTGTCCGGTTCCTTGGCTGGGCGGGTGCGAGTGCCGTTCGTTGTGCGGGTGACTGAAAGCCCGGCCCGCACACCGCCATGTCCTGGACGCTTGGAGCACAGTCCGGACAGTCCTGCCAGACCTCCCGCCCGGACACTCGAGGAGGCGGCCGCCGGTGACCGCAAAAACCAACGAGCCAGCCCGAAAGTAATGTCACACAGAACACGTGGCTGCACGAACTGGTGTCAGCAGAAATAAGCAAGGAAGGTCCCCGGAGTTCCACAGCATCACGTCTACACGGATGTGGACAAAGTCCACGCTATCTTTGGCCGGACAAGGGGCCCCGATCTCTCCCCCAGACCCACAGTAAACAGGGAATGCGGAGAAAAGATCTTCCAGAAACTTCGCGCAGGTCATGTCGTCAACAGGACACCGCGGCATGAAGAGGTACAGAGCCAACCACGGCCACCAGAACAGGCCAGAAAGGACCCGGATGACCCCACATCGCAGCTGGCGGAGGGCACACCAGCCAAGGCGCTGACCCCGCCACCCCCACAACTTCACAGGCCACCGCGGCAGCCACAGCCAGGCCAAGCCGAGGAAACAACGTCAGAGGGACCCAACCAGGGTGAATGTACACACGTTAAAGCAAAAACCCCCTCAGACGAGGGGGAATGCTGTGAACCGCCGAGGGCTAGGCCGGGCCCATGACAAGGCGCCTTCCTCGCACCCGCTCATCGCGGAAGCCAAGAATGCCAGGATCGGGATCACCAAAGTGTCGGGGCCGCGATCGTCGGTCCAATACTCCAGGTGCATCACGCGTTGTCGCCCAGAGGCGCCAGGACTTACGCCGTTTTCCTGCTGTCCGATGGCTGCGGTCAAGACTGTCGTCAATGACTTACGGTGGGCAGCCGCCACGACGTCGGTTGGGTGGGCGCCCCACCTTCACGGGAGTGATTGGTCCACTCCCGGTTCTGGGGTTCCGCGGCCGGCGGCGTCCATCCGGCGCTAATGATGGCTTGGACGAGGTCGCGGTCTTGTTTGGGTTCGGGCATGCCGGCTTTATGTGCCGCATAGGAGATCGCGTGGATCAATTCGCCGAGCAGATGCAGGTCATGGAGTCGTGGGTTCGTCTTTGAGACGTCCGCATACCATCTGCCCGACTCGTCCGGGTCTTTAAGGCCCTTCACCGCTGTGGGCCTGGACTGGGATTGGAGTTCCTCTGCGACGGGCTGCTTGTCCGGGACGTGTCCTGTCGGTCGGCGGACCGGAGGGACCCAGCCGGCCGTCATGACGGATCCGGCGCTGTAGTTCTCTCTTTCATACCAGGGCGTGTCGAACCAGTGGTCTTTAGGGAAGCGAGTCTCCATTGCCGCATTCGTGAGCAACGCGGCAAGCAGGTCCTCGTTATCCACGTGCGGGGAGCCGGCCCTCAATGCCCGGTACCAGCCGGACCAGTCAAGTCGGGAGACTGGAAAGTTCATTTTCAGGGATTCGGAGTAGAAGTACAAATGCTTCTTCGACTTCGGGTTCCAGACCATGGGTGACCCCGCGCGACGCACTTCGTTCACCACGTCCCTCCGACGTCGTCTTCGAACGTGGCCATGATCCGGACACATTCCCCAAAGTTGTCGACAGGGCGGCATCATCCGCGAACCATGTCGTCGGGGATGTCATCCACATGACAGCGTCCTCCGCCTTCCAGCGTATTCGTCCGCCATCTTCCTAAAGTCCTTCATGAGCCGTCGCACTCTCATCCACCCGGCCCCGCCGGGTGAAGGTTCAAAGACTTATTACACAAGCACAGTAACGCTGTAGTAACGGCATCGCGACTTAGATGGCGATCAGAGCAGTAAAACTACGAGTTGATGGGGGCATGGTGGGCAGAGCAACATAGTTTTGAAAGAGATGGGTTGGACACCATCGGCCCGACACCCGGAGCGCATCTGAGAACTTGTAGAAGCGACTTAGGGTCAGAGTCGAAAGGCCGGGGGCGATGCTAACCCGAGTTGCAGGGCGAGTCCCCCTTTCGGGGCCCATGACCCAGAACCACTCGACCATGGTAGCAACAAGCCACTTACGAGGCACCGCTCCACGATTTTGCAAACTGTTGAGTTAGGTCAGAAAAATGGATGGTCCTCGAACGCGGCCGGTTATCGCCCTGTTCGGCAGTAGCGGCGGTAATTCAAAGCAAACACTCCAACGAGCTGAAAGTCTGGGGCGTGCCGTCTCAGCGTATGATGCGATACTCCTGACCGGCGGAACCGGACCCGCCGAAGAGCCAGTTAAAAACCGCGCTATTCGAGGGGCCCTGACTCTTGACTCCGGATGCTGGGTGGGCGTTGATCGAACCCGGGGGTCCCTGGCCGAAGGCGGTGCCGAAGGAAGGGGATACGCCATCAAAAGCACGCTCAATCATCAGCGCAATTACCTGGAAGCATGGCTGGCTGACGCCGCAATAGCGTTGAAAGGGGGCGAGGGAACAATGTCAGAAATAACTGCCTGTCTGCTCGAAAAACGCCCCGTTGCCTTGGTGGGTGGGGGCTGGAGAAATGTATTCGATCTTGATGATGATAGACCCAAGGCGCTTGCCACTCTTACCACTGCAGCGGTCAAGACTTTCAAGAATAGGGGTGCACACGCCCTAGAGGGCCACCTGATAGAAGAAGCTACTATCACCGAGGGACTTCTCAATATGGGTGCCTATGCGTACTTCGAATCAAATGAGCCTGCAGAAACCATATTGAACTGGCTGACGTCGAAGCTTCGGCTAGGTGGCCCACTACCAGGCAGCTTTCCGGACATCCCAGGGCACGACAGGGTCAAGGCAGGTTACCTCACATGGCTGGAGACGGTGCCACCGCGGACATGGTCACCGCCGCAGGATGAGCCTTCCCGACCGACTCCGCCCTCGGGGGCTCCGAGTCCGGTGGAATCAAGCCCTGACCCTTAGGATAAGCGATGCTATTGGGGGTAAACCTCTCCTTATTGATCGGGCCGACCGTCCCGATCCCGGCTACGCCCGACATTGCGGAGGCGGTCCAGAGCGTGTCGGTCACGCACAACGATGAGGGCCGGTCCGGCTTCCAGATCGTCCTGCAGGTGGGACGCGCGGGACCGACAGATCTGCTGGATTACCGCCTGCTGCTCAACCCGCTGTTACAACCGTTCAATCGCGTCATCTTGACCGTGCTCTTCGGTCCGGTCCCGCAGGTGCTGACGGACGGCATCATCACGAACCAGCAGTTCTCGCCGGGAAACCAGCCGGGCGGTGCGACCCTGACTCTGACCGGCGAGGACGTCAGCGTCATGATGGACTTGGAGAAGAAACGGGCCCAGTATCCGGCCATGAGCGAGCCGCTGATCGCGCTCATGATTATCGGTTCGTACGCGCAATACGGCCTGTTGCCGATGGTCATACCGCCTCCCTGCATCGACCAACCTGTCCCAACCCAGCGCACGCCGGTACACCAGGGCACAGACCTGGAAGTGCTCAAGGACATCGGGCAACGCTTTGGTTGGGTTTTTTTTGTCGAACCGGGGCCGCTGCCCGGCATGAACTTCGCGTATTGGGGGCCGCCCGCACGCTCGGCCGTGCCCCAGCGCGCACTGTCAGTCAGTGTGGGGCCGGAGACGAACGTGGAATCGATCAACTTCACGTATAACGGTCTTGCTCCGACCGTCGTGAATGACATGGTGCAGGACCAGCTGACGAACCAACAGGTTCCCGTGAGGACCTTTGCCAGCACCCGCGTGCCGCCGCTCTCGGCCAAGCCCGCGCTGCCCTTCCAGCTGCCGAACGTGCGGACCAGCCTGCTTGAGCCCAACTCAGGGCTGAACGTGGTGCAGGCGTATGCGCGGGCACAAGGCATCACGGACAAGTCGGTGGACAGCGTGGTGACAGCCCAGGGAGAACTGGATGCCCTGCGCTACGGAGGGGTCCTCAAGCCGCGCGGCGTGGTCGGGTTGCGCGGCGCCGGTTTCACTTACGATGGCCTGTACTACGTCAAGAGCGTGAGCCATTCGATCAGCAAGGGGCAGTACAAACAGCGCTTCAGCCTGACTCGAGAAGGCACAGGGGCGTTGACACCGGTGGTGGTCCCATGACCCAGTACTTCGGCAAGTACCGCGGCAAAGTGGAGAACAACATTGACCCGCAGATGCAGGGTCGTGTCACCGTATCAGTGCCTGCCGTGACCGGCGCGGGCACGTTGAACTGGGCTATGCCCTGTTCGCCCTACGCGGGCAACGGCGTCGGCTTCTGGGCCATTCCCCCGAAGGGCGCCAATGTGTGGGTGGAGTACGAGGGGGGCGACCCGGAACGCCCCATCTGGAGCGGCTGCTTCTGGGGTATCGGTGAGGCACCGGCCGTACCCCCGGTGCCGCAAATCATCACGCTCAAGACGGAGACTTGCACGCTGACGTTGAACGATCTGCCGGGCGCAGGCGGAATCACGATCGAGACCAAGAACGGGATGAAGATCACTATGAGCGCCACGGCGCTGGAGATTACCGACGGCGCGGGCGGCACCATCAGCATGCAAGGTCCGAAGGTCAAGATCAACGGTGGGGCACTGGAGGTGATGTAATGCCGGGCTTTTTGGTCCATGTAGGTGCGACAATCAAGTGCACGCATGCCGCGGGACAGGCAACCATCGCGCCGTCGAATCAACGCGTCAAGGTCGGCGGCATGCCCCTGGCTCTGGTAACCGACCAGACAACGGTGGCCGGGTGCCCGTTCCAGGTGCCGGTGGGCGCGGGGATGAAACCCCAGCCCTGCGTCCGGGTGATGTGGCAGGCGCCGGCCACGCGCGTCAAGGTGATGGGGCAGGCGGTTCTGCTCCAGAGCAGTTCGGGCAGTTGCCTGAGCGCCGAACAGATCCCGCAGGGCACACCCCTCATTGCGACGACGCAGATCCGGGTGCGGGGGATATAAGTGACAGCCATGCAAGCAGACTTTCCATACCAGATGGACCGGCAGGGACGGACCGCGACGACGTCCGGCGATGCGTACGTCCGCGAGTTGATCGAGCAGTTGCTCTTCACCATGCCGGGCGAGCGCGTCATGCGTCCCACCTTGGGCTCGGGCCTGGCTCAGTTAGTCTTCCAACCGAACAGCGAAGAGCTGGCCACCGCGGTCGAGTTCCTCGTGCAGGGAAATCTCCAGCAGTTTCTCGGCGAGTTGATCGTGGTGGAGGCTGTGCAGGTGACGAGCACTGATTCGACCATCGAGGTCAAGGTGCAGTACATGCTGCGACGGAGCCAGCAGCGCCGCGCCGAAAAGTTCAGTCGTCAGATCTGAGGGCGGGATGAAGCTTCATGAGTAACGACATCAGTTCCGGCGGAATGGTCTACTTCTGCTGCGAGCCGCGCAGGCGGAACGAGATTGCGCGGCTGATCGAGGACGGGGCAACTAACCTCAACGGCATCGATTTCCTGGAGGTGCTCGACGCGCCGACCCAGGCGCCTGCGGACCGCCAGCGCACCCTGTTCGTCCATTTCATCCAGGACCCATCCGGCCTGGGGATCGTCCGGGAGAGCCTGCGGCTGCAGGGCGGTGAGCGGATCCGCGACGTGCGGGTGGCCACGGCCGAGGTGCGGGTCGAGCCGCTGGCCGGCACGGCCGTGCCCGTGCTCGTCGTCGTGGTCGACACGGCCGGAGATTTCTCCACTTACACGCTGCGCCTTGTGCCGACGAGCGCCAGCCCGCTGCCTGGCCTGGACCCCATGCTCCGGGCGGTGGATTTCTCGTTCAAGGTGAACTGCGAGACGAAGTTCGACCCGCTGCACCAGCGCGGTCCCGGCGGGGGCGCGTGCCCGCCCGGGCAGCGGAACGAGCCGAGTCTCGATTATCTGGCCCGCGATTTCAACAGCCTGCGCCAGCTCATGCTCGACCGTATGTCTGTGCGGCTGCCTGATTGGACCCCGCCCGGCGGGCAGCGTAACCCGGCGGACCTCGGCGTCGTGCTGGTCGAGCTCCTCGCCTACGTAGGCGACCAGTTATCGTACCGCCAGGATGCTGTCGCCACGGAGGCGTACCTGGGCACCTGCCGGCTGCGCACTTCGGCGCGGCGGCACGCCCGTCTGGTCGACTATTTCATGCACGACGGTTGCAACGCGCGCGCCTGGGTCCAGGTGCGCCTCGAAGACGGCACGCCGCCGTTCGAGCTGAGGGAGGCGACCTTCTACAGTGCGGTGCCCGGCCTGCCCCGGCGCATCATCCCGGACTCGCGCGACCACGCGGCCGCAGCCAACGGGGCGGCGGCCGCGTTCCAGCTCCTCGAGCCGGCCCTCTTGGCGCCTGAGCACAATGAGATGGCCTTCTACACGTGGGGCGCGCGCGAGTGCTGTCTGCCAAAGGGCGCGGTGCGCGCGACCTTGCGGGGCGACCTGCCCAACCTCCACCGGGGAATGGTCCTGGCGTTCCAGGAGGTACGCAGCCCGCGGACCGGCGACCCGGATGATGCGGACCTCAGCCGCCGCCATGCCCTCCGACTCGTGGATGTGAGCGCGGGTAGCGATCCGCTGGGCGGCAGGTTCAACGACCCGCCGACTAACGGCCCCGTTCCCGTGACCGAGATCCGCTGGGCCGACGAGGACGCGCTGCCCTTCCCGATCTGCATCTCCGCTGAGACCGCCAAGGAATTCGGCGCGAGATTCGTGGATGGGGTCAGCGTCGCGCTGGGCAACATCGTATTGGCGGACCACGGAGCGGAGGTCAAGGAAGACCTGGGTGCCGTCCCCCAGAGCTCGATTCAGCAACTGGACGTGACAGGAACGGCCGGGTCGGCGTCAATGCAAGCGGCGTGCCGCGAAGACCGCGTTGTGGTCGCACCGGTCCGGTTCCGGCCATCGCTCAAGCGCGGGCCTGTCACGCAGGCCGTGCCCTACGACGCGCAAAACAAGACACCCTCCGCGGCCGCAGTCATGCGTTTCCAGCCGCGCGATGCACTGCCCGCGATTAAGCTGGAGGATCAGACGACTGAGCCCTGGGCGCCCCGGCTGGACCTGCTGAGCAGCGGCGTGAAGAAGCACTTCGTGGTCGAGGTGGACGCAGAGGGCGCCGACTTCGGCGGCGGGCGCTTGCGGTTTGGCGACGGCAAGCACGGCGAGGCACCTAGAGCGGGGAAGTTCACAGCCACCTACCGTGTGGGCAACGGCCGTGCCGGCAACGTGGGGGCGCAGACGCTGGTTCACATTGTCACAAGAAAGAACGGTGTCCTTGACACCTCCAATCCCCTCCCCGCAACCGGGGGCGTGGACATGGAGACGATACAGGAGGTACGCCAGTACGCGCCCTTTGCCTTCAAGCCGCAGACGGTCCCGGGCCAGGTCGGCCGGCCCCTCGGTGCCACCCTCCGCCGGGCAGTGACCCCGGCCGACTATGCCGCGGTAGCAGAGGCGGCCTCCGTCCTCGAGACGAGCGACGTGCAGCGCGCGGCGGCAACCTTCCGCTGGACCGGGAGCTGGCGCACGACCTCGGTGACCGTAGACCGTCGCGGCGGGGGACCCATGAGTGCGGAGTTTGAGGACGCGTTGCGGGTGTACATGGAGCCGTACCGGATGGCGGGGCACGACGTGGAGATCGAGCCGCCGAAGTCGGTGGCGATGGAGATCGCTATGCGCGTGCGCGTGAAGCCGGGATACTTCACGAGTCAGGTGCGCCGCGCGCTGCTGGACGTGTTCTCGAACCGGCTGTTGCCCGACGGCCGTCGCGGGGTATTCCACCCCGATAACCTGACCTTCGGCCAGAGCATCTACTTGAGCCCGCTGTACGCCGCGGCGCAGGAGGTCGACGGCGTGGCGTCGGTGGACATCACGAAGTTCCAGCGGGCCGATTGGCCGGGCGACGAGGCGCGCGATGCGGGCCGGCTGCCCCTAGGCCGCCTGGAGATCGCGCGGCTGGATAACGACCCGAACTTCCCCGAACGGGGCGTGTTCGAGTTAAGCCTTGAGGGGGCCCGATGAACAACGGAAGCACGGTCGCAGGTGCCAATGCCCTGTCGCTGGATCCCTCCATCCGCCAGCTGGCGGACTGTGACTGCTGTGGGGGCCTTGGGTTGCAGGCCCCCGAAGTGATCTACAACCGGCCGGGCCTGTCGAGCATCCGCTACCGGATCGGCACGCACAGCCGTTTTAAGGCCACTATGCTGGCCCGGCTCTCTTCGGCTGACCTGCCCAGCCTCCACGGCCTGACCATGCGCTCGGACAGCGACTTCACCATCGTGCTCCTCGACGCCTGGGCCGCGGCTGCGGACGTGATCACCTTCTACCAGGAGCGGATCGCGAACGAGGCGTTCCTCAGGACGGCCACGGAGCGCTGCTCGCTGGCCGAGCTGGCGAATCTCATCGGCTATATCCCCCGGCCGGGGGTCGCGGCCAGCGTGTACCTCGCCTTCACTCTCGAAGAGACCGGCACGCCGGGTGACATCCCCGTCCCGAATGGCACCCGCGTACAGAGCATTCCCGGGCCCGGCGCGAGACCGCAGATTTTCGAGACCGTGGAAGCGGTCGCGGGGCGCACCGAGTGGAACGCAATGCGCCCGCTGCTGGTCCAAAAACACCCCGGACTGACGAAGGAGACGAAGCGGGTGACGTTGCGCGGAACTGCGACAAACCTGAACAACGGCGACAGCGTGCTCATCCTAGTAGGGGCAGGGCCGGCGAACCGGGAGGTGAAGCGGGTGCTGGCAGTGACGCCGAATCCGGTGAGCCAGATCACGACGGTGGACCTGGCCGAGGACCCGCCGGACCCTCCGCCACTCCGGTTCATCTACCTGGCGCCTGTCCTGTGGAATACCGCGCCAGTGAAGCTGACGACGACGGCCGTGAAGACCAACATCCTGGCGGGTTCTTGGAAGCAGGCGGATCTCAAGGCGTATGCGGCGGTCCAAGAGTGGTCCCTGCCGAAGCTAAGCCTGAACATCGTGAGGCAGGCGGAGATGGTGCTTAAGTTCTTCCCGCCGGAGGAGGGCATCTTTGCCCTGCGCCAGCGGGCTTCGATCTTCGGCCACAACGCGCCCCAATACAAAAACCTAGCAGCCAACTTCGTGACGACCCAGGACGGGACGCGGAAGGAGATCGATCCGCTTCCCTACCCGGACGACTGGGAGACCCGCACACTCGGCCAGGAGCCCGGCGCATCCGCCGGCGGGAGCAATGCGATCGACCTGGACCAGCCGCATCCCGGGATCGTGAAAGGGAGCTGGCTGGTACTGGAGACCTCAAACAACCGCGACGTCTACACGGTCCTGGACAACACCGAGATCAGCCGAGCGGACCATACGCTCAGCAGCAAGGTCTCGCGCGTCAAGCTCGACACGAGCACCAACTTCAACAAGTACACGCTGCGCAACACGACCGTGCTGGCGCAAAGCGAGAAGCTGGAGCTGGCCGAGCTGCCCGTCACCGATACGGTCAAGGGCAACCGCATCGTGCTGGATCGCGCCTACCTGGGGCTCGAAGCCGGACGGCCGGTGGTGGTTACGGGGCTGCGGACAGACCTGGACGGGGTGACGGACAGTGAGGTGATGATCCTCGCCGACGTTGGCTTCAACCAGGGGCGCACCGAGCTCATCTTCGTCAACGACCTGGCGAACGAATACGAGCGCAAAACGTGCACGGTGAACGCCAACGTCGCGCGCGCCACGCACGGCGAGACCAAGGTCCAGGCGTTGGGCAGCGGAGACGGGAGCCGGGCCTTCCAGAAGTTCGTGCTACCCGAGCATCCTCTGACCTTCGTACCGGCGGACACCGCGCAGGGCGCGGCATCGACCCTGCAGGTGCGCATCAACCAGCTGATGTGGCAGGAGGTACCCTTTTTCTACGCGCACGGCCCCGACGAGCACATCTACATTACGCGCACGGACGACGAGGGGAAGACGTCCGTGATCTTCGGCGATGGCCGGACCGGTGCGCGGGTGCCTACGGCCGCAGAAGGGGGCGGCGAAAACGTGGGCGCCACCTACCGCAAAGGCAGCGGCGCCGAGGGCCTTGTCGCTGAGGGCCAGCTCTCCCTTCTGATCACCAGACCGCTGGGGTTGCGCGAGGTGACGAACCCCGTGGCCGCGGGCGATTCGGCGGATCCCGAGAGCAGCGAGGACATTCGCCGCAACGCCGCGCTCCCCATACGCACCCTCGACCGCATCGTCTCCTTGCGCGACTACGAGGACTTCAGCCGTGCCTTCTCCGGTATCGCCAAGGCCCTCGCCACGTGGGCGTGGAATGGGAGGGAGCGCGGGGTCTTCGTGACAGTGGCGGGCTTGGGCGGCAAGCCGATCGAGCCGGGCAGCATCACATACGCCAACCTGCTGAAGGCGGCCCGCGAAGCGGGCGATCCGACCGTGCCCATACGGCTGAAAACCTACCGGGCCGCCTTCTTCCGCCTCTCAGGGAAGCTGGGCGTCGACCGGGCGTATATCCAGGACGCGGTCAAGGAAGAAGTTGAGGCGGCGCTGCGGACCCGGTTCTCGTTTGACGCCCGGGAATTCGGGCAGCCGGTCGCCAAGAGTGAAGTCATCGCAGCGATCCAAGGTGTCAAGGGCGTGCTCGCCGTGGATCTGGACGAGCTGCACCGGGTCGATGCGGAGGAGGAAGAACTGAAGACGACTCGCCTCTTCGACACGCTGGCCAGCCAGGTGCCGGGTTCTTTGGGCGGCACTGGCGGCAGCACGGCAACGCTGGCAGCGGAGCTGTTGCTCCTCGATCCGCGGCCCCTCGAGCTCGGCACGATGGCTATCTGAAAAGGGGCACCCATGCGCACGCCGGAAAGGGTAGTCAAATGAGCACGACCTTCGACCTCGAAACTATCTACAGCCTTCTGCCAGCGGTCTACCGCACGCGCGACGCGGCCATCGCCGACACGCTGGAAGGCCTGCTCACACCTACCKAACAAGCCCAGCTGCAGAAGCTGCGCAACCGCCTCGGCGGCGGCAAGGGCGCCGTGCCGCTGAATGAGACCGAGCAGCGCGAGCTCGCGCGCCTCGAGGAAAAGCGGGTGCGCGGCCCGCTCAAGGCGCTGCTCACGATCATCGCGGAACAGGTTGCGGGGCTCGAGGAGAACATCGAGCAGCTTTATGACGACCAGTTCATCGAGACGTGCGCCGAATGGGTGGTCCCGTATATCGCCGACCTGATCGGATACCGGCCATTCGATCCGCGGCTGCAGGATCAGCTGGGAAGCAGCCGGGCTGACGTGGCGAATACGATCCGCTTCCGGCGGCGCAAGGGCACCGCGGCCGTCCTTGAAGAGCTGGCATCGGACATCACGGGCTGGGACGTTACGGTCGTGGAGTTCTTCCAACGGCTGGCGGTGACGCAGTACCTCAACCATTTGCGGCTGGAGACACCCGGCCATGGGTTCAACGGCGGCCTTGAGCGAACGTTCGACCAGCCGGGGACTGTCAACCTGCGCCGGGCGGACCGGCTCGAGCTTGCGGGCACGCCATTCGATCCCGCTTCGCACACCGCAGACGTTCGGCGCATCAGCAGCCAGCACGGGCCGAACAGCAGCCGCGGCTATTGGAACATCCCGAACTTGGGCATCTTTGTCTGGCGTGTTGGCAGCCACCACCTCACCGATGCGCAGCCTTTCCGAGTGGATGCCCGTCGCTATCTCTTCAACCCGCTCGGTGCCAACACGCAGCTCTACTGCGCGGCAGACCGCGAGGCGGACGTAATGAGCCTGGCGGGCCCGCTCAACGTCCCGATACCAATCACGCGGCGCATGCTGCGAAGCAACCTCGCACAGCTCTACGGCCCCGGCAAGAGCCTCACCGTCCAGCGCGGGAATCGCGTGCTGACCATCGACGAAGTCGATGCGTGCGACCTGTCGGACACGGGCCCCGACCCGAACAACAGCCAGTGGGCCCACCCGAATCAAACGCGGGTGGCGATCGACCCGGTACTCGGCCGCATCTACCTCCCGACCAACGTTCCGGCTGAAGAGGTGCGCGTGAGCTATTACTACGGAGCGCTCTCGGACATTGGAGGCGGAGAGTACGTCCGGGAGGAACGGCTCCGCGCTGCACCGGGAAAGCTTCGGCGGATCCCGATAGACCCGGCGGACCAACCCGACTTGGTCCAGGCGTTGGCCGACCTGGGGGGCGCTGGCACGGTGGAGATCACTGGCAGCTGCCGCGACACCGGCCTCACCGAGCTTACCGTCTCGAGGGACAGTCAGCTCGAGATCCGCGCGGCCAATGGGAGCCTGCCGCTGATCCAGTTAGGAGGAGACCTGGTGATCGGCGGCGGCGACAGCGGTGAGGTAACCCTCAACGGCCTCCTGATCGCGGGCGGCCGGATCACCGTGCCAGCCCTCGTAAACGGGCAGCCGAACCGCCTGCAGAAGCTCAGGCTGGTGGACTGCACGCTCGTTCCCGGACGCGCGCTGTTACGCACCGGGCAGCCGGTCGGCGTCGTCACCAGCCTGGAGGTAGAGGCGCCAAACGTCTCCGTTGAGATCGACCACAGCATCGTCGGCGGGTTGCGGGTGACGGACGAGTCGAGGTTGAGCATGTCCAACAGCATCATTGACGGCCTGGGACAGGAGGAGGTGGGCTACGCCGCGCCGGGTAACGCGGGGACGGATGGCACGGGGCCCGGCGGTGAGCTCACCGTCACCTCGTGCACAGTGATCGGCAAGGTGAACACGGTACTCCTCACGGCGTCCAACAGCATCTTCCATGCTCGGCGCGGTGCGGCCGACACCTGGAACGCGCCTGTCAGGGCTTCGCGGCGCCAGGCCGGCTACGTGCGGTACAGCTACATTCCGTTGGACGCACAGGTTCCGCCCCGCTATGCCTGCCTGCCACGAACGACCGTGGAGGCGATGGAGATGGTGCCCCGTTTTGTGTCGCTCAGCTATAACAGTCCGGCCTATTGCCAGCTGCATGCGAGCTGCCCCTGCCGGATACGTACGGGCGCAGAGGACCAGGGCGAGATGGGAGTCTTCCACGACCAGTACGCGCCACAGCGCGAGGCCGGGCTCTGGACACGGCTCGACGAGTATCTGAGGGTCGGGCTGGAAGCCGGGGTGCTATTCGCCTCGTAGATGAGGACATGTTCGTAGCGCATTGCTAAACACTCGGCCACCAGGAGGAAAGCATGAAAGGTGATTTTTCCCGCCAGACCTTCAAGCAGGACAAGCACTACAATGGCGTGCTCATGCAGCAGGGCCGGGTGCAGCTCGATGCTGACTGGAACGAGCAACAAGCCATCAACCGGCACCGGGCGGAATCTCAAGCCGCCGATCTCGTCGGGCCGGCCGGCGCGCCCAAGAGCCGCCCCGGATTCGGGATCACCCCTCGGGGGAACGGTCTGCAGATCGGCGCAGGCCACTTCTACGTGGACGGGTTGCTCTGCGAGAACGACGAGGACGTACCATATTCGGCTCAGGAGGACGTCCGGCTCGTGACGGGGAACCTCTTGCCTGTCCCCGCGGGCCTCTACATCGCGTACATTGAAGCCTGGGACCGTCACATCAGCGCGTTGGAGGACAGTGAGGTCCGCGAGACGGCGCTTGGCGGCCCGGACACGGCCGCCCGCTCCAAGGCGGTGTGGCAGGTGAAACTGCTGCCGGTGGCCGACCCTGGCGGCTCGGTCACGTGTAACACCACCTTCGCCGAATGGGACCAGCTCCTGCGGTCCAGGCTCGTCGGCATTCCCAATGCAGGGAAGATGGCCGCGCAATCGCGGACCGTCGTACCCAGTAACGACCCCTTGTGCATCCTGCCTCCCAATGCGGGCTACCGGCGCCTGGAGAACCAGCTCTACCGCGTCGAGGTCCACCGGGGCGGGACGCGCGAAGTGGCCCGCTTCAAATGGTCACGCGACAACGGGACTGTGGTCAGCGCCATCGAGCCGGACGATAACGGCAACGTGGCAAGCGGGAGCCAGATCATCGTGGCGGAGATCGGAAAGGACACGCTCCTCACGCTTGCCTCTGAACCCCTGCCCCAATGGCTGGAGCTGACCGACGATCGTTACGAGCTGACGGACCAGCGCGGCACGCTGGTCCGCGTGCAAGGGGTGGATCCCGCAACGCGCACCGTCACGTTCGTGCCTGGCCCGTTGCCCGATCTCGACCCTGCCCGACACCCTCTGGTGCGGCGGTGGGACCAGCGCGGCGGCCGTGCGCCCGAGGTCGAACCCACCGACCAGGGCGTCCCGATGACCGGTAACTGGCAGTCCCTGGAGGACGGTGTCGAGGTCCGTTTCGCAGACGGAGCCTACTCAGCAGGGGACTACTGGTTGATCCCGGCCCGCACAGCCATCGGCGCCGATACGGGTAGCGTGGAGTGGCCAAAGGACAGCGGAAACCCCACACTGCGCTGGCCGGATGGCACCCCCCATCATCTGGCCCGCCTCGCGCTCGTTCGATTTGGCGGGGCCTCATTCACAGCAGTCCCGAACGGCGACTGCAGGCCGCTGTTCCCGCCGCTGACGGCGATCACCGCCGAAGACGTGAGCATCTCGGACGCCACCTGCCGGTTCGGGACCGCGACCACCGTGCAGGAAGCGATCGACATCCTGTGCTCGCGCAACGGCTCGCTCTGCAACTTGCTGGTGGGACCCGGTGAAGACCTGGCGGCCGCGCTCGGCAGGCTGGGGCCGAATCCGGCAGGTGGCCGGCTCGACGCGCTCATCTGCCTGCGCCCAGGCACCTACACGCTGCAGGCCCCGCTGCGCATCCAGGGACTTGGGCACATTCAGGTGCTAGGCGTGGGGCCAGGGACGCGCATCGAAGCACCGAACTCCGAGGCTGCACTGGAGTTCGTGGACTGCCTCAGCGTCAGCGTCCGCCACCTATCCGTCAGTGCGGGCGCCCCCGGCGGGGGCGGCTCCCTCAACGGATCGCTGACTTTCCTCGACTGCCCCTCGGTGACGGTCGACGGCGCGAGCGTGACGTGCGCTGGCGGGCCCCAGCGTGCGGCCTCGTGCATCACCATCCGCAACACACAGACCGAGGACACCACCAGCGCGAACGTGCACACCTGCAATCTGGAGGTCGGGCACCGGCAGGTTGGCGTCCTGCTCGTCAACGTCGGCCGCAGCCACGTCACCGACAACGTGATCCAGGCTGGTGCGAGACCACCCGACGACCTGCTGTTGAAGGACGTGGACTACCGGGCGGCCCTGCGGCGCCAACTTATCGACCATGTCAGTTTCGGCGGCACAATGGTTCCGCCCCCGCCCGGCACGAACGCCACTGTCACCTACAACGGCCAAGAGGTGCACTTCCGCTCGGATCCCGGTCTCTCCCATGGTGACCGGAACGACACCGACTGGAGCCGGGCGATCACGACGCTCACGCCTGCGGGCATCACCAGCCCACGGGCCCTGAAGCGATGGCTAAAGGCGTTCGCCAGTGCCATGCTACTGAGCGGCGGGACCGGGACTGGGGGAACGCCGCTCTTTCGCAAAGTGATTCCCACACTTCTTCGAGAGGACACGCCTGCGGCTGACCAGGGCATCGTGGTCGGCGGTCTGTCGGCCAGCGAGGTGCTCGTGAGCGGAAACACAGTTATCGACGCGGTCCAGGGAATCCACGTCGGCTTCGGCAGAGGAAGAACGAGGGGAATGGCGGGGGTAGTGATGATAAAGGACAATAACCTCAGCGTGAGCTTGCCAACCAGTGCGACACGGGAACGGTTCGGGGTGTTCGTTGGCAACTGCAACAGTCTCGTGATAGATGGCAACTTCGCCATTCTTTACCGGAATTCCCCCAACGCCAGCTTGCGGATCGAGGGCATGCGCGTGTTCGGGACGATAGGCAAACGCGTGATCATACGTCACAACCACATGGCCGCGGCTTCTAGTGTGGCGGCGGCGTTCACCATCGGTGTCACCTTTGCCCCACTCGAACCCTTGCCTGCCCAGCCCCTATGGATCATCACGGAAAATTTGATGGAGTCGTCGGCGACCAAAGTTGACGTTCCCTCAGACAACGGTTACGACCCCGTCGCGGTCTCTAGCAAAACACTCGGCTTCAACGTGAATTTCGCTTGAGGTCAACTGGAAAAAATGCGAAGAAGGTTGGGCGTGAGTAGCTATTGGTTAGACTGCCGAGTGGTTCGTCAGAGCGACGGTCTACATCCTTGGGTAACACCGGGGTTGCCTGTTTAACTGATTCGCTAGAGGGTAGAAGGGTTCGATTCCTATGTTCGCGTCGAAGACGAGACTTCCGGGTCTCGTCTTCGCTTGTAAGGCCCACTTGCCAGTGGCGTGCTTGGGGACCACTAACAACAACGCTCACCCGGATACTTCCGTGCTCACGCACGACGCGCCTGACGGCGTCTTCGCACGGTTGCTGGGCGAACTCGAGGCCACGGTTGCCTCATGCTGGAAAAAGCCGCATGCTGAGGCCCGGTTGGTCGATGCCACAATGGAGTGTAGGCAACCCTTTGACGGCACTGCAACGCCTCGCGGACCGGGCGCACGTACTCAGGGCGGCCATGCTCGGGCTGGACGACGTAGAACCTAAGTCATCGGCCGTGCCTTCAACCCGAAAGTCATTCATGTCGGTCAACCGCAAAGTGTCGGCAGAGGAACTCGCGGAGCAACCGGCTCTG
>NZ_JBFTLP010000035.1:0-32250 GCF_056396505.1 Arthrobacter sp. 05T410 | reverse complement strand
ACGAATTGTTCGCTGAGTTTGCCGTTCATGACCTCGGTGCAGGCTTGCCCGATGGCGGCGGCACGCCCGGCGTCGAGCAGTCCGAGCTCGTGGTTGGTGCGGGCGGCGGCGAGTTTCACGGCGGCCAGGCCGCGGACCAGGTGCATGTTGGAGGACAGTGGTTGGCCGGTGATGGGGAAGTTCTCCACGGCCCGGAGGGTGTGGACGCCCCAGTAGGCGCCGGCGGGAACATCCCGGTCGCCCAGGAGGTCGTGTTCGGAGCGGGTGTCCGGGGCGGTATGGGCGTTGGTCATTGGGTCCTCACAGGGCTTCGTTGACGGGTTTGGACGGAAAATCTGGGGCAGGCCTGAGTGACGCCGCTGCCAGCACGGTGGGCATGGTTGTTCCAGGGCAAAGAGACCGCGCGGGGCCTGCGGCGATTGCAGCAGGGGAGGGTGGGTGAAATCCGAGGTTTAGGATCTAGCGCGTATGGCCGGACCTTGAGTTTCCGCTTCCGGGGACGATGGTGCCCAGGGCGCATTCAACCCCGTGCAAATGCATCCTCATGGCCTGGGATGCTTCGTCGGCTGATCCACTCTCGATGGCAGCGAAAATGCGGGCGTGCTCCTGACCCGATTCTTTGCGCCGGTCCGCCACGAGGTTAAGCGTGTTCGATTGGTTGGCCATGGCGTCACAGATGTCGGACAGGAATGATTCGAACACGCCATTGCCGCTGCACCGGGCGATGGTCACGTGGAACTCGGTGTTCAAAAGCACCCACTGCTGGAGATCGTCCTCCTCGGACATTTCCCGGAGGATTTCCCGAAGGGCCTCCAGGTCTTCGTTGCTGCGGCGTTGGGCGGCGAGGCCCGCGGCCGGCACTTCCACGTGGGGGCGGGCTTCCACGAGGGCGCTGGCCGAATATTTGCCGAGTTTGAGGTCCTGGGCCACCTTGTCAGCGATGACGAAGGTGCCTTTACCCGTGTGGGTGGCCGTGAGTCCCAACGCGGTGCAGGAACGCAGCGCCTCCCTGACCATCGTGCGGCTCACGCCGTACTGTTTGGCCAGCGATGCCTCTGAGTCCAGGCGGGTGCCGACAGGGATCTTGCCGCCTTCGATTGCGCTGCGGAGGGATGCGAAGACCGCTTCGGCCGCGCCGACGCGTACCACTCGATCTTGCGCAGCTGTCCAGCTGTCCAACAGGTCCATACGAAGACTATGGCACTTGTCACACTGCCCGTCAAGGAAGTCTCGAATATGTCGTGACGGGGGCGGCCTCACTCGCCACGTGTGGCCGATGGGGAGCGGCGTTTTTTTAGCCGAGTTGCTGCGGTTGCTGGTGGTCGCCGGCGAAACGTGTCGGGTGCGGCTGGTGATTGCGATGCTTTGAGCTGGCCATTTTGCGGTGTGTACAAAGTACACACATTGGGCTTCGGACCGGGCCGTACCGGTGTCGGATCGGACAGAATTCCGCATGTTTCCGCGGGAGCCCAGTGATTGCGAGGGCAGGAATGCAGTTCGAGTCCCACCTCGGGAACGTGTTTTCCCTGTTCAGGGGCTTGTAGCCGCTGAATGTGTCCAAATCTCCTTTATAGGCCCCGGCGGGGGCCCATTTTTGTTGGTGTCTGGCGCGGTCTCGTAGATGTGGCATGAGGCGTTCTCCGGTATTCATCGTCTCGATCCATCCGATCGGATGGAACCGACGCGAATTCTCAACACAATCACCTGGACCGCTTGGGCAAGTCCAGCCTCCACGAACCTTAAGCCGTCAGCGCGTGCCGGCCGCATGGACGGCCGCGGCTGGCTGGCCCTGCCGTGACTGGCTCCACGCCATCCAGCCACCCGATGCAGCCATGAGCAAGGCACCGGCCGGTTGTGTCGGAAGGCTGCTGCCCGTGGTCGCCTGCCCCAGCACGACGCCGAGGAGGTAGAACAGTACGGCGCCGGCAATCCATAGCGCCCCGGCCCAACGGGGGAGCGTCCGGGACTGCCAGACCGCGACTCCAAGCAAGACGTTGCCAACGAACGCGAGCAGCAGCCCGAGCAGGAACGAGACCGTCATGGCGGATGGAAACTCCAGAAGCATGACGTCCCGGTTCCCTTCCAGATACGCCTTCCCGATCGCGGGAGTGGCGAAAGTGGAGAGGACAGCGGGGACCATTAGCAAGGCAGTTCCTGCGACGGTGATGACTGTTGCTGCCAGTGCCAGGCGGCCGACGCGGCTGTTGGCCAGGCAGCAGCCCAGCGCGAACACCCCGAAGATGGCGAGGATGGTGCCTCCGTAGCTGCCGAGCAAGTGGCTGGATTGATACGAGCCCGAGCTGACGAACCGTGCCCAGGCGTCTGGATCCTTTTGCTGGTCCGGCTGAGGCTCAAGCGTGGCCCAGGCGGTGATCAGACCGTAAAGGGGCAGTGTCCACAACCCCGCCCGGATCCAGTGGGTGATGTTCTGTGCGTTCATGGACCGCCTCCTTCCCCGACCACGTGCCCGCCGCCTGCCCGGAAACAGGGCGACGCCTGCCCCAGCGTAGTTCCAGAACGCATCCCGGGCTAGGGTGCGCGTTGACTCACGGGAAGGTCCGCGGTACTGCAAAGCTGCGGTGCATCCCGGTCTGGGCGCGCGCTGAGCCGAGAGCAGATGGCCGACTGGCGGGCAATCTACCCACTCCTTCGAATCGGGCAGCGAATCGTGCCTGCACGGTATCTGCGCGCGCTCCGCTGACCGTAGGCTCCATCCCCCGGGGGACAGAATGAGGCACACTTCCCGACCAACTTTCTGGGTTCCCCGCTCCCTCTCAAACTCGATTCGGGCTCGGGAGCGCCCGTTCCATTTCGAGAACCATTCGACGGAATCGCAGGTAAAGGCGGCGTCGAGGCATTGCCCCGGTCAATGGACCCTAGCGACCCGGACCGGGTCCGGCTAGCATCCGGTTGTTACTCCCTTAAACAGAAGGGTCGCATGTCCGAGGAACCAGTAAAGAACCTCGTGCTCGTGCACGGCGGCTTCGTCGACGGATCAGGCTGGCAAGGTGTCTACGACCTGCTGATCGCGGACGGCTACAGAGCCAAAATCGTCCAGAACCCGACCGTGTCCCTTGCCCGCCACGTCTCCGCGCCCAGGATGAGGATCGGCGGCTGGCGGTCCCACCTGAGAGACACTCGCAGGCGCCGACTGGTCCGATCACCCAGAGCTGACCGCTTCACGCAGGTCCCCACCTCGTGGCCGGACCCCATTCCCCCAAACAGGTTCCGTTCAAGCAAGGACAGATCATGCCTGACACATATGTAATCGAGGAGTCGGACTACCCGGTCGTCTTCTCTGACAGCCCTGACTCTCCGGCCGCTGAATTTCTGGTCGAAGAAAGACCGCGCTCAATCAGGGACCTCTACCGCCTCGGAATCATCCACCCCGCCATCCCGGAGGAAGATCTGAACGACATCCAACGCAGTCTCGAGCATGCCTCTGTGCCTGATGTGGTTTTCTCTGAGGGTAACCACGGTGTTGTGTCGTCCCGAGAGATCGAGGGCACTGCAACCATTCCGCAGGAAGTTGTGATGGTGCGTGACGCGGTCAGCCGCGCAACGGCGATGCTTATCGCTCGTGGCCATTCTCCTGCCCTGGCAAAGCTGACCGCTGAGAAAGGTGCGCGTTTTATTTCACCGGCCCGCGACGCATTTCCGCTGTGGAAGGAGGTCCGGCTTCTGGACCGCGACCTCGAAGTGCGAGGCCTGCTGTTCCTCAAACGATCGATCAACGCGCTGACGGCCGGGAACGTGAAGTTCCACCAGTACGGCTGGATCGTACCGGAGAGCAGCCACTTCCTGCTCACCTGCAACGAGATGGTCGGTGTCCCGCCTACACCATTGGAGATTCCCCTTGTGGTGGAGGAAATGACCAAGCCCGGCCCGCATCCGCCCATAGAGGGCTATACGGATCGTCTTGCCATCTCCGAGATCCTCGCTCGAGTAGAGGCTGTCACGGCCGGCTGGCGCTGAACTTAACAGCAGCAAACCCATCAGAGACTTACCCTCACCAGAACAGGAGACCCTAAAATGGGCGGCATCGACAAGCGGGGAACGGATGGCGGCGATGGCGCGGCTGGCGCTGCCGGAGGAGACGGACCGCAGGGACAAGGGGGATTCGGAGCGGTGTGCAGCGGCTGGTTCTTCGTCACCGACACTGGTGCCACGCGCGGCGGACGTGGCGGCGATGGCGGCATCGGCGGCCCCGGCGCGGATGGCTTGCCAGGCGGCAAGGGCGGCACCGTTGAACTACACGTGAGCGTCCTCGGCAGCGACGTATCTGTCGACGCTTCAGGCGGCAACGGAGGAAAAGGTGGCAACGGAGGAAAAGGTGGCGCCGGCGGCAAGGGCGGAAAGGGCGGCGACGGAAACGACTGCGAGCCCGGCGCTTACGGCGGCGCAGGAGGGAATGGAGCCCAGGGCGGGGTTGGAGGTCGGGGCGGCGACGCGGGCGCAGCCGGAGACATCCTTGTCTTTTACATTTCCGACCAAAGCGGTGGCCAGAGCGTGTTCAAGGCGAAGTCAGGAGACCCCGGCAAAGGAGGAGACCCGGGCCCGGGAGGTGCCGCGGGGGTCACCGGCGACAGCGGCGCCCGAGGCGACTTCAGCCACGCCAGCACTGACCCTGGCCAGCCATCCACACCGGGCCTCGCGGGGCCTAGTGGCGCTCCCGGTCAAATGGGCACGGCGCGCGACGACAAAGACAAGGTCAAATTCCAGCAGGTGACGGTGATTTAGTGCCGAACATCCCGCACTAACACGGCTCGCGCAACCCTGCTCCCAGATAGTCCAGGGATTTGAAGTGGCTCCGGGCAATGCGGTGGCCACCAACCCGAGTAAGGGGTGCCGTTCCGCTGTCCGAGATCGTCTAGATAGTCGAGCATGAGCCTGCCAGGTCGCCGGGTCCTACGGATTCTTCCGCGGGCGAGCCGCGTCAACGTCAGGGCTGCCCGGTCCGGGCTGTCGTCGACCAGTCCCATGGACCAACGCTACCCACCCCGCCAAGGCCTACTTACCTTTCAACTGTGGCCGCCGGGCGTATGCCGGTGGATTTCTGCCCATCATTAAGGCCATGGCGTCGGTGACCCAGGCAGATCTGAGCGACAGTTGCTTCCGCGGCGGCCGAGAAGGGGCCGAAGTGGCCCTCGACGGCCCCGGGGGTTTCCTCTTTGATGGCGTCGGCGTTGATCCCTGCGCCGGGCATGACACCCTCGGCCAGCCCGGGTGCTCCGCGACGGGGCCATCAGGTTGGAGACATTGCTCGCCGCATACACGCCGCGGATTCAGGCGGGCTAGTGTTTGGACAAGCGTGGACGGGAGCGCTCGATGATGCTGGTGGTCGCAGCAATTGCTGTGAGGGCTGTCGCCAGCAGAAGTGGTGCCCAAACCGTCTGTGCGATAGTTGCACCCGCGACGGCTGTTCCGGCGGATCCTGCTGCGATCTTGAGTGCGCCTACCCAGATGAAGATTTGGCCGCGGGCCTCGATGGGTGCGTATTCGCTTCGCGCGGCGAGGGTTGCCGCGAAGAACATTGCGTTGGCGATCCCTGCCAGGCCGAAGGCAATGAGGGATGTGGGGAGTGTCGGAGTAAGCATCACGAGTATCAGCGTTGCCGCGACGAGTGCGGAGAGGGAGCTCATGAGAGGGTCTGCGTCGCGGCGAAGCGGTCGGAGCATGAGCCCTGCTGATCCGAGGAGATTCCCTATCCCGTAGGCTGCGACCAGTGTTCCGGCGGCCGCGGCGCCGCCGAACGCGGGAGCTGTGGCAACGGCGTAGATCGGTAGCGCGGCGACAGAGAATGCGACGGTCACGGTGAGTCCGAGTGTGCGGCGCAGCGGACCACGTTCCCATATGAGGCTCAGTGTTCGTCCGGGTGATGGCACCCCAACGGCCTTGTTGGGCGGCTCTTGCTTGGGGAGTGCGAGGACGGCTCCAGCACCAACGACGGCGGCTCCGGCCAGAACCAATGTCGCGGTGAGTGCGTCGGATGCTGCCGCGATCCATGCCACTGCTGCCGGGCCGAGGGTGCCGCTGAGTCCGTAGCTTGCGACGTCCCAGCTTTGTGCTCTGCGTTGGCTGCGCTGCCCGGGGCCGGCGATGGAGGGCAGGCGGCTGCTGATCCCGCCGGTGAGCATCGGCCCGAAGATGCCGGAGACGAAGAGCAGCAAGGCTGGCCAGATCGGCCAGGCGACGGGCAGGAGCAGTGCAGCAGCACCGAGCAGCACCCCGTGGAGGACTGCGGAGCACGCGATGACCTTGCGTCCGTCACGGGCTGTATCGAGGCGTCGGGCGATGAAGGGGCCGAGCACGTGGGGTGCGGTGATTGATGCTCCCAGGATGCCGGCCAGCCAGCCCGGCATCCCGCAGGTGTGCGCGAGCAGCACGATGGCGACCACTGCGCCGCCGTCTGCGCTTCGCACCAGCGTCGCGGCGAAGACGTAGCGCGCCAGCGCCCCGCCCCGGCGGTACTTCCCGCGTGAAACGCCGAGGCCGGCGCTACGGGTTAAGCCCGAGCTCATCGACAATCCTGCCAACATGGGCACGCTGCTCCGCGGTCAATCCCTGGAGGGGAAGCGGCAGGCACGATGGTGATGCCAGTCCCAGCTGTTCCGCTATGGCCGCAACGACCCGGATACTCCCGCCAAACTCGGCGAACGACTCCCACAACGGTGCAAGCCGTTCGGACTCAGCGGTCGCGTCTGAGACCCGCCCTTCCAGAGCGGCCCGGGTGATCCGCAGCGCCAGGGCGGGCAAGGTGCCGCCGATGACGGAGTACCAGGCATCGCACCCGGCGGCCAGTCCGGCGGCGGCCTTTGCGTCACCGGAAACTCCGATGGTCACGTGCGCCGGGACGGCGGCTCGGATTTCCTGAACCCGCGCCTGTGCCTGCTCCGGATCGGCCGGCACACCGGGGATTTTGATGGAGGCGATTCCGGGCAGTTCCGCGATGCGTCCGTAAAGCTCGGTCGTGAAGGTGAAATGGGTGGTGCCCGGGTTGTCATAGACGATCACGGGCAGCGACGAGTTCGCGGTGACGGTCCGGAAGAGTTCGAACACGTCATCTTCGGTGAGGGGCTGATAGGTCATGGGCGCAAGCAGGAGTGCGGAAGCCCCCGCCTGCTCTGCCATTTCAGCGTTCGCGAGGACGTGTGAGGTCCGCAAGGCCCCAACACCAATGAACACCGGTGTCGCGCCGGCGTGCTCGACGGCAAGACGAGCCACACGGCTCCGTTCCTCGCCGCTCAGATACGCGTAGGAGCCCGTGGATCCGAGCGCGGTAATGGAGCCAACCTTCGCCTCCGAGAGCCGTTCGATCAGGCGAACAAAGGCAGACTCGTCAACAGCATCATCTGCCAGAGGGGTCAGGGGGAAGGCACTCAAGCCGGTGAACATGGTTATAACTCCTTAGGTCTGAATAACAGGGAAGCAAAGTCTGAGGCACTCCCTGGGGGACTTAGCTGCGGGCCCTGTCAGCAGGGAATTCCCGCGTAGCGACAGTCTGGCGGACCCCCTATTTGGAGGACTGTCGCTTACTTTGGCCCTTGGCCGATGAGGTCGGGGGCGATGCGGGCGCCGGCGTGTTCGCGGGAGCGCGGTCGCCGTCGGCCACCGCGTTGCGCGGCGGCCCCTGCAAGGACGACGAGCGTGATGCCACCGAATTGGGTGAGTGAGGGCTGCTGGTGCAGCACGAGCAGCCCGAGGAGCACCCCGATGGCGGGTTCGAGGGCCATCAGGGTACCGAACGCCGTGGGCGTCATCCGGCGCAGGGCGAGCATCTCGAGCGCCATTGGCAGCACCGGCATCAGGACGGCCAGTCCGAAAGCGACGGAGAGGACACCGAGGTTGAGATGTCCGGCGGACTGCGGGATGCCGACGACCGCTGCCGTGGCAGCTGCGACGGGAACGGTGAGTGAAAGCGCACCGATGCCCGTGAAGCGGTCGCCGATCCGTTGGGTGAGCACAATGTAGACGGCCCACCCGACGGCCGCGAGCCCTGCCAACCCGATACCGGCGAGGTTGATCTCACCAGCCCAAGGTTCGGTCAGAAGGACGACGCCCAGCAGCGCCAGGGCTGGCCAGATAAGCGAGCGTGCGCTGTGGCTGCGCACCCCGGCGACAGTCAGCGGACCGAGGAACTCGATCGCGACGGCGGTGCCGAGCGGGATGCGTTCGATGGAGGCGAGAAACGCGATGGTCATCAGTCCGGTGGCGACACCCAGCCCCAGTAGCACGGGGACGTCGGGGCGGCGCAGCGCGCGCAATGGGGGTCGGGCAACGGCCAGGAAGACGAGCGCCCCCACACTGAGTCTGAGCCAGGCAGTTCCGGCCGGCCCCACCGCCGCGATCAGATCCACTGACAGTGCCGAACTCAGCTGGACTGAGAGCATGGCCGCCACGGCCAGCCCCCACGGCGGAACGGGGACATTCTTGGGGACGCGCTGGCTCACGGCTGACCCCTTCGGGCCTGCCGGTCAACGATCGCGCGTATCCGGGAGTGGACGAGCATGTCAGTCTCCTTCGTTGGCTGGCGTGCCCGCGGCTATCAGGCGGCGGGCAACGCCGACGTCGGGACCCAGTAGGGTCAGCCGGGCGATCAGGTCCTCGGCTGCGGCGTGGAGCGCCTCATCGGTCATGGGTTCGAGCGCGTCGAGGATGAACAGCGCGGAGGTGGTCTCCTCGCCGAGCTGGGTGCGGCGTGCCTGGCGCCAGTTCCAGCGCCGGCAGGTCACGCCGGCGTCATCGCGCCACACCACCTCGCCGGATTCCGGGTGCTCGATCACCGTGGCGCCGTCGGCGGCGGTATCAAAGGCTTCCTTGCCGGTGGCTCGAACCAGCCGCGGCGCACCGCTGTAGCGGGTCAGATCCTCCCCACCCAGCGGGACCTGGTGGAGCACTGAAACGGCGTTATAGAGGTCGGTGAGACGGTTCACCCGGGGCAACCCGGACACCGCCCGGCGCAGGAGCGCCTCCAGGCTGTTGCGAGTGCGGTTCGGTTTGGCGCCGAAGCCCTGATAAGCCTCACGCCACGCAGCCACGTGTGGGAGCTGCTCAACCGGCCGGCCGTTGAGCAGCTCCCGGGCTGCGGACTCCGCCGCCTGGAGCATCTCCTCTCCGGCCTGGTCACTCGGGCCAGGGACGAGTCCGTCAACGGCCAGCAGCAAAGCCCGGTAGTCGGGCCGCAGCGCGAACACGGCGGCGTCAACATGGCCGCCGTCGAGAAATTCCTGAAGCATGCCCGACTCAAGCATCGGACGCCTCCGGCCGGTGACCTGTCCCCACGCCCGGCTCGAAGACGGCCAGGGAGAACCTCGCCGGCTCCGTGCCCGGATTGGCGTAAGAGTGTGCCACGTCGCCCGGGAACGTCACCGCATCGCCCTCATCGAGGGTGAGCAATTGACCTGCGACCTCCACCGTGACCGTGCCCTGCTGGACCTGCAAAAGCTCCTTGGTGCCCGACGTGTGGGCCTCGCTCACATGACGGTCGCCGGGACCCAGCGTCCAGTCCCACAGTTCAACCACGTCCGGCGGTTCGGTGCCGGCCACCAACACCCCGCGGCCGCCGTACTCACCGCTCCACAAAGCAGCGCCCTCACCACTGCGCGTGACCTTCACCGGCTTCGGGCGAGGTGGCTCGACCAACGCCGGCAGCCCCACACCCAGCGCGTCGCTGATCCTCAGCAGAGTTCCCACGCTGGGATTCGCGGCACCCTGCTCCACGTTGACGACCATCCTGCGGCTTACCCCTGCAGACTCCGCAAGCTGATCAAGCGTCCAGCCCCGCGACTGCCTCTCCTGCTTAACTCGGGCGCCGATTGCCAGCGCCAAGCTCGTTGTACTCTCATCCATAAGTGCATCATACTGCACTTATAGTGCACTCGACTACTGTCCGTCGTTCGGCCCCCATCAAAGAGTGACCGAATGGCCCTCTTGAGCTTCTACGTCGCTCCTCGTACCGCCAACCAGGACCGAACCGTGCAGGATTCTTGTCGACGACCGCCAGTGAGAAACACGGCAGCGACCGTATCCGCTGCCGTCTTGGCAAACAACACCATTCAAGACACCCCGTCGTGTCTGGAGGATTGAAGGAACCGACAGCGTGCTGGCCCGCCTCGTGTCGTGTCGTGCCGTGGAAATATGTCTCACCGTAAATCGTCTCAGGCGGGTGCTGGCCGGGGGTTTCTGAGGCACAATAGCCGGGCGGGACATCTCGGGTATACGCGTGTGAGTACGTCGGGCCAGGACGCCGGCCCTCACGGCTGTGATGTTCGCGCTGGCATGCCATCGTTGAGTCGCCTCAGAGTCGATCGCGGACCTCACTGCGCGGATTCCTTATGTCTCGGGGGGAGCTCAATGTTTCTGGGGGAGGGAATGCAGTTCGAGTCCCACCTCGGGCACGTGTTTTCCCTGTTCAGAGGCTTGTGAGCGTATGACTGTGTACAAATCTCCTTTATGGGCCCTTGCGGGGGTGGCCGTTGCTGCTGCAGGGTGCCGCCGGCCCGGACAGCCGCCAGGGCTTCGTTCAATCCCAGCGATCCTTGTTTATGCCGGTCACGCCGTGGTCACCATTGGTCAGGCCCTCGGGGGTCGCCCAGCCCCGTATGCGCCTTGCGCGGCGTTGCCAGGTCCTGTTCGTTGGTGCAGACCCGGACGCAGCCAATGATCTGCGCGGGTGCAACTGTCGGGATTGTCCACCCTGAGCGGGACAGTTTTGCGGCCGGGGTATGCGCGATTCCAGGCTTCCAGTATCTGTATCGGATTTTCGCGCAGCGCCAGTGCGGGCGGATGGTGTCGCGGTGGGGGACCGGCGTATGCATCGCAGTGCGCCACATTGTGGCGCTACGGCGGATACCATCGGAGGGTGAAGGCATACCGCCGGCGCAAGAGACGAGCCTTTCTGCATCGGCGTGCGTCCCCGGCAGCCAAAGGCCGGAAGGCCGCCAGGCGCCGGCCGGCCGCCAAGGGGCTGTCGCAGGGGGAGGTGGCTACGCGGGTCGAGCGCGGGCTTACCAACCGCGTGCCGGACACCACTAGCCGGAGCCTGTGGCAGATCTTCCGGGCCAACGTCTTCACGCTCTTCAACGCAATCGTCGGCACGAGCTTCCTGCTGCTGTTGTTCCTGGGGCAATGGCGGGATGCCCTGTTCGGCCTCGCCGCTGTCAGCAATGCCGTGATCGGCGTCGTCGAGGAATACAGGGCGAAAAAGTCCTTGGACCGGCTGGCTGTCCTCAACGCCCCGCTCGCGCGGGTCTTGCGCGAGGGTCAGATCCACGACATCGCCACGGCCGACGTCGTAAAAGATGACCTCCTGGTGTTGCGGGCCGGGGATCAGGTCACTGCCGACGCTGCCGTACTGGAGTCGTCCGGCCTCGAGGTGGACGAATCGCTTCTCACGGGCGAAGCAGACCCGGTGGGTAAGGATGCGGGGACGGAAGTACTCTCCGGATCGATCGTCGTGGCCGGCCACGGCAACGCCCAGGTTGTCCGGGTCGGAGCGGCGTCGTTCGCGAGCCGGCTGACGGCAGATGCGCGACGCTTCTCACTGGTGAACTCCGAGATCCGCAACAGCCTCAACCGTGTAATGCGCTGGATCGCCTGGATCCTGCTGCCCGTTGCCCTCATCGTGCTCAACGGCGAGATCCAGGCGCGCGGCGGCTGGCAGTCCGGCATTTCCACCGGTGCCTGGACCCCCGCACTCGTGGGACTCATTGCCAGCATGATCGCGATCGTCCCGCTGGGACTAGTGCTGCTGACGAGCGTGGCCTTCGCCGTGGGCGGACTCCGGCTGGCTAAACACAACGTACTGATCCAGGAACTCGCCGCTGTCGAGGGACTGGCACGCGTAGACGTACTGTGCATGGACAAGACCGGAACCCTCACAGAAGGAGGACTGGTCTTCGACGCGGTTCACCCGCTGGCGCCGCAACCGGGATGGGAGCAGGCCCTCGCATGGTTTGGCGCCGAACCCGAGGCAAACGCCACGGCACGCTGCCTGAGCACGGCCTTTGAGGATGATGGCGGCCTTCAACCCGTCCGGTCCGTGCCGTTCTCCTCCGCCCGGAAGTGGAGCGGAGTCAGCTTCAACGGGAGCGCCCGCGGTGCGCGCACCTGGATTCTCGGAGCACCGGAAATGATGCTTGTGCAGGGCGACGACGCAGCCGCACGTCTGAAGCCGTCGATCTCGGCGCCCGACGGCGCAGTACCGCGCCAGAGCGACGTCTTGCGCCAGGCCGGCGAACTGGCCGCATCGGGGCTGCGGACCCTGCTCCTGGCCGGCGCGGATCAGTTGCCAGCCAATGGGAAGGTGGAGCAGCTGCCGGCGTCGCTCCACCCTGTGGCGCTGCTGACCTTCCGGGAACAGCCGCGCTCCGATGCCCGGGAGACCCTCAAGTTCTTCCGGACCGAAGGGGTCGGGTTGAAGATCATTTCCGGCGACGATCCCCGCACCGTTGCCGCCATTGCCCGCAGGGTTGGTTTGGAAGTCACGGAGGGCTTCGACGCACGCTCACTGCCGGAGGACCCGCTGCATCTGGAGGAGGTGATGGAATCAAACACGGTGTTTGGCCGAGTGACGCCGGCCCAGAAGAGGGCGATGGTCGAGGCGCTCCAGCGCCGGGGACATACTGTGGCCATGACCGGCGACGGCGTCAACGACGCCCTCGCGCTCAAGACGGCCGACCTTGGCATCGCCATGGACTCCGCGGCGCCCGCCACCAAGGCAGTCGCGCGCCTGGTGTTGCTCGACGGCCGCTTCGACCGGCTTCCCGGAGTCCTCGCTGAAGGCCGGCAGGTCATCGCCAATATTGAGCGGGTCTCCAGCCTCTTCCTCAGCAAAACGGTCTATGCGACCGCCATCGCGGTGACCTTCGGGCTCCTGCAGTTGACGTTTCCGTTTCTTCCCCGCCAGCTATCCTTCACGGACGGCCTGACGATCGGAATCCCGGCCTTCTTCTTGGCGCTCATGCCGAACCCGCGCCGCTATCAGCCCGGATTTCTGCGCCGGTCCCTATGGTTCTCCGTCCCTGCCGGACTGATCGTCACGGCTTCCCTGCTCACACTGAACGCATTCGCGCCGCTGGCCGGCGCGGCCACGTCCGAACAAGTCAGCAGCGCCTCTGTGCTGATGCTGTCCATGGTCGGACTGTGGATCTTATCGGCCGTGTCGCGCCCCCTCAACGCGGCGCGCCTGGCCGTGGTGTTGGCCATGAGCGCCTCCCTGCTGGTCTCGCTCAACCTCCCGCTCGTGCAGGAATTCTTCCTGCTTTCCCGGCCACCCGGCGGGTTGTTGCTCGCGGCCGTGGCGTGCGGGGCCGCCGGGGGCCTCGGAGTCGAGGTCCTGGCCCGGGTCCACGCCCGGGCCTTCCCGCAACAAGGTCCGGTGGTGAAGAGCGGTTAAATGGGCTCATCAGTTATTAGCGTGAGCCGGGACACCGGGGTCCATTATCGGTACTGGCGCCATAGTCCAGAATATGATTCGAGAGTAATGGTCGGGATGTCCCCGGTCAGCGCAGACAATCTGGGGGATACGAACTTCATGTCCGAACAAACCGGACGCCGCGCCAGGCGCGGCTATACGCCCGTTGACCCCGCCAAGTTCATCCCAATCCACCGTCCCAGTAACGCATCGCTGCGCGGAGCAGTAGTCACCGGGTTCGTTCTGTGGATCGGGGTTGGAGCAATTTCCGCGGGATTGCTGGCCTCCTGGTTCAGCACTGAATTGCCTATCTTCCTAACCGCTGCAGTGTTCGGTGCAACCCTGGTCACGGTTTTGGGCGCCCGACACACGACGTGGCTAGGCCGGCGCCGACGGGAAGATTTCGTCCGTTGCGGCGGTGACCCGGCCGGAATGACCGACTTGATGTTCGGATTCATGCGTGGACTCCGGACCCCCAAAGGGGAGTGGGAAGTTCCCGAGCAGGCCTCCGGCGACTACCAGGGCACCTGACCACCCCAAGGGCCAGGAAGATCCCGGTAAGGTGAGACTCTTCGTCGAGCCCGCACACAACTGCGCCAAGGCGACGCCCTGGTCGTCTGAACGCTCGACCAACGCACGGCAGCGCTGTGGGGTTCGGCGGAACCACCCGGGAACCGCAGTCCGAACACGGCGGTTCAACATGAGCGCGTCTAAGACTCCGAGCCGAGGTCGACGCGTCCGGACAGGAGAGGCTACGTGGGCGGAACGAGCCTGAAGGCGTATCGGGTCTCCGAGCCACCGCTTCCTGGGTTCATCTTGAAATCGACTCTGTCGGCGCCTGCTTCCAGCTGCACTGTCGTTTTGAAGATGTTCCCATTGCAATGGACCTGCACCGGGGCGACGACTTCGGCACCGGACCAGCTGGCCACCGACAGTTCGGTCCCGGAGGGTCCTTCACACAAGAACTGCAATTCGTAAGTGCCGGATTTGGCGGACAGTCCGAAGCTGGTCGGGGAATTCGAAGCAGCGGAGCCGGCCAGCTCTCCCGGCACTGCGGGTTTCAGTTGCTTTGATGACCATTCGCCAATGTCCTGTTGCGCTGAAGCCATGGGGTCAGTGTTGGGCCCTATCGCAACTCCGGCGGCTGCGGGCCTGCCGGTCGACGGGATCGCGCTGATCGTGATGGGACCGCCCGCGTGCCTGAGGAATCGCTGGAATGTGGCGTCGCAGTCAACGTCTGTTGACAGCGGAAGCCCATCGCCCTCAACGATCGTCAGCTTGGCGAAGTAGCCGCCGGCACACGCGGCCGTGACGACATAGTCCCCGGGAGCAAGTACAGTGGCCAATTTCCCGGCAGGCTCTGCTTCCGTTGGCATACCAGCGTCCGTTACGGATGCACCAAGCAAACGGGCCACGTCACCAACGTTTTCCTCAAATGACCGGGGCGGCAACGTTGCCCCTTTGGACGATGAGCTAACTGTCTGCTCAGGCGGGTCACTGTACGTACAACCCGCCAGCGCAAGGACGAGTCCGGCCAAAACAAGCAGTACTCTTCCGCGCTGAGTCTGCATCCCCCAATGAGCTGACATGTTCTGAGCCTACAACCCCGCATTTGGGTGACTGGGGGAGACGGGTCGATCGGAAGCTGCCGCGAGCATACTCGTCGGGCCGAAGAGTATCCAGCCGACGGACACGAGGATCACCCCGGCGAGAAAAACCGGTGCGTTGTGTGTCCGAGCCATTCAATCCCCCAAGAATTGTGAACCCCTAGACTAGCCGTGGCACACCCACCGGCGGCGATGTATCACGATCATTGGCTTCACCGGGTTCGTGTCTGGCACGCGGGATCCATGCGGCAGCTGGGGTGGCTTCTGGCACCCGCAGCCGTTCCTGCCATAGCGCCGGGTCTTATCGCAGCGCCCGCTGAGGGATCGTCTTACGGGCACGCTTCGTGGCGCAACGAGCCTCCACCAAACTCCCTGGCTCACTACTTCCATAAAGGTACTGCTCCTCATGGGAGCATGTACTCATGAATCGACGCATCATGGGTCTAGGGGTCGTTTTTTTCGTGCTCTACTTTGTACTCGGACTCGTCGTGGGTGGGCTCGTCCTGCTGTGGAGCTTCCACTACCAGTGGTGGGTTTTCGTCCTGCTGATCCTGGTCCCAGCGCTTTTATCCTGGGCTACTCTTGCCCTGCTGGAAGGCCGGCGCAAGACCCCGTCCATATAGAGCACGAACGGGAGTACTTGCCGACCATCTGCTCATTGACAGGTCGGCACCCTACCCAGGAGCCAGATCCACGAGTCGAGGGCGGCGGACCTTGGTTACATCCTGGTCGCGGAAGAGACCGAGACCGCGCGTGAACGACTCTTATGGGGCAGGCCGTGGAACGGGCAAACGGACTGCTCTGGGTCTGCGTGGGGCGGGTGGGGCACTTGCAGGGCCTGAGCGAAGTGGAAGGAATCCTAATCGGGCAAGAGGGCGGTCCGGGCGCCGTCGATATACTCGCTGGATGCGGATCCGTCCAATAGATCTGGTCGACGTGCTGGTCTATCTCGTGGTGCTGGGTGTGTTCATCCAGCTGTTTCCCGACGTCATATCCGAAACATTCCTGTTGGCGCTCTTGACGGCGATCCTGCTGAAGGTCGTCCTTGAAGTCGTACTGTGGGCGAAGAAGAAAATCGTTGCGCGGATCCGGTCGGCCGATACTCGGCGGGTTCGAATTGTCAGCGCGATCACCCTGTTGCTGGTGCTGCCGGGGAGCAAGTTCATGGTGCTCGGACTGGTTGACCTGGTATTCGGCGACGCTGTCCGTCTCGGTGGCTTCTTTCAAGTGACTGCACTGATCATCGTTCTCATGCTCGCGCGAGGCGGCGTGCGACGGGTGTTCAGACGGGCCGACGAGAGCGCATCAGCTTAATCAAGGCCATCACGACGTGCACGCGTGGGTCGTCTGAATTCAGGTGTGTGCTGCCCAGATCGCTTGGAGTGCGCTCTGCGATATGGGTGCGGCTGGTGGCTGCGATGCTTTGAACTGGGCAATTTGGGAGTGTGTACTTTGTCCACAATTCGGGCTTAGAATCGGGCCGGATTCCGCATGTCCGGGGGAGTCCAGTGTGTGCGGGGGAGGGAATGCAGTTCGAGTCCCACCTCGGGTGCAGTGTTTCCCCTCGTCGGAGGGGGTGGGTCATTCGGGTTTCCTTTCCGAGTTGTCTTGGAGGCTGTGGTTGGCCTTATACCTATTCATGCCGTGGGGTACTGACGACATAACCTGCGGGGATTTATTGCTGCTTTGTGGCTCGCTCCTTGCCTGCTTCCCACGAGACGGGCAGGAAGACCCCCGGAAACCCAGGGATCTTCCTGCCTCAACTCACGCAACTTCAGGTAAGGGGTTTGCTGGGTGCAGCGGACCCATCCGAGGTGCCTCTGGCGCAGGCAGTGCTGTCACACCGTGGGGGCGATGTTCTGGTTCAACCGGAATAGATTGGTGGAGTCGTATTCGTTTTTCAGTTCCACGAGCCGCCGGTATGTATCCGCCGGGTACGACGCCCGGACGAGCGCCGTATTCGCTTCACCTGTGAAATTCACGTAGGCCGTCACATCCGGACCGAGCGCAGACGTCACGCCCCGGGCCCATTCGACGACATCCGCGAAGCCTTCCGCTGTCGGCGTGCGCGCAACAACATTGACGATGAATTCCTGGTCGCGGAGTGCGAAGGCCGTTGCTTCGGCAGGAACCCGGCCGACCGCGCCGCCAAGGTGGTGCAGGTGAATCTGCGTCATGGCGCTGGGCAATGCCGCAAACGAGTCCAGCAGCACGCGCACGGACGCGTCGTCGGCGGCGCGCAGAAATGCCGAGCGGAAATAGTTGTGCACGCCCCGCGGGTACAGCGGATCGAGCGCCTGCTGCCATCCCGCGTACGGGTTGGCCGTGAACACATCGGCGATGACCGTGCCCAATGACCGGAAGGGTGCGGTGGCAGCCTCGCCGGCATCTAGATCGCCGGACCAGCACCCTCCCACAGCGATGACCGGCTTGCCGTGCACTGATTCTGGCAGGAACGGGACCGGCGGCGCCATGGTCATGTTGACCAGCGTGGTCAGCTCATCGGGGGCCGCCGCGCAGGCCGCCCGATAGCCGCGCAACACCTGCTCCGCTTCTTCTGCGGGGTAGAAAACCAGGCCGGAAAGGACCATGGGCCCCACTTCGTGCAATTGATACTCGAAGGACGTCACCACACCGAAATTGCCGCCGCCGCCGCGCAGCCCCCAGAACAGATCGGGGTGCTCATCGGCACTGGCGTGAATAAACTGCCCGTCAGCAGTGACGACGTCGGCGCCGACCAGGTTGTCGCTGGCCAGCCCGTGCTTGCGCACGAGCCAGCCGATGCCGCCGCCGGTGGTGAAGCCGGCGATGCCGGTTGAGGACACCAGGCCACCGGTCACCGCAAGCCCGAATTGCTGGGTCTCTGCATCCAGGTCCTTCCAGGTACACCCTGCCTGTGCCGCCACGCGGCGGCGGGCAGGGTCCACCTGGACCCCCTTCATCAGCGAAAGGTCCAGCACGATACCGTCGTCGACGGTGGAAAACCCGGGGATCGAATGTCCACCGCCGCGAACCGACAACGGCAACCCCTCGCTGCGCGCGAGATCGACCGTGCGGATCACGTCTGCCACACCCGCACAGCGTGCGATGAGCGTCGGGCGCCGGTCGTGGGCCCCGTTCCAGATGCTGCGTTCGTGGTCGTAGTCCGCGTCCCCTGGCCTGACGACCGTGCCGCGCAGCCCGGCGGCGAACTCGGCGATGGTGGCGTCGCCGATGCGGGTCGGCCTAGTCTGCGTCGTTGTCACGATGCGTTCCTCCTGATTGCTGTTGGTTGGTCAGATCTATTTGTCAGATCCAGGAATCACGCTAGTGAACCGTACTCAACGAGCACTCAACGCCGTCTCAACATCATCATCCGGGTCCCGCCTACGCAGTGCGGCCAGCCGCTGACCGGCGATGAGGCATTTCGTTCGGTCGAAAATTTCCCCAGCCCTGTCAATTTCTCGGGCCGCCCGATGCGGGTCGCCGAGCTCGTTGGATAGCTCTGCCACCATCAACCGCTGCCAGCCAGTGTGTCGCCGCCATGGGGCGACTTTTTCCGCTGCCTGCCTGTACATTTCCCGCGCTGCCCGGACCTCCCCGGACATCAGTTCGGCGGCACCGAGAATGGTCAGCGTGGCGCCCATCCCCACCTGATCTCCCGCGGACTCGAACCCTGAAAGGCAACGCCGAGCGTCTGTCAGGCCGCGGTCGATATCACCACCCATGGCGCGGAGCAGGGCGATATTAATCTCGGTCAGCAGCTCGCCGCGTCGGTCGCCCAGACCGAGCCGAAGCTCCCGCGCCAAGGACAGGGCCTCATCGGCCGCACTGTGGTCGCCACAGTCGCGCAGAATGCAGCCAAGTTGGTGGAGTGTTTGCGCCCTGGCCAGGTCATCTCCTAACTCGGCGAAATGTTCGGCTGCATCCGTGATGACGGATATCGCAGACTGCGTGTCTCTCGAAAGCCTGGCCGCGTAGCCGATGGCGGACAGCACGTAGCCTTTGGCTTGGATGACGCCGACCCGCCGGCCCAACAGCAGGGTTTCCTCGACGCAGGGCACCAACCGTCCGGCGATCGGGACCAGTTGCAGGCTGGGCGTGATCACCGGCAGGAAGGGTGGAGTGCTGGTATCAGACTGCGCGAGTTCGCTAAGGCAGGTGTTTAGGTGACGGGCGGCGAGTGGTCCGTCCTCCCGGGACAACGCGCACTGGCCGAGCAGCCAACTGCTGGCAGCGCAATGTTCGGGTCTGCCACCCTCGACTGCCTCGGTGTGCACGTCGGCCGCCAGCTGTTCGGCCTCGTCCAGGTCGAAAGTGCTCCAGGCGAGCGAGGTCTCAATGAGCCGGGCCATCGTCACCTCGTCGGGGTTGCCGATCTCCCGCATAATTGCCAGGGCCTCCGCGCCGAGCGCCCGATGCCGATCGCCACGGCCCTGCCGGCTGTCCAGCCCGGTCAGGCCGATCAGGGCAGCCGCGCGAGGCCGGGTCGAGTCGGGAGCCACCGCCAAGGCACGCTCCACCCAACGTGCTCCCTCGACCGCGTGACCGCGGAGGAACCAGAACCGCCACAGGCTGGCCGCGAGCCGGAGCGCGGTCCCGGGCTCGTGGGCGCACGACCAGCGCAACGCAGCGCGCAGGTTGTCGTGCTCGCGGTCGAGCAACTTCGGCTGTTCGATGACCACCCCGGTGGCCCGTTCGGGATTGTGGGATTCGGCGACGGCAAGGAAGTAGGCGCAATGCGCAGCCGCCAGTTGAGCCGCCTCACCTGCATGATCGAGATTCTCTTGGCCAAACTGGCGGACCGTCTCCAATTGCCGGTATCGGGTCCCGGCGCCCCTCCTTTCGGTGACCACCAAAGACTTGTCCACCAGCTTGGCCAACAGGTCGAGCAGTTCGATCTGTTGGAGGGGCGCGTCAGCGCAGACTGCTGCCACAGCGTCGAGGGTGAAACCACCCGCGAACACAGACAGCCGGCGCAGCAGAACCTGCTCCGGTTTGGTGAGCAGTTCGTGGCTCCATTCCAAGGTGCCACGCAGCGTCTGGTGCCGTGTGACGCCGCTGGTTCCCCCGCCGAGCATGGACAAAGCATCGCCCAATCCCTGGACGATCTCGGCGGGTTCGAGTACGGCCGTCCTGGCCGCGGCCAATTCGAGGGCCAGCGGCATCCCGTCGAGCCGTCGGCACAACTCTGTCACCCCCTGCGCGTTGTCGGCGTCGAGCGCGAAACCCGGCCGGACCTGCGCTGCCCGCTCAACGAAAAGCCGGACAGAGGGCAGACGGCCCAGCACGGCCAGATCGAGAGCGTCAGTCGGCAGGGGCGAGGGCAGGGGCAATGACGGCACCCGGTAGGTGTACTCCCCGTCGGCATGGAGTGGCTCCCGGCTGGTGGCCAGCACTTTAACCCCAGGGGATCCGTCAAGTAGCGCGACGACGAGTTGCGCACAGGCCGCGAGCAAGTGTTCGCAGTTGTCCAGCACGAGGAGCAGCGAGCGTCGCCGCAGTTGGTCGACCAGCGCTTGCACGCGGCTTGGTGCCGCGCCGGAATCCAACCCGAGGACCTCGGCTACGGCATCGGCCACCAGCAGCGACTCCCCAACGGCCGCGAGGTCAATGAACCAGACTCCGTCCACGTACTCAGGACGAACTGTCTTCGCGGCCTCCAAGGCCAGTCTGGTCTTGCCGCTGCCGCCAGCCCCGGTGAGGGTGAGCAGGCGAGCATGGCCCATCAGCCGCTCGACGTCAACGAGCTCACGCTCGCGCCCGATGAAGCTCGTCAATGGGGATGGCAGATAGCTGATGGCATCGTCTTTGCCGGTCACTCCGGCGGGCTGGTGGAGGCGTTCCTCGGGCGGCGAGCCGGTCAACAATTCGCGAAACAGTTCCACCGTCCGGGTGTCCGGGTCGGTCCCGAACGCGTCGAGGAGTTCGTCGACCAGCCGCTCATATCGTGCCAATGCTTCCGACCGCCGGCCCATCCCAGCCAGCACCACCATCTGCGCGCGCACGGCTCCCTCGTGGACGGGATCGGATTCGAGCGCATGGGTGAGGATGACCAACGCTTCCTCCGGTGCGCGTTGCGCTACCGTGGACGCCAGTTTCACCAGTACCTCGCGATGGATTTCCCGGAGCTCATCGCGGCGTGTCGTCAGCCAGTCCGCATCCGGCAGTTCCGGCAGAAGATCACCAGTGTACAAGTCGGCCGCATCGCGCAGGCCGGCCTCGACACCTGCAGCCAACGCTGCCACGGCCGAACGCTCGAACTGCAGTACATCGACATCGACCGGGCCAGTGTCATCCAGCACGACCACTTCACCGCGGATGGCGAGCAGCCCGTCGCTGCCGGCTCCAGCGCTAGCGAGCGCACGGCGAGCGACGTACAGGGTCTGATGCAGATTCCGTGCGGCGGCCACCGGCTCCATGTCAGGCCACAGGCGGTCCAGTACCTGCTCGCGACGGTTACGCTGACCACGCGCCAGCGCCAGCATTGCCACCACGGCCTTTGCCTTCTGCAGCCGCCAGTGGCTGTTCTCGACGGCGTTCCCGTTGACGTACACGATGAACGAGCCGAGAAGCTGGATGCGCAACCCGCTTTGGGTAGGCTTCATGGTTCTTCAGTATCCGCCCGCCAACCGGGGTTGTCGAACAACGAAATTTCCACACGCGCGCTGCCTTGGCGCACTCTGTGAGCGCCCCATCAGGCACTCATGACAACGGCACCGCAGGTCACTGCCCGGGGTGTGGCACGTCGGGGGCCCGCTTACGGGAGGCTTCGCTGCCGTTTTACGGGGCACCTCTTTGCGGAACGCCTGAGCCGTTAGCCAGGGTTGCCGGCTGCCGGTATCGGTTCATCTTTTAGGCCGGGCGGGCGCTAGTTGAAAGGCTGCTTTCGTTTGGTCCGTGTTCTGTGAGTTGCTGAAGTTCGCGGAGAATCTCCAACTGCTGGCGGTTAATGTCCATCAGGAGATCGATCTCTTCCTTGGACTTCAGGTTCGTAGTGTAGTCATGCTGGGCCATGGCCCCTGCGATGGCATCCTGGCGTTTGGCGGCGATGAGCAGAATTGCTCCTTGCAGACCGGCCAGCATGGACAGAAAGAGGTTAAGAAGGATGTAGGGGTACGGATCCCAGGCATGGGTCGCCAGCGCCCAGGTGTTTACGGCGGCCCAGACCAGCATGAAGGCGATGAAACCTCCCACGAAAGGCCAGCTCCCCATCCCGTTTCGCATGAGGTCCGCGGCCTGCTGCCCGCGGGTGAGGGAAGCCTTGTGCTTGTCGTGCCAGGTGTTCGGTTCTCCGGTCATCCTCCACCCTAACCAGACCCGACGGCTGGGACCTGCTTCTCCGTTAGTCTGCGCCATGAGTCCTAGCCCTCCGGTGCCGTCGGATCTCCCGGCACCTGCCCCGTGGCGGTGACTCCGGGACTGGTGCTCAGCTGCCGGGACGAAATGGAGGGAATGCAGTTCGAGTCCTACCTCGGGATGGCTCGCTTTTGGTGCTCTTCGCTCATGCCCCGGTGGCTGTGGAGCATCAGTCTGAGTTGGGCGTTCGTGCCGCCTTCAATCCGGTTGGTAGTGGAGGCCATCTCGAGTCCGGTGAACTCGTGGTTCTGCCGCTACGTATCACCTTCCCCGGATGAGGCCCACGCCCGCGTTACGGGTAGACAATGGTCGGACTTGCGTGCGGCAGGGTTCCCTGCCGCATTCCATTTCGGAAAGGGGCCTCCAGTGTCCAGACCACACCCGATCCTCGCCGGATCGATCGCAGCCGGGGCAGCCATCGTACTGCTCACGGGTTGCGGCACGTCCAGCCCCGGCACCAGTGTCAGCAGCGCCAGAGCGGAGAAGAACGTTTCGCAGGCCTGCGCTGCTGCCAGTGCCTTCGCCGGATCCCTGACAAATTTCAAACAGACACTCAAACCTGGTGCCACGATAGAACAGATCAAATCGGCACGGGAACAGGTCGCGAAGACCTACGACGACCTGGTCAAGGCCAGCCAGGATGTAGCCAAAGACGAAATGGACGCAGTTAAGACGGCCGAAAACAAGTTCGACGCAGCCGTCAGAGCCGTCCCGGATGATGCCACCCTTACTCAGGCGGCCGCCTCCCTGCGGGACGACGCCGCCAACGTCCAGGCCGCGGTCAGTGACCTCCAAACGGCGACTAAATGCTGACCTCAAGGCCCCTCCGGGCAGGTCTGCAGCTAGCCTCAGTCCTGCCCGGCTGCATTCCCGACCCACTCCGCTCCTACAGAAAGCAGGGAAGTTGACATGAGTTTCTGGGAAAACTTTTGGGATATTTTCTGGTGGTTCTTCCTCGTATACGCGTTCATCGCCTTCCTCTGGGCGTTGTTCGCCGTCATCGGCGACTTGTTCCGCGACGACATGCTGAGCGGTTGGTGGAAAGCCGTCTGGATCCTCTTCCTGGTCTTCGTGCCCTTGTTGGGTGTGCTGGTCTACGTGATTGCCCGCGGTAAGGGCATGACGGAGCGGTCCATGGCACGGGCCCAGGAGAACCGGGAGGCCTCGGATGCTTACATCCGCAGCGTCGCTGCACCGAGTCCGAGCGACGAGATCTCCAAAGCCACGGCTCTTCGGGACTCCGGAACAATCAGCGCTGATGAATTCGAAAGAATCAAGACCAAGGCTCTGGTCTGAGAGCGACATCGACCCAGCACCGCGTGGCAGCAGATGCAATGACCATGGACGAGGTGGTGTCTTAGTCCTCGACCAGGGTGCCGGTGTCCTTCTGCGCAACCTCCAGACTGTCGCTCCATGCCATTGGGCGGCACGGTGGCCGGTTGCCAGCCGTCGAGGGCGTTCCCGCAGGCGGTTCGGACCGGCCGAGGCTGCGAGGCATAACCCGATCAGTGGACTCTCTGGCTGCCCACAGGAAGCCGGGCTACTATCCGGCTGTCACTCCGTTTAGAAAAGGAGAACCCCTTGTCTGAAGAATCAGTAGGGAGCGTCGTGCTGGTGATGCACGATCTGCCGGCCGCGGAGGGCTGCGGTGTCATGGCCGTCCAGAACGCGGCGCTGTCCCTTGCCGGCGCTATCGGCCGTGGAGCCTGCCGATGCCTGGCTGGTCGCGTCGGCAGTCCGGTCCCGCGGCCAATGCCTTGGGTTGCGGGCTGATGTCTACAGACCAGGTGCCCACAACCCGGCGCCCTCTCGGCCAGGGTCACAGCATGGCCAGGCACTCGGTCGGGGCCGAGACACTGATCAAAGCCCGAAGCTCCACCGTCTGGGACGTCATCACCGATGCACGGAACTTCACCGTCTGGGAATCCGGCATCACGCACATCAGGGGCGAGTTGCGCAACGGTGGCACCATCAGAATCCGAACCCACACCGGAGGGGAGCGCACTTTCCGGCTGCGCGTCCAGCAGATGCCCGGCGAGGTGATGACCTGGACCCAGGGCCTGCCTCTGGGCCTGCTCACCGGGGTGCGCACCTTCACGCTTGAACCGCTGGGCGGCATGACGCACCTGCTCGTAAGAGAAGAGTTCACTGGCCCGCTTTGCGGGCTGCTGCTCCGGGAGTTTGCGTCCGACACGCAGCAGGCTTTCGCCGATTACGTTAGCGCGGTCAGGAAACGCGCCGAAATCCTCGGCCGACACGTTCGAACCACGGGATCATGAGCGCCATCGGAGAAGCGCGCAGCGTCCAAGAGCGCCCGACGCCGCCCGAGCGTGCTCTGGGCCATACTCCCCGACGGAGCACTAGTGGCGGTGGCGTCTATCTGCTGGACGACCACGAGGTCGTGAGACGGGGCCTGCAGGACGCAGGCCGCCGTGTTCATCACCAGGGCGCTGAATTCTTCTAACGACCTGCCGACGGCGGATACCGGTTTAGCCCATCCCCGGCTCTGATCGCGGAGGTCACGGCAGCGCTGCTGACCTGCACCAGCGAGTCCTGCACCGTGCCACCCACAGACGAAGTGCGGGCAAGGGACGTCCGGCGGCTTACCGACGCACTCCTGGCTACCCGGACCGATCGGATGGGACCCCACCTGCTGCCCGGCCGGACTTAAGAACCCGGAATGCCGCGAACCGCGCGCCCGGCTCCAGCACACAGAAGATCCGGCGGGTTTGCGGGGTGCTGAGGGCAACGCCTAACTGGAAGTCCGGCGTTCAAAATCCTTTGCCTGGAACCGCACGGTGCCCCCTCGTCCGCTGAGAGAGTCCGGCTGCGCATTCAGTGCAGCAGCGGTGGCCGTTCTTCTGCCGGTCCACGACCCCAGGCAATTGGTGGACACCGGGCGTTGGCGCGAGCACTTGATTGCGTCAGTGAGACAGCAGTACGCCGACCTGTGTCCGGATGTCCTGAACAATCTCGTCGATGCTCAACGCGGCATTCACGGTCGCTGCCATGCTGAGGAACATGATGGCGCTGACGATGCGGGCCGTCGTAGCGGCATCGTGCGCACGAGCCGGCTCCTGCCTGACCAGGACGGCAGCGATGGCCTCCTCGGTCTCCGCGACGATGGAGAGGGCCTCAGCGTGACGGGGCTCCGTGGGATCACCGAAGACCATTTCCCGCAGGTACGTGCGTCCGTTGTCGAGCTGGACGCGGTTGCATTCCACGATCGGCCGTACGATTGCCAGCACCGCATCGAGGGTATCCGGGGTGGTTTCGGCATCAGCCCGACCTTGCTGAAGCGCTTCGGCGTAGTGTGCGTTCTGCACGAGGAGGAGGAGTTCGCCTTTGGTCTTCGCGTAAAGGAACAGGGTCCCGGTGCCTATGTCCGCCTTGTCGGCGATCTGCTGGGTCGTGACATCCTCGATGCCGTGCTCGGCCAGCAGTTCGCTTGCCGCGGCCGTGATGCGGTCCAGCTTCTGCTGCTTGTTCCGCTCGCGCCGTCCGACCGGCTGGGAGGCGAGAGACATGGTGATGGATCCTCCGGAATAGATTCTGACTGCACTCAGTTATGAGTGTAGTCACTACTGTGTGGGTTCGAATGTTCCTTCGTTCATTCTCCCACGCAAGGGCCGAACCCCAGTGTTCCGCCCCGGCAGAGTGGTGGCGCTATTACCCCGCGACGCAAAGGACCGCACACATGACTTCCTCCCTCTGGCAACCCTTCACCTTCGGCAATGTGGAGCTGCCGCACCGGCTCGCGCTGGCCCCGCTGACCCGGAGCCGCGCAAACCCTGACGGCACCCCCGGGGAACTGGCCGCGGAGTACTACGGCCAACGCGCCTCGCTCGGGCTGATCATCACCGAGGGCACGCAGCCGTCCGAGGACGGCCAGGGCTATCTGAACACCCCCGGCATCTACACTCCTGAACACATCGAGGGATGGCGAAAGATCGCCGACACGGTGCATGCAGGCGGCGGGGCCCTGTTCATCCAACTGATGCACGTCGGCCGGATGTCGCACCCGGATAACACCCCGCACCACCGTCAGCCCGTTGGCCCGTCGGCGATCTCGTCCGAGCAGGACATGTTCACTCCAACGGGCCCGCAGAAGACGCCGGTGCCGCGTGAGCTGACTGCCGAAGACATCCAGGCCACCATCGCCGGGTTCCGCCACGCCGCAGCCTCCGCTATCGCAGCGGGAGCGGACGGCGTGGAGATCCACAGCGCGAACGGGTACCTGCTCCACCAGTTCCTCTCGCCAAACTCGAACCACCGCACGGACGAATACGGCGGATCCGTGGAGAACCGGTCCCGGTTCGTCGTCGCGGTCGCCCGCGCGGTGGCCGAGGAGATCGGGGCAGACCGGACCGGCATCCGCATCTCACCGGCGTTCCCGCTGGGCGGAATCAACGAAGGGGATCCCGCCGACGTCCGGACCCAGTACCGCCACCTGGTCGGCGAACTCGCCACACTGGACCTTGCGTACCTGCACGTACACCACCTCGGTGACGACGAACTGCTGCGGTCCTTCCGCGACGCGTGGCCTGCGGCCATCCTCGTCGTCCGCTATGGGCGCGACCGTGAGCAGATTGCCGACGACATCGACGCCGGGCTCGCGGACATCGCGCCGCTGGGCCGCTTCGCCCTGGCGAACCCCGACATTGTTAAGCGCCTGCGCACCGGTGCGCCACTGAACGAGGTGGACCCGGCAACCCTGTATGGCGGCGGCGCGGCCGGGTACACCGACTATCCGGCCTTGGCGCACGCCTAATCGTCTGCCGCAGGTCGCACGCCACCGACTTTACCTATCCCGTACCGATCAGAAAAGAAGAAACAGCCATGCCCTCACTCAACGGAGCAGTCGTCCTCGTCACCGGAGCCAACGGCGGAATCGGCACGCAGTTCGTGCACGAAGCACTCGCCCGGGGAGCTGCAAAGGTTTATGCCTCCGCCCGCACCCCCCGCACTTGGAACGACGAGCGCATCGTTCCGCTCGCCTTGGACGTCACCGACTCCGCCTCCATCCAGGCGGCGGTCGAGGCGGCACCGGATGTGACCGTGCTGATCAACAACGCCGGCGCGTCGGTCTCCAGTGCCGGGATCCTCACCCACACGGACGAGGAGATCCGCAGGAACGTCGAGACGAACTTTCTCGGGCCCCTCTTCGTCGCCCGCGCGTTCGCCCCGGTCTTGTCGGTGAAGGACGGAGCGATGATCATCGACATCCACTCGGCCCTGAGCTGGTACGCCGTCGCCGGCGTCTACAGCGCGACCAAAGCCGCCCTCTGGTCCGCGACTAACTCCCTCCGCCTCGAACTCGCCCCCGCCGGCGTGCACGTCGTCGGCGTCCATGTCGCATACGTCGACACCGCGATGGCCGCGCATGCCACCGACCCGAAGCTCGACCCGGCCGTGCTGGTGCGCACCGTGTTCGACGCCACCGAGGCAGGGCAGTACGAGGTCCTCGCCGACGACACGTCTGTCCAGCTCAAGGCCGGACTCAGCGCACCGCTCGAAGCGGTCTACCCGCAGTTGGCGGCGACGAACGCATAAGGGAACAACCGGTGCCACCGCGTTCACCAAAAGTGAGCGCGGTGGCACCACTCCCGCCCGAATCGATCGCCTGGTGCCTTGGCCTTCACGTCACATGCCGGGATAGTCACGCCAATGGCTGTGCCCGCCCGTATTCACGGGCGGGCACAGCCACAGTGGCTCTCAGCTCTGTTGGCGGGATCGTGTCAGGTACGTGCTGGTCAGTGGGCGAGGAATTCTACGGCGACGGGGGAGAACCTGTCGTGGAACTGGAAGATTCCGCCGTGGCCCGAGTCGGGGTAGATGATCAGCTCGGATCCCTTGATGCGCCGGTGCAGGTCCCCGGACAGGACCGACGGCACCATGCGGTCGTTGTCGCCGTTGGCGATGAGGGTGGGGTGGGTGAGCCTTGACAGGTCCGACGGCGCGGAGCGGGCCGAACTTCCGGATTGCCTTCAGCTGAGTCTGGAAGGCTTTGGTGCTGATCGGCTTGTCGCGGTCGACAGTGCGCTCCTGCAAGCGCCTGATGAACGCCTTCGCGGCCGGCTTGCCGGTCGCGTTGCGGTTAAAGAACAGGAACTCCTTCGGGTCCGAGCGCGTCAGGGTCGCGCGGAGGACGTCCCAGTAGGTGGTGCCGACGACCTTGTCGATGTCCTTGCCGCCCCGCGGCCCGGTACCAGCCAGCACGAGCTTGCGGACGAGGTCGGGATGCTTGAGGAGCAGGTCCTGGGCGATCATGCCGCCCATTGAGAAGGAGAAGACGTCGACCTGGTCGAGCCCGAGGGCCTTGATGAAGGTGCAGGCGTCGTCGGCCATCGCCTCGATGCTGTCGGGAACCTGCCCGGTGGAGGCTCCGACACCGCGCTGGTCGAAGGTGATGACGTGGCGGTTCTTCGCGATGGGCTCGATGATGCGCGGGTCCCAGTTGTCCAGGGTCGCGGCAAGGTGCACGAAGAATACGACGGGGATGCCGGTCTTGGGCCCCAGCTCGCGGTAGGCGTAGGTGATGCCACCTGAAGTGATGGAGCGTGTGGCGGCCTTCGCGTACGAGGTGACGACAGAGCCGTTCGGGGTGTCAAAGCTGCTCATGCTGGTAGTCCTCCCGGGCGGTCTGTGATGGGTCTGGTTGCCGGCGGCTCAGGAGGGGAGGGTGACGACTGCTTTGCCGCGGAGGCCGCCCTTGGCCAGCGACTCGAGCGCCTGTGGGGTCTGGTCGAAGTCGAAGACCTGCCCAACGACCGGGCGCAGCACGCCGTCGTCAACCAGGGCGGTGATGTGGCGCAACTGGTCGCCGCTGGCGCGCATGAAGAGGAATTCGTAGCTGACGCCGAGCTTCTTCGCCTGCCGCCGGATCCTGCTGCTGAGCCCCGCGATGGCCAGGCGCAGCACAGGGTTCAGGCCGGCCTTGCGTGCGAATGCCGGGTCCGGCGGGCCGGCGATTCCGATCGCCTTCCCGCCGGGCTTGAGGATGCGCAGTGACTTGACGAGGTTCTCCCCGCCGAGGCTGTCGAGCACCAGATCGTACCCGGCGAGGAGCTGTTCGAAGTCCTGCGTGCGGTAGTCGATCACAGTGTCCGCGCCGAGACCGCGCACGAAGGCGGCGTTGGAGGCACTGGCGGTGGTCGCGACGGTGGCGCCGAAGTGCTTGGCGAGTTGGATCGCGATCGACCCGACCCCGCCGGCTCCGGCGTGGATGAGGACCTTCTGCCCCGGACGTAGGTTGCCTTGCTCAACGAGGGCCTGCCACGCCGTAAGTGCAACCAGCGGTAGGGAGCCGGCCTCCTCCATGCTGATAGATGCGGGTTTCAGTGCCAGATCGGCCTCGGTGATGGCGATGCGCTCGGCGAACGTGCCGATGCGGTCTTTGTCGGGGCGGGCGTAGACCTCGTCACCGGGTTTGAAGCCGCGCACCTTCGCCCCGACGCGGATGACTGTGCCGGCGACATCGTTGCCAAGGATCAGCTGGAGCTTGTACGGGAGGATCTGCTTGAACTCACCCAGGCGGATCTTTTCGTCCAATTGGTTGAGGCCAGCTGCCTGGACCTGGACCAGCACATCGTGGTCGCCGACCGTCGGCTCCGGGACGTCTGCTGCGCGAAGCGGCTCCTTGTACTTGGTGACGACGAATGCCCTCATGGCGTGCTGCTCCTCTATGACGTACGGTTGGTTAAACATGAGCCTACTCAATTTTGAGTTGACTCAGAAAGATTGTCAAGTGAACCGTTAGGTGCGCGCGTTCATTTGAATATTCGGGCCACATTCCCGCGATGGATCTTCAGGAAACATGCAATCTCCGCATAGGGGTCCTGATCGGTGATGGAGACAGCCGGTGGGAAGCCGCAGAGGAACGGGACCAGTGCCGCGCCTGCGGGGCGCTTGCCCGTGTTCGTGAGTCTAATCCGGGCTTCAACGTTGGTCGGTCGCTGTCAGGTTTTCCGGGAGGACGCGGAGGTTCGCGTACTCCCCGGCGGTGTAGGGTCAGCGCAGTCAGGACACCATGACTTCGAATGGGAGTGTGGCCGGGAGGGGCTGGCGGACCTTTGTCCGGCCAAAGATAGCGTGGACATTGTCCATACCCGTATACACCTGATGCCGTTGCTGGTGCCTGGGCCCCTACCTGCCTATTTCAGCTGACACGAGTTCATGCAGCCCACGAGTCCTATGTGACATGACTTTCAATGGCAGTCACGCGCCGGTGCCTTCCCCGATCCGGTCAGTCTGGGAGGGTGCGCCGACCAGGATCTGCTGGATTGCCGGAGCCACGGTCGCCACCAGTTTCGCCGTGTCCGCGTCGACCAGCACAGGCACGCCGATGATCCGCCTGCTGGTGACGATCCCGACCAGCATCGATGAGGCGAGTCCAGCCCGGAGAGCGGCATCGTCACCGCTGCGGCCGCTTACGCCGTGCAGCAGCCGGGATTGGATGAACTCACGCAGTTGTGCGCATGCCTGGCTGGCGAGGACCGCGACTGAAGCATCGAAGCCTTCGAACTGGTTTCCGCGCGGCGGGCACTGAAGCTGCTGAAGGGCAACCTCGGCCGCGCGCGGATACGGGCGGGTCACTGGGGACGAAGGCGGGAATCGTCAGACTCCCATTCATCTCGGGTGATCGCGTACTCGACGTCGCCGTGCTCTTCGCCCGGAACGGACACCGGCCAGTCCGCGACGAAGGCCCGCACGAGGCGCATCCCGGATTTCTCCATCACCCTTCGGGAGGCCGTGTTGACTGCCATGGTCGAGGCTACAACCCGTTGCACCCCGAACTCGGTGAACCCCTTGGCGATCAGCGCCCGCGATCCCTCCGTCGCGTGCCCCTTTCCCCAGGCTGCGTGGCGCAACCGGTAGCCCAGCTCCGGCTGATCTTGTGGATCGTCGGGGCCTGGCCGGAAGTGGAACCAGCCGAGGAATTCCCCGGTCGTCTTCTCGATCGCGGCCCAGAACCCGTAGCCGGGAAAGCGCTGGTAGTAGTCGAGGAATGCCGGGAGGAAATCGCCTTCTATCTCGCCCCGGGGGGTGGGGATACCGCCGGTGATGTACCGCATCACGCGCGGATCGCTGTCCAGTTCCACGAGTAGCTCCGCATCGTCGGCGGTGAACTGCCGGAGCAGAAGTCGTTCAGTCTCCAGGAAGGCGAGCATGCAGACATTCTCGCACCGGGGGGAAACCCGTCACACCGATCGGGGAGGACGGATTACCATCGCTGGACGAACGTACTGGCCATTGGGATTGGTCCCAGGCATATGTGGCCCCTTGTTTGGGTGCGCCGAAGTGGGCAAAAGGAGGGTATGCACAATGTGCACACCCTGGGCTTCGGACCGGGTTGTACCGGGGCCGGAGCGGGCCGGATCCCTGTTCGGAGTCAGCCGACGCGGCGATAGCGGATGTGGGTGGCCAGCGGTGAGTGGAGCACCTCGGCGGGCTCGAAGCCGAAGGATTCAACCCCGTCGAAAATACGTTCGCCCGAACCGAGCAGGACCGGTGCGATGTCGAGGGTGAGCTCGTCGATCACGCCGGCGATCAGCGCCTGCCGGACGGTCGAGGCCCCGCCGGCGATGTCCACGCCCTTGTCCCCGGCGGCCTGGCGGGCTGCGGAGTAGGCCGCGTCGAAGCCCTCGGTGACGAAGTGGAAGGTCGTCCCGCCGTCCATCTGGATCGGGTCGTGTCCGTGATGGGTCAGCACGAACACCGGCGCGTGGTACGGCGGTTCGGCTCCCCACCACCCGGCCCAGTCCTCATCCCAGTCCCCGCGGACCGGGCCGAACATGTTCCGACCCATCACATACGCGCCCCGTGGGCGCATGAGCCACTCGTTCGCGACCTTGTCGGCATCGTTGGCCCGCGGGTCGCCGATGTGCCAGC
>NZ_JBFTLP010000034.1:0-35597 GCF_056396505.1 Arthrobacter sp. 05T410 | reverse complement strand
GCGGCACCTGCGGGTGCTGCGAGAAGCGGGTCTGGTCGAGGTGCACCAAGAAGCGCAACGGCGGGTTTACTCCCTCCGCCCACAGCCGCTCACTGAGATCTACGACTGGCTGGATCGATACGTGGCCCTGTGGGAACAGCGGCTGGATGCCCAGCACACCGAGATAGCACGCGGCAACCGTGAGCGAAGGAGAACCCCGTGACCAACAGCACCCCTGGAAGCGTGCGCACGCTGGGAACCCTGCGAGCGGCGGAGGGCAAGGGCATCGTGCGACTTGAGGACCGGTTCGACACCGATATGGATGACCTGTGGTCAGCCCTCACCGATTCCGGCCGTCTCGCCCGCTGGCTCGGCGAGGTAGAAGGCGATCTTCGCGAGGGCGGTGGGGCCCGCTACTTTGCCAGCGGGTGGGAAGGCAGTTGTCGTGTGGAAGTTTGCCAGCCCCCGGGGCGGCTCCTGATTCTGACCAAGGCGCCAGACGAACCGGACGGCGTGATCGAGGCGACGCTTAGCGCTGACGGCGACCAAACCATCCTGGTCATCGAGGACCGTGGCGTGCCCTGGAGCAGATCGCCGCCTACGGGGCAGGAGACCAGATCCACGTCGAAGATCTCGCCGCCTACCTCGCCGGCCGCGAACGCTGCGACGCACGGGTGCGGTGGCAAGAACTCCACCCCGCATACCAGGAGCTGGCCGCAAGGCTCACCTAGCACGACGGCAGATCTGCCGGGCGCAACCCCCAGCGGGTTCCAACGTTGAAACTCCCTCGTCTGCGGCGCCCTGGCTGAGACCCCAAGTCGGTGAGGCACCGCAGACGGGCCCGCGACAAGACTTGCCAGTCATCGCAGGGTGGGGCAAGTTTCAACCGCCCTCGAGGGGCCAGAAATACGCGACACAACCATCAGAACCGTGACAGGAGCCGAGCCATGGACTGGAATGTCCCGGCCAGTGCAGCGCTGATTCCTGCCAAGGCCAGTAGTGCGCTCATGGCGATGATCTGAGCCAGGAAGAACAGCAGCGCCACTCCAAGTGTGGCGGCGTACGTCAGAGTAAAACTCAAAGTTGAAGGTTCGCTCATGCAACAGTGACCTCCAGCCAGATTCTATTTGCCTCGTTCTCGTCAACACTAGCTGCGGGGCTCTCCCATGCTTCGATGCAGCGCGGGCACTCTGATCCTGTGGGCCTCGGGCTCTTGCCGCACGGCGGGTGCGGAGGTAGGTTTTGCAAGCCGTGGCCGTCCGCCCTCAGTGGGGCGCGCCGCGCGGCGGTGGTTGGCCGGGGGGCGGCGTTGGAACTGGCCCGGGCCAACCACCTAATCTGGTGGGCTGACGGCTCCGGCCCGGCCGGTGGGATGCGGGACCGTGGAGGGACGGCTCTCAGGCTGTTCTCAGCGCGAAGAGGGACATTGAGAATAGCCCCGAAATGCCGACCCCTGCTCGGCCTTCGATCCATAGACTCCGGCCGCACGCTCTCCTCAACCGGCGTGCGGCCGGGCATCACGTCTCCCTCCTACAGAGTCAAAAAGCACCTGGAATGGATAGGACTCGGGACTGCCTTCCGTTTCGGATGCAACAACTAGGCCATTGGCCGGCGGCCTGATGCCCTCCCAATTGATGGAGCCGCATCGTCCGTGCAGTTCGCCGTCCAGCGATCCTGCGGTCCGCTTGCTGCCGGCCGTTCAACGAGATTGGCCGTGCCTCAGGTGACCGGGATCTGCGGCCGGGAGTCCTCCACTCCATGTCTTTCGTTCGCAGGAGACCGGGGGCAAACGCGCTTCGTCGGTCCTGTCCCGGCGTCTTGTGTGGTTGGGCGTCATGGATGATCTTCCGGCACGTTCCGACCGTCCGACAATGTGGCGGGAACATCGTTTCGTATTTACACGCGGGACCTGCCGCGGAGGAAGTGGAAGATCAGGACGACCACGGCGATTACCAGAAGCAGGTGAATGAGCCCGCCGCCGATGCCTCCGAGCAGGCCGAGAAGCCAGAGAACGGCGATGATGATGGCTATCCAAAGCAACATGAGAGTCTCCCTTGTTTGTCTGTGGTAAAAGTGGCTGATTCTGCGCCTCTGGCCGGTCTGCGTGTGTTGGCGTGCGGCGTTCCATGTTTGGGGCTCGGACAGATTCGGTCCGGGTTCATGCGGCCCGCACCCGGCGGCGGCCCGGTCCGGTGCGGCGTGGGGCGGAGCTGATGCAGCCGTTTAGACGTCAGGAGATTATTCCGTGGGCGGAGGGTGTTCTCCGGCCCGGTGGTGTGCTTCCTTGAGATGGCGTGCGAGCTTTTCCTCAGCGGCCGCGCGCCGTTGCCCGATGGTGCGCATCTGGTGTGTGGTCAGGTCCTCGCGGCGCGTCCACGGGGCGGCACGTTGGGCCGGCCCGGGTTCGGTATGTTCGCTCATGACCGCATCGTCGCACACGATCTTTCCGGGCAAAAGGCACAATTTTGCAACGTCCAGAAAGCGCCGGCATTTCCCGACAGGTTGGGGAATCGGCAGGGCTATAGGCAGCCGGAGCCGCTGCCGGGCCGTTTCTTTCCGCAGGTTTGCGGCCGATCGGGGTGGCTCCGTCGTCGACGTTTCTTTGGATCTCCTGGGGGAGCGTTGCGAGGGGGAGTTCCCGGTGGAGGATGTAGTCGCAGGCCGCGGGGCCGGTCATCGCCAGCCCGGTGCAGAGGCCGCGGTGGTGGTCGGGCTGGATGTTCGCTGCGCGCAGTCCGGCTCTGAAACTTCTGGCTGGGGCTGGTGGAGTTCCCCGGAGGGAGCACCAGCTGAGGTATAGGCCGTACAGCTCTTCCTGGGTGAGCCCGTCAGCGTCCTGGTTCCGGGTGATGCAGTCGTTGACGAATTCGTGCAGCGGTGACTTCAACATCTTGGCCTCCTGCGTCCGGCGGCGTAGCCCGCTTATCTGGCACAGCTATCAAGGGGTGAAGCAAAACCGTCCCGGCGTGGCCGGGCACATAGAAAATTTAGGATGCCGGGCTGCGACTGTCAATGGGAACGTACGCTTTGACCTCGATGCGCATCATGGACCGGCCGGGACTGTCTGCGGAGGCCTTGAGGGCGTTCCTTTGTCCCTGGAACCTGGCAGCAAGCAATGACGAGGGCCTGGTCCGGTGGGTGAATTTACAGGGGGCAATGGTTTGTATCGGTCAACGGTTCCAAGTGGCCCCGGAGCCCGGCTCGTCCCGCGGTTCCGGACGGGTGGGCTGACCCAGCGGGCGGCGGTGCAGGCATGGCCCCTCGGCTCGCCGGTTCCTTGTCAGTGTCAGGACCGGGAGTTAGCCTGATTCACGGGGGCACGACGAGTGAAGCGGGGCCGCTGGGTGTGGGCCCGCTTTCCCGGGCAAAGGAGTCTGTCATGTCTACCGTTTCCCATCCGCGCAAACCGGGGCCGTCCAGCGGGTCCCAGGGGCAGCGGCTCTGGTGCGCTCAATGCCAGACGGATGAGTACCTGATCATCGAATCCATCGACACCCTCCGGCCACCGCGCATGGGGTTGGTCGACGTCGCGTACACCTGCGTTGAATGTGACTTCTTTTACGCCCACGCCGCCTCGGTGGGGGATGCTGCTCTGGTCCTGAACCGGCCGGGCCAACGATCCGGGGTGCTTCAGTTCGGCGGCAACTACCTCCATTGCGGGGAACCGATGACAATGGCCGGATCCCAGCAGCGCAGCGTCCATGCCACGCTCTCAACGGAACTGACCGGTGAAGGCCCCCTGGAGGTGTACCTGCGCACCAGGGTCCTGCACTGCAGCTGCGGGTTCCAAATGGAAATACCCGACTGACACCCTGGGGCTAGGGAACGGAGCAATGATGGCTGACCCGGAACTCCGTCCGTGCACCGCTTTTGTCGGTCGGGGCGTATACCTGCTGGACGATCAGGAGGTCGTGAGGCGGGGGTTGCGCCAGCTGCTGGAGTTCGATGGTCTCGTTATCGCCGGGGAATCCGGATCCGCGCGCGAAGCGGTCCGGCGGATTCCTGCCCTTCGCCCGGAGCTGGTCATTATTGATGATGACCTTCCGGACGGTTCCGGTGCCGAGGTGTGCCGTGCCGTTGCCGTGGCGGACCCGCGGATCCGGTGTGTGCTGATGACCGAGGAGGGCGGCGAGGCCGTGCTGATCGACGCCATTCTGGCCGGCGCGTGGGGATGCCTGTCCAAAGACGATGAGGGCAGCGAACAGCTCCGGCTCATCCGACGGGCTCTGGCCGGGCACACCGCGTACAGCGGCCGGTTTTACCCGGCGATCGTGGCCCCGTTCTTCCTGCTCCAGCCACAGCGCCCGGATGAGAATCTCCTGACTCTCACGAAACAGGAAATGACTGCCGCGATCGGCCTGGGGAAAGGACTGAGCAACCGCCAAATCAGTAAGGAGATGTTTCTGGCAGAAAAAACCGTGAAGAACATGGTCTCGACCATTCTGACGAGACTCGGCACCGCGACCAGGACGCAGGCCGCCCTGCTTGTCACCGCAACCCTCGACCACTCCGAAAACCCCTCCGACGGAGGCTACCGGTCCAGCCAATTCCCGGACCTGATCCCCGAAGTCACGGCGGCACTGTTGAATTGCACCAGCGAGGCCGGCACCGTGCCACCCACGGACCAGAAGCGGGCAACGGACGCCGCCCGGCTCGCCGCCGCCCTTACTGCGGCCCGGACCGGGCTGAGAGTCAGGCGTCCTCAACAGAGCAGCACTTAAGAGTCCGGAGCGGAGATTCCCCCGGCTCTCCAAACCTGATGGACCCGGAGAGCCTCCGTGGTGTCCGGGACGGACGCCAAGCTCGAGGCCCAACGGCGGCTCGCTGAAGGGGCGCACGGGGACATGGACGGACAAGGCCGCCGGGTCCCAACGCTGCTTTCCGAATGAAACAGGCAGAGACTGTCATTCACCGGTAACTCTTGCCGTTACCACTGGCGTGGGGGGTAAGAATGGGCGGGCTGCGGCTATCCGCCCGCACTGGGCGGGTGTGGTGTGGGGGTGGGCTCGGGTGGCGTGGGAGCCCGCCCGGGCTGGCCTGGGCCGGAGCGACCGACAAGGGCACCCGCCAGATTGGTCAGCGGTGATATGCGCCGCTTCCCCGGACATCGTGTTCGCCTGCCTGCATTCGATACCGAAGACTCTAATAGCTGAAAGCTACTCTGCAAGTTACCGATAAACGTTGCGGAGGGACATAAGCCCACTCGGGAGGCCATGATGGGTGTCAGCCGTCAAAACGGAGGCTGATCGCCAGGCCGATCAGCGCGGCCGCACCGGCCAGGAGCATCGCTGCCCTGGGATTGCCGAAGTTAAGCGTCCATCCCAGACCGAACCGGCGCGGAACGACCAGCGCGTGGTCTTCGCGGTTGATGTAGAAGAGGCCACCGCGCCACTGCTTGTCGTCGTCCCGGTGGATCAGACCGGTGTCTTCCCCGGCGTCGTTCCGCTCCCGGTTGTTCCTGGCCAGGATGACGACGGCCACCACGGCGGCGGTCAGGATCGGGAGGCCGATCACCAGCGGCGCCCACGGTGTGACCGTCCCGGTCCACATTAGCAGCGATGATCCCAACATTCCCAGGTCGATCATCGCGGTCAGCCCGAGCAGGGCTTTGGCACCCAGTGACATGTAGTGGCGGTACCAGCGCGCGGACGTAACGGGGTGTGTCGGGTCGAGATCGGGCCGGCTGCGGACGATGGCCGCCGCGATACCCGCGAGCAGCGCGGTCACGCCGATCTGCACGAACACCAGTGAGAAGGCGGCGCCGACCGACTTGGCGACCACGCGGTTGGGCACCCCGTTCGCGTTGTAGTGCACCGCGAGCGTCCCGGGCATCGACGGGTAGCTGATCACGCCGATCACTACCGTGGCGGCCGTGATGATCAGTGCAGGGGCCAGCCAGAGCCAGGGAAACCGCGGTGGATTGGTCCGCAGTTCGGTGTCCACCGCGATGCCCTGGTGCAGGCCCTGGTACCAGCCCCCGGCGGCCTTGGCGGCCCGGATCTCGTGGTTGGCCAGGAAGAAGCAGCCGTACCAGACGGCGTCGAGCACCAGCACCGACAGCGGCAACACCAGCGTTGCGCCGGTCACGGCGTAGATGAGCACGCAGACACCGGCGGTGGCGATTCCACCGAGGAGTACCCGCCAGCGGTAGATGCTGGTCTGCCGGACCACCGTCGGGTCCTCGGCATGCTGGGGCGGTACCCGGACCCCGAAGGGCACGGCGGGGCTGGTGATGGAGGGCAGCATCAACGCGATCACGAGCACGAGTGCCAGCAGCGCGGAGCTCAGGATGATGGCAACGGTCATGGGGTGTCCTCTGGCTGCGTGGTTCCAAATGACTCGAGTATCGCCCGGCAGGTCTTGAGGACCTCGTCGGCCGGCAGGCCTCTGGCGACGGCCTCGGCAAGCAGGGTCCGTGCTCTCGCGGTCCACTCTGCGGGGAACGGCGGGTCCGCGACCGTCGGGGTCACTACGGCGCCGGTCTTGCGGTTGAGCCTGATCAGGCCTTCCTGGCGCAGGAGATCGTAGGCCTTGTTCACGGTGTGGAAGTTGATGCCGAAGTCGGCCGCGAGCGTCCTGGTGGCCGGCAAGGTGCTGCCCTCGGTCAGCGCGCCTTCGGCGATCGCCTCCACGATCTGGTCCCGGAGCTGCTGGTAGATCGGTATCTCTCTGGCCAGGTCGACGTTGAGGATCATCCTTCCCACCTCACACGGTTGTTCTATTAGTTATAGAACAACCGGCGGCCTCTGGGAACGCCGGGAAGTATCCCGGCATCTGTGTTTCTCCGTGACCTTAAGATCACCATCGACAAGCTGCCCGACTAGAGCGGTCTTACCTCGGAGCGCGACAGGTTATCTGGGAGCTTGAACGCAAAAACGTCAAAGTCCCGCTCCTGAAAGCGCGGAACCGATGCGCGCACTCGCCCATGGTCGGGGTTGTCACTTGTCAGATGCAAGTGTGCTCGCAGCTCAGGGTCAAAGCCGGTGGCACCGACGTACGCCATCGCTCCATCAGCAGTATCAACCCACACATAAAGCCACGAGCCGGTCGGGCGGACATTCCCCTGGCGAACTGTTATCAACCGTTTCTCAAATCGCTCCGTCGACTGAGGATAAAGCCCTTCCAGCTGTCCGTATGCCGGTCGATCACCGTGCCCAGGAACGCGCCGCTACGTTCCGTGCAGGTGCTGGCTTGTGACTCGCAGCGATAAATGGCGGTCTTTTCGCAGCGCTATTTGTCACCCCGCAGATCCTTGAAAAGCTTGTACTTTCTTCTTGTTCGGCGCTCTCGTCAGGACCGCGTCGTTGCCCCTCGGTTACCCGGGGCGGCCCGACCGACTGCCTGCACGCTCCTGGCGAACCGCGCTCACGGCGCGCACGGCAACTACGGCGGCCACGATCAGCACGGCCGCGGCCAAGGCCGTGCCCGGTCCACCCAGCCGCCCGGTGACGGCACGGGGAAACCCGTGTGCGGGATGGCCGGTGCTGCCACCTGTGACCTCGTTGTCCGTCACCTCCCATTCGGCAGGGGAGGGGAAGATACCGGCCGGAAGCCTCTGCTGTCGGAGACGCCGACGTGAGGCAAGCCTGCGCCGCACTTTCTCATTCGGAGCGGGCATTACGCCGTCCGCTGCCACCGCGGCGGGGAGGTCAACGATGTAGGGCTCACCGTAATAGGCCGCCGAAGCCACCGAGTCCAGCCAGATGCCGGGCGGGGGTTCCACCCCGCGGCGCGAGAACGCAGCCAGGAGCATCTGCTGGATCTCACCCAGGCTCTTGCCCCGGGCGACCTGCGTGACTTCGAAAATGGCCAGCTGGAGCTGCACCTTCTCATCCGCTGCCGTGTCCTTGGCGCTCGGAGCCTGTTCAACGGGGTCGGTGTTAAGTGGCCCGGTCTTGGGTGTGCCCGCTTTGCGCGAGTCGGGGCTCATGGGGGTTCCTTTCTGTCATGTTGGGTCCAACTGCCCTTCGAATTTGCCCGTCCGCGGGCATCGACGGTACTTGCTCGCCGCCCGGTAACTTGACCCGGAAGCCCGTGCGGCGGGGTTGGGACGGTGCTGTTCCGAGTCACCTCTACCGGACCGGGTCCGACCGAACGCGGCCTGGTTATCCGCGAAACGGGGACGAGACAAGGGGCAGGTGTGTCTATCGTGGCGCAATTCCGTCGGTTTGTCGTCGGCGTTGACACTCATGCCATAACCACTTCCACGCCATCACCGCCGCAAGTTACGAACCGCTCAAGACTCTCTCGCGTTGACCGTCGTCCGAAGGGTCCGCGAGGGGCCGGGGACTTTTTGCCTTGGCGGAAGCCGTTGCCGCGGCGATCTCCGAGCTTGGGAGCCGGAGTGCAGGCCACGGTCGTTGCTCCGGAGACAGGAAATTCCCGATTTGTGGTTCGACCGGGTGGGGCGTTGGAGCCCGGCCGCCCCGCCTCACACCGGCCGTGATCCGGACCAAACACCGGACCCCCGCGGGGCTCCGGCAACCTCCACCGCCCCGCGGCTACGACCGGCAGCTCCTGCGGGTCTTCTACCGGTCGGATCTCTCGGCCCTGAAGAGCTGCCTGGCTCCCGGACCTATTACGACCGAAAGCGAGCCGAAGTCAAGACCCACACCCAGACCATGCTCTCCCTGGCCCGGCGCCGCCTCAACCTTCTCTGGGCCATGCTCCGCGACGGCACCACCCACATCCGAGTTCCCGCAGGCGGGCTCTATGGCCACCTGACGACACGGGCCTGCGGAGTTCCACTCGTGCCGAATCGGTCGTCCACGGAACCCTCTCCAGGAGTGTCTGGATAACGGTTGATCCGGGGTTCCCGGTCGTGACGCATGCTTTGCAATAGTGCAGAGTCGCCAGCATGCGGAAGGGCCATGTCGACGAGAACGACCTTCCTGAGACCCATAAGCCTGCAGACTGTTGCGCTTACGCAATGATTCCCGTTAGATTGAAGTCTTAGTGGGGGACCCGGCTCGGCGCCCGTGCAGGATGGGCGGCAATTGACGCGATTTCTGAAACTCTAAGGAGTCCCACTCATGGACAAAGCCCGGCGTCTTGTCGTTATTACCGGATCCAGTGGCGGAATCGGGCGCGCATCGGCAGTTGCCTTTGGCCGTCAGGGCGCCACCGTCGCCTTGCTCGCCCGTGGCGACGCGGGCCTGGCCGGTGCCGCGAAGGAGGTGGAGGCTGCCGGTGGGCGTGCGTGGACTCTGAGCGTCGATGTCGCCGACGCTGATGCTCTCGATGCTGCCGCCGAGCGAATTGAGCGCGAGTTGGGCCCCATCGATGTCTGGATCAACGTTGCTTTCACTTCGGTCTTCTCTCCATTTTCGGAAATTTCCGCAGGTGAGTTCGCGCGCGTCACCGAAGTCAGCTACCTCGGTTACGTCTACGGAACAATGTCGGCCCTGAAGCGCATGCGACCGCGAAACCGCGGCGTCATAGTGCAGGTCGGGTCCGCCCTGGCCTACCGGGGAATCCCCTTGCAGACCGCCTACTGCGGCGCGAAACATGCTATCCAGGGTTTCAATGAATCGCTGCGGTGTGAACTGCTGCATGAGTCGAGCGGGATCCACACCACGATGGTGCAAATGCCGGCGGTCAACACGCCCCAGTTTTCCTGGGTCCTGTCCCGTCTTCCGCGACAGGCGCAGCCCGTGCCGCCGATTTACCAGCCCGAGGTCGCGGCGCGGGCGGTTGTGTACGCGGCGGACCATTCAAGGCGTCGCGAGTACTGGGTCGGTGGCAGCACTGCCGGGACCCTCATCGCGAACGCCGTCGCCCCAGGCCTGCTCGACCGCTACCTGGCCAAGACAGGCTTCAACGCCCAGCAGACCCCGGAAGCCCGCCATCCCGATCAACCCGAGAATCTCTGGGAGCCTGCCGACACAGGGAAGGATTTCGGGATGCGTGGCATCTTTGACTCCAGGGCCACCAATCGCAGCGCGCAGCTTTGGGCTTCCCAACACCATGCAGCGTTGGGCGCGGCCGCAGCCGGACTCGTTGCGGCCGCGGCGATCACGGGCCGCGCGCTTTTGCGGTCGGCAACCCGGTGAAGCCGCTGGAATTGGTCCGGGCGGCCTACGGCATGTGCGAGCTGCTGGCACCGGATTACGTTTCCGGCCGGCTACTGGGTGAGATACCGGACGGCAGGACCCGCGTGATGATCCGGATCCTCGGCGCACGGCACCTGGTTCAGGCGGTGCTGACTGTCCGCGGCGGGCGCGCTGCCCGCCTTGTCGGAGGCAGTGTGGATGTGGTCCACGCCGCGAGTATGGTCGTTCTCGCCGTGCTGGATAGCCGTCACCGGAGGTCTGCTGAAGTCAGCGCGGCCCTTGCGTTGGTCTTCGCGGCGGGGGAGTTTCGATGATCATCGTCAGCCGTATTGCTTCCGTACCTGGCAGCAGCGCCGGTCACCTGTGCAGGTCGATGGTGAACCGACCGTCCTCGGTGCCTTCACCGCCGTCCGCCGCGGCAAACGCGTCCATTCCCAGCGCCGTGGCGCCGCGCAACTCGTTTGTCATCCGTCCCATCACCGCGGCAACGGCGTTCCGCCGGTGCTCCAGCACGGTGTTGACCAGCGACTCACCCTCAGGGGCCAGGGACAACACCACATACCGCCGGTCCGCAGGATCCTCGCGCCGCACGATCAGTCCGGCATTGACCAGCCGGTCACAGGTGCGGGTGGCGTTGGACGGGTGGACCCCCAGTTCCGTGGCGACTGCACCGAGATTCTGCGGTCCGCGCGAGGCAATCATTACCAGCACCCGCAGCTGGGGGCTGGTGACAATGTCTTCGACTTCGACAACTGACTGGGCCACGACGCGCAGCAGCACGTTCGCGGCCCTAAGGACCGCATCGATTTGGGCGTCGGCGCGCTCGTCGCTGTTTCTTTCCACGCACCCCAGTATCACCCCGGTGCTTGCGGAGCAGCAATGTTTGCCCTGTGGCACGTATTTTTCCTGATTGCGGAGGAGCGCACCGTGAAGCATGCACCCGAAAGGGAAATGATCCACCTCGTTGATCGCCTGGTCCGTAACGTGAAAACGGGCAGATTCGAACGGTCTCTTTCCGGGCTCACCGCAGCGGGGGCCTTGGTGACAGCGGCGGAAATCTACTTCGAACATGACAAAGCCAGCTTCGGGAACAAGTGGATGTGGCTGCCCGTGGCGCTTGGTCCGGTGGGCGCCGCGGCCGGAGTTGCAGGGGTCTTCAGCCGGCGGGTGGCCAAAACTGCATTGCCGATCGCCAGCGCCGCGATCGTGGCTAACGGGCTGCAGGGAACCTATCTCCATGCCCGGGGAATAGCCCAAAAACCGGGCGGATTCTCCAATCTGCGCTACAACCTGGAGATGGGACCGCCGCTGCTGGCACCGCTGCTGGTGACAATGGTCGGCGGCATGGGGCTGCTGGCCTCCGTTCTAAGGAGGGAGCGATGAGCCAGCTTCCCCTGGATAGGGGCGCCGGTGGTGGCCGGTACCCGGGGTTCAGCACGCTCGCCCAGTCCGGCCATTGGGACCGGGCAACCGCGGGCGTGGTCCTGGGCCGCTTGGCGCGCCCCGCCGACATCCGTTTCTTCACCCCGGCCGAAGAGGCCGCCGCCAGGGCACTCTTTGACCAACTCCTTGACCAGCATGCCGAGCCCCGCGTCCCGGTAGTCAACTTCGTCGACGCGCGCCTGGCCGAGAACCAGACCGACGGCTGGCGCTTCGAGGACATGCCTGAAGACGGAGCGGCCTGGCGGGCATCACTTGCGGCGCTGGACCGAGCCGCGGAGGAGGCGTTCAACCAGACGTTCGCCAACTGCAACGACGACCGGCAGGCCGACCTGCTCCGAACCGTCAGGGACCTGGGCGCTTCGTCATGGCAGGGCCTGCCGGCCGGACGCCTGTGGGGGCTGTGGACCCGCTACGCGTGCACGGCCTTTTACTCACATCCGTGGGCGTGGGACGAGATCGGATTCGGCGGCCCCGCGTACCCCCGCGGGTACAAAAATTTGGGAATCAATCGGCTGGAACCGTTCGAAGTGGCCGATACCAGACCCACGGAGGACCCCGTGGCGCTGGACGGTGGAACCCGGAGGTGAGCCACGTGCGGAGCGTGCGGAGCCGTAATGAATCCGCGTGGCTGCTGCCGGCCGGCCCGGGCAGCAACCACCGGCTGCGCGATGACATGCGGGTGTTCGATGACCGTGACGAAGTGGACATCGTTATCGTGGGGTGCGGAGCGGGCGGCTCAACCATGCTGCAACGGCTGGCCCGCGCGGGATGGCGGGCGGTCGCCCTCGATGCTGGCCCGTTCTGGGACCCTGAGCGCGACTGGGTGAGTGACGAGGCCGGCTCGCATCACCTGTATTGGACCGATCCGCGCGTGATCGGCGGCGACGACCCCGTGCCCCTAGGATCGAACAACTCAGGCCGCGGGGTGGGCGGCTCCATGGTGCACTACGCCGGATACACCCCCCGGTTCCACCCCAGCGACTTCCACACCTTCGCCACGGACGGCGTCGGCGCCGACTGGCCCCTGGACTACGCGGATCTGCGTCCCTTTTATGAGGCCATCGAAGGGGAACTCCCGGTAGCCGGAGAACCCTGGCCGTGGGGCGATCCGCACCGTTATCCGCACCGGCCGCACCCCGTCTCGGGCAACGGCGAGCTCTTCCTCCGCGGCGCACGCGCCTGCGGGATCACGGCCAAGGTCGGTCCGGTCGCGATCGCCAACGGCCGCTTCGGCAACCGGCCACACTGCATTTACCGGGGCTTTTGCCTTCAAGGCTGCAAGGTGAACGCGAAGGCCTCGCCCCTGATAACCCACATTCCGGACGCACTCGCCCACGGCGCCGAAGTGCGGGCCGATTCGATGGTGACCCGCATCGGCTTCGACGAAAAGTCCGGCAGGGCCACCGGTGTCCACTACACCCGGCACGGGCGGGAACGGTTCCAGCGGGCGCGGATGGTGGCCGTCGCCGGATATTCGATCGAAACACCGCGTCTCCTGCTGAACTCGACCTCAGCGAGATTCCCGCAGGGTATGTGCAACGACTTCGACCAGGTCGGCCGGTACGTGATGGTCCAGGGCGCGCCGCAAACGGCGGGCCGGTTCGACGCGGAGGTACGCATGTGGAAGGCTCCGCCGCCGGAAGTCAGCACTGAGGACTTCTATGAAACGGACCCCACCAAGCCCTACAAGCGCGGATTCTCCATTCAGACCGTTTCGCCGCTGCCCATCACCTGGGCCGAGCACGTCTCCGCCCAGGGACATTGGGGAGCGGACTTGCGCCGCTACATGAGCGACTTTCCGCATTGGGCCTGCCTGGGCGCGCTGTGCGAATTTCTTCCGCTGGAAGGAAACCGTGTCACCTTGGCGGAGGAAAAAGACCGGACCGGGCTGCCGGTTGCCCGGTTCAGCTACAGCCAATGCGAGAACGACCGGCAACTGATGGGCGCCGCGCAGGATGTCATGGAGAAGATCCTGAAAGCTGCAGGCGCGGACGAAGTCATGACCATCAAACGCTTCGCCCATCTGGTGGGCGGGGCGCGGATGGCTGCCGACGAACGCCATGGCGTGGTCGACCAGATGTGCCGCAGCTTCGCCGTTCCGAACCTGTTCATCACCGACGGCAGCGTGTTGCCGACACAGGGAAGCGCGAACCCGGCGCTGACGATCATGGCGGTGGCGGCCCGCGCCGCCGAAAGACTGAGCACTGGAAGGGAAACTGATCATGGCATCACAGACAGTTGCTGATTATTTGCTGGCCCGGCTCCGCGAATGGGGCGTGGACAAAGTTTTTGCTTTTCCGGGGGACGGCATCAACGGGTTGCTCGCTGCCTTTGGGAAAGCCGGCAACGAACCGAAATTCATTCAGGCCCGACACGAAGAAATGAGTGCCTTCGAAGCCGTCGGCTATGCCAAGTTCTCCGGCAAGGTCGGGGTCTGCATGGCCACCTCCGGCCCGGGCGCGATCCACCTGCTCAACGGGCTGTACGACGCGAAACTGGACCACGTGCCGGTGGTGGCGATCGTCGGCCAGACAGCCCGCAGCGCGATGGGAGGCTCCTACCAGCAAGAAGTGGATCTGCTGAGCCTCTTCAAGGACGTGGCCTCCGAGTACCTCCAGATGGTCACGGTCCCCGAGCAGCTCCCCAACGTCCTGGACCGGGCCGTACGGATAGCCCTGGCAAGGAAGGCCCCGACGGCGGTCATCATCCCGTCCGATGTCCAGGAATTGGAGTACACGCCACCGACGCACGCCTTCAAGATGGTTCCTTCCAGCCTCGGCATCCGTTGGCCTGAAATCCACCCCAACGACGACGCGATTCGCGGCGCGGCCCAGCTGCTCAACGAGGGAAGCAAAGTGGCCATGCTCATTGGCCGGGGGGCCCGTGGCGCGGCCGCGGAGGTCCGCCAGGTCGCGGAATTGCTGGGCGCAGGCGTTGCCAAGGCGCTGCTCGGCAAGGACTCCCTGCCCGACGATCTTCCCTATGTGACCGGATCAATCGGCCTTCTCGGAACCCGCCCCAGCTACGAAATGATGCGCGACTGCGACACCCTGCTGACCATCGGATCAAGCTTCCCCTACACCCAGTTCATGCCGGAAGAAGGGCAGGCGCGCGGTGTCCAGATCGACATCGACCCAGGCATGATCGGACTGCGGTACCCCTACGAATTCAACATCGTCGCCGATTCCGCCACCGCCCTGCGGGCATTGATTCCGCATCTGCAGCGGAAACAGAACCAGTCCTGGCGCGCAGACCTGGAAACGAAAATCACCCGGTGGTGGGAGACCATGCGCGCCGAGGCCATGGTCGAAGCCAGCCCCATCAACCCCATGCGGCTCTTCTCCGAGCTCTCCGACCGGCTGCCTGACGACGCAATCCTCACAGCAGACTCCGGATCCGCGGCCAACTGGTACGCCCGGCAACTGAAGTTTCATGGCCACATCCGCGGCTCCTTGTCCGGCAACCTGGCCACCATGGGACCGGCGGTGCCCTACGCCATTGGAGCAAAATTCGCCCACCCCGCACGTCCTGTGATCGCCTTCGCCGGGGACGGTGCCATGCAGATGAACGGCATGGCCGAGCTCATCACCATCCAGCGCTACTGGCGCGAGTGGACTGATCCCAGGCTCATCGTTGCGATCCTGCACAACGATGACCTGAACCAGGTGACCTGGGAAATGCGGGCCATGGGAGGGGCCCCGGCGTTCCGTGAATCCCAAGCCCTTCCCGACGTCGACTACGCGGCTTTCACGTCCAGCCTCGGGCTGCAGGGCATCAGCGTGGGGTCCCCCGACGAACTCGGGGACGCATGGGAGAAGGCACTCGCAGCGGACCGGCCGACCGTTCTGGATGTGCGCACAGACCCGGACATCCCGCCAATCCCGCCCCACGCCACCCTGGAACAGGCACTCAACAGCGCAAAAGCGGTCATGAAGGGCGACGACAGCGGCTGGGGCATCATCAAAGAAGGCGTCAAAGCCAAGGCCCAGGAGTTCCTCCCGCACAAGAAGGATTGACCGTCATGATCGATTCAAGCCTTCAGCTGGGACGTCTTGACGTCTCGGCCTACACGGTGCCGACCAGCGCGCCGGAGGGCGACGGAACCTTGGCGTGGGACGCCACCACCATCGTCCTGGTCCAGGCCGTGGCCGGCAGCTGGACCGGCATCGGCTGGACCTTCGCGCCGGGGGCCTGCGCGGCGCTGATCAAGGAGACCCTGGAACCGGCCGTTACCGGGCTCAACCCTTTCGACGTTCCTGCAGCGGCCGAAGCCATGGCCCGGGCGGTGCGCAACACTCCACGCCCCGGACTGGCCGGCTACGCGATCTCCGCCGTCGACTGCGCGCTCTGGGACCTCAAGGCACGGATCCTCGGCCTTCCCCTGCACCGGCTCCTCGGGGCGGCGCGGGCGGAGGTGGAGATTTACGGCAGCGGCGGGTTCACCACCTATTCAGAGGCCCAGCTCCGACGCCAGCTGGAGGGCTGGACCGGCCAGCAACAGATCCCGCGGGTCAAGATCAAAATCGGCGAGGACCGCGGCGCGAACACGGCCCGCGACCTCCTCCGGATCCGTCAGGCACGGGACACCATCGGGCCGCACGTTCAGCTGTTCGTCGACGCCAACGGCGCTTACACGGCCAAGCAAGCCGTTCGGGTTTTCGACGCCGCGGCAGAGCAGGATCTGACGTGGTTCGAAGAACCGGTATCCAGCGATCACCTTGAGGGGCTTCGCCAGGTCCGGCAGTCTGTCACGGCGGATGTCGCAGCCGGCGAATACGGTACGACCCTGTTCTATTTCCAGCAGATGTGCGGCGCCGGCGCCGTTGACTGCCTTCAAGTGGATGTGAGCCGCTGCGGGGGAATCACGGAGTGGTTCCGGGCCGCCGCGGTAGCCGCGGCCCACGGCCTGGAAGTCTCCGGGCACTGTGCACCGAACCTGACCGTGCCCGCGGCTGCAAGCACCCGCAATTTCCGTCACTTGGAGTGGTTCCACGACCACGTCCGGATCGAGGAGATGTTCTTCGACGGGACGCCCGATCCACAAGGAGGCAGCGTTCGGCCCAGCGACGACCGGCCCGGCAACGGACTCATTTTCCGGGCCCTGGACGCCGAACCCTACCGAATCTAGGCCATAGACCAGAAGGAGCCAGTTTGAAACACTCAGCTTTTCAGGGACGCACGCATGCCGGTACGGGTCGGGCGGACACCTGATGACACCAGCCCAGCCCGATGGCGGGGAAGTCTTCTTCCCGCCCCAGGTTCTGCGCGACTATGCCCTGCTGGCGGACGGTGAACGGGGCGCGGTGATCGGCCCGCGCGGTGACGTTGTCTGGCTGTGTGCCCCGCAATGGGATGACCCCGCCGTGTTCTCGTCCCTGGTGGGCGGCGCCGGGGCATTTTCCGTGACACCCCTGAACCCGCGCTATGTGTGGGGAGGGCACTACGACGACGGCACACTGATCTGGAACAGTCGCTGGGTCACCACGGACGGCATCGTCGAATGCCGCGAGGCCCTCGCGATGCCGGGGGACCCCGCCCTGGCGGTGCTGATGCGTCATATCCGGGTCATCTCGGGCACCGCGCCGGTCCGGGTCCTCCTGCACCCCCGGCCGGGCTTCGGCCGGTGCCGGGTGGACCTTTCCAACGGCGGGGACGGTGTGTGGTCAGGTGAGGGCGGCGGACTGCACCTTCGCGTCAGCGGGATGGGCCGGGCAAACGCGAACGATGGCGTGCTGCAACAGGATGTTCAGCTTAGGCCCGGGGAGGAACACCACGTCGTGATGGAGCTTTCCACCGGGCCGCTGCCGGCCCGGCCGCCCGTCCCTGCGGATCTCTGGACGGCCACCGGGCGCGCCTGGGCCACGACGGTACCTGCAATGAACGGGACTGTTGCCCCTGCCGACGCCCGCCGGGCTTACGCGGTCATGCGCGGGATGACGGGCGCAACCGGTGCCATGGCCGCAGCCGCCACCATGGGCCTGCCGGAGCGTGACGAGGCAAAACGCAACTACGACTACCGCTACGCCTGGATCCGGGATCAATGCATTGCCGGCCAGGCCGCCGGTGCCGGCGGAGCCACCGGCCTCCTCGACAGTGCGGTGCATTTCGTCAGCGAACGGTTGCTGGCGGACGGAACCAGCCTCAAACCCGCTTACACCGTCCGCGGCGGCAGGGTCCCGGACGAGCACACACTCGACCTTCCGGGTTACCCGGGCGGGACGGACAAGGTCGGCAACTGGGTAAACGGGCAATTCCAGCTGGACAGTCTCGGCGAAGCCCTGCTGCTTTTCGCCACCGCCGCCCGCCATGACCACCTCGACAACAGGCACTGGCACGCAGTGGAGCAGGCGGTGGCGGCCATAGAGGAGAAGTGGGCCGAGCCGGATGCCGGCATCTGGGAACTCGAGAACGAACGGTGGACCCATTCACGGCTGATGTGCGTCGCCGGCCTCAAAGCCGTCTCCCGGTATGCCCCCGCCACCCTGGCCTCTGCCTGGGGACCACTGGCAGACAGGATTCTGGCACATACAGCCGACACCTGCACGCACCCCAGCGGCAGATGGCAACGATCGGCCGACGACGAGAGGATCGACGCGGCACTGCTTCTTCCCGCCATCCGCGGAGCCGTCCCCACCGGCGACGGCCGCTCCCTCGCCACGGCAGCGGCCGTGAGGAAAGAACTCCTCGATGATGGATACGTTTACAGGTTCAGGCACGGGCCAGGCCCCCTGGCGGACGCCGAAGGCGCCTTCCTCCTGTGCGGCTTCTTCTTGGCCCTGACCGAACATGAGCAGGGCAACACCACAGACGCATTCAGACTCTTTGAACGCAACCGGGCCGCCTGCGGTTCCCCGGGACTGTTCACCGAAGAATACGACGTCGAACAGCGCCAGCTGCGCGGCAACTTCCCCCAGGCGTTCGTCCACGCCGCCATGCTCGAAACAGCTCACCGCCTCGCCCGGCCGGCGGCACCATGACGACAGTTAACACACCCTCTTGCAGGAGGACACCGCCACTGGGGAGTGTCCGTTTAACGGTGGATTCACCGTTGGCATTTAGTTGATTCTTCCGTCGAAGCTGATGGCGAAGGCATTCAGGGCCGGCTTCCACCGTGAGGCCCATCGTGCCCTGCCTTTGCCGGTCGGGTCCAGTGCCCGGGTCGCCAGGTACAGGCATTTCAGGGCCGCCTGCTCGGTGGGGAAATGGCCCTTGGCCCGGACCGCGCGCCGGTAGCGGGCATTGAGGGATTCGATGGCGTTGGTGCTGCAGATGACCCGCCGGATTTCGACGTCGTAGTCCAGGAACGGCACGAACTCGCTCCAGGCGTTCTCCCACAGCCGGGTCACCGCCGGGTACTGCCGGCCCCACTTGGTCGAAAACTCTACGAACCTTTCCTTGGCCGCGGCCTCGGACGGTGCCGTGTAGACCGGGCGCAGATCACGGGACATCTCGTCCCAGTACTGCCGGGCCGCATACCGGAAGGTGTTCCGGATCAGATGCACGATGCAGGTCTGGACGACGGCGAGTTCCCACACGGTGTTGATGGCCTCCGGCAGGCCTTTGAGTCCGTCGCAGACCGTGATGCAGACGTCCTCCACGCCGCGGTTCTTGATCTCGGTCAGCACCGAGAGCCAGAACTTTGCGCCTTCGCCGCCGTCCCCGGCCCATAGCCCGAGGATGTCGCGTTCACCGTTGACGCTGACACCGATAGCGACATAGACCGGCCGGTTCGTGACCTGCCCGTCACGAATCTTGACGTGGATAGCGTCGATGAACACCACCGGGTAGACGCGGTCCAGCGGCCTGTTCTGCCACTCGGTCATCTCGCCGATGACCTTCTCGGTGATCCTCGAGATCGTGTCCTTCGAGACCCTGGCGCCGAACACCTCGGCGAAGTGGGCTGCGATTTCTCCGGTCGTGAGCCCTTTCGCGCTCAGCGACAACACGATCTCGTCGACTCCCGTCAGCCGGCGCTGGCGTTTCTTCACGGTCTGCGGATCGAACGTCGCACCGGTGTCCCGCGGCACGTCGATCTCCACCGGCCCGATCTCCGTCATGACGGTCTTGGTGCGGGTGCCGTTGCGGGAGTTCCCGCTCCCGCGCCCGGACACGTCGTGTTTTTCGTATCCGAGGTGTTCGTCCATCTCCGCTTCCAGAGCGGTCTCCAGGACGTTTTTCGTCAGCCGGTTCAACAGCCCGTCCGGGCCGACGAGATCGATACCCTGCTCTTTGGCCTGGGCCAGGAGCTGCTGCGCTAACTCTTGCTGATCCAATTCAGTCGCCATGGGATCCATGGTTCCGCTCATGATCAGTCCTCCCCGCCAGGCATCGCCCGGTGTGTCTGGCCAACCCTGAATCCACCGTTATTCAGACACTCCCCGCCACTGACCATACGGAGGCCGAGATATTTCGACGAAAACTGAGACCAGCCGCAAGTCACCTTGCGGAAAATTGGCTGGCGGGGAGCAGTTGTTCGTTGTGAACCGGTGTGTGTGACATATAGGGGCAGGGCGCTTCGATCGTGGAACGGCTGTCGTTCGTGTCCGGCCCTTTGCTGCCCGGCGGCCTACTGGCCAAGCAGGGAGACGGCGTGGGCGATGACGAGTGCGAGCAGCACGAATCCTCCGAAGGCCTCCAGTCCCATCAGGGATTTTGCCCGGGCCGAAAGGGGCATCGTGTCTGTGGGGCTGAATGCCATCGAGTTGGAAAGGGAGAAGTAGACGTAGTCGACAAATGAAGCCGTCCAGTCCGTCTTCACGGAGGACCGGGCGGCAACTTCCTGCACTGCGTCGTGGTCTTCGTCCTGGGGGAACCGGAAGTCTGCCCGGGGCAGCTCATGGCGCGTGGCGTGGCGCCGGGTGACCGGACCGCCCCGGTCCAGTTCCCAGTAGACCAAGGCGAACGCGATGACGTTTGTCACCCATACCTGAAGGGCCGCGAGCAGCAGCGTTGGCCCGTTGCTGTTTCCGGAGTTCGTGAGGAGAATGACCAGTTGGACGAGTGCTGCCTCGTTGGCCACGACAAGCAACAACGCCTGGCCGACGGAAAGATGCCTTGACCAGCGGGTTTCGCGGACCAACCTGCGTGGATTCAGGATAATGAGCGGAATCAGCAGGGCCAGGCCGACGACAACAACGGAGTAGCGTACCGCCGGAAGGAACGTCGTGGGCAGCGTGGCGTATAGCGCCAGTGCGATGAGAAGGCCGATGACGGCAGGCCAACGGTGTTCCGCCCGGGCCTGCCGTTCATTGTGGGTGGTCATGGTCAGGAGTGTAGGTCCTGGGCCGGGACGGGAGCCGCAGAGTCGACTTTTGGTCCGCCCGGCGTGGCGCCGTTCGGTTCGAACGGTACACGCATGCTCGACCCTAGGCGGTACGGTTCAGGCCAAGAGGGGGCATGGTCCTGCCGGCACTTCACCACTGGGCCAAGCAATGTGATCTGCGACACAAGGGTGCGCGACCTGAATCACAACAAATTCAGATAATTTCCTTGCGCATTCAGGAGTAGCCTGTTATACGTCACCAGCAATGGTGCTGGTGTTGACCAAGGAGTCGTGCCATGAGTGTCGAATCAAGCTCCGCGGCGGGGACCGTCCCGGCGGGAGGTGGTCGCAGGGCTGAAAATCCCGTACCAGCCCAAGACGCAGTTGTTTCTCCACAGGGGAGCACCAGCCCACCCTTTGCCGATCCGGCAGCTTTGGGTCTGGGCGCTTTCGCAATGACCACGTTTGTCCTCAGTGTCATCAATGCCGGCCTGATCCCCAAAGCAGTCGAACCCGTTGTCCTGGGACTGGCACTGTTCTACGGCGGCATGGCGCAGTTCGCCGCCGGAATCTGGGAATTTGCCAACCGCAACGTTTTCGGCGCGACGGCGTTCTGCTCGTACGGAGCCTTCTGGCTGTCCTTCTGGTTCCTGAGCCAGTTCAGCGCGGGCAGTCTTCCGGCAGCGGACGCCGGCAAAGCTGTCGGCCTCTATCTTCTGGGCTGGGCAATCTTTACCGCCTATATGACCGTTTCAGCTTGGCGCGTCAGCATGGGTGTCTTTGCCGTTTTTGTCTTCTTGACCCTGACCTTCATTGCGCTGTTTCTCGGCGCCTTCTTCGGGGCAGCCGGGCTGTCGATGCTGGGCGGCTGGCTGGGCATCGTGACGGCGCTGATTGCCTGGTACTGCTCCCTCGCGGTGGTCGCGAACTCCACCTACAAGCGGACTGTGCTTCCGGTGGGACGACGGTGACAGGCCATGGCAGCAGACCCAACAGAATCGGATGAGACCCTCGCAAACCTGTTGCACGAGCAGCGGCGCTTTCCTCCGGACGCCGGCTTTGCGGCGCAGGCCAACGCTACATCGTCGGACTATGACGAAGCTGCCGGCGACAGGCTGGCGTTTTGGGCGCGGCAGGCGGAGCGGCTGGACTGGTCCCAAAAATGGAGTGAGGTCCTGGACTGGTCGAATCCGCCATTTGCCAAATGGTTCGTCGGGGGCAGGCTCAATGCCGCGTACAACTGCCTTGACCGGCATGTAGCTGCCGGCCGCGGGGACAAGGTCGCCTACTACTTTGAAGGAGAAGCCGGGGACACCCGTGCCATCACCTATGCCCAGCTCACCCACATGGTCTGCCAGGCGGCGAACACGCTGACCGATCTGGGCGTCAAGCCGGGAGACCGGGTTGCCATTTACATGCCGATGATCCCGGAAACCGTCGTGGCTATGCTGGCCTGCGCACGAATTGGAGCACCGCACACCGTCGTGTTCGGCGGGTTTTCCGCGGACGCGCTCCGGACGCGGATCCACGACTGCGACGCGCGGATCGTCATAACGACCGACGGCGCCTACCGCCGCGGCAAGGCCAATGGGTTGAAGCCCGCCGTCGACGAGGCCCTGCTGGACTGTCCGGACGTTCGCAACGTCCTGGTGGTCCGCCGCACAGCCCAGGAGGTCGACTGGACACCGGGCCGTGATATTTGGTGGCATGACTCGGTTGAGCTGGCTTCCGCCGATCACGACGCCGAGGCCTTCGACGCTGACCATCCCCTGTACGTGATGTACACCTCCGGCACCACGGGCAAGCCCAAGGGCATCCTGCACACCACTGGGGGCTACCTCACGGCGTGCGCCTACACCCACTGGGCGGTGTTCGACCTAAAGGCCGAGACCGATATTTTCTGGACAGCCGCGGACATCGGCTGGGTCACCGGGCACAGCTACATCGTGTACGGTCCCTTGGCCAACGGTGCCACCTCCGTGCTGTACGAGGGCACGCCGGATACCCCGCACCAGGGCCGCTGGTGGGAAATCATCGACAAGTACAAAGTCTCGATTCTCTACTGCGCCCCGACCGCCATCCGTACCTTCATGAAATGGGGCGCCCAGATACCGGCCAAGTACAGTCTCAGGAGTTTGCGCGTGATCGGAACCGTGGGCGAACCGATCAACCCGGCGGCCTACATCTGGTACCGCGAGAACATCGGGCACAACCACACGCCCGTGGTGGACACCTGGTGGCAGACCGAGACCGGAGCCATCATGATCAGTCCGCTCCCGGGAGTCACAGCGGGTAAACCGGGCGCCGCCATGAGGACGTTGCCCGGGGTCGTGGCCGACGTCGTCAATGACGCGGGCGCACCGGTTGCCAACGGCTCCGGCGGCTATCTGGTCCTCAGGGAACCCTGGCCATCCATGTTGCGCACCATCTGGGGTGACAACGACCGGTACGTGGAGACGTATTGGTCACGGTTCCCGGGGCTCTACTTTGCCGGGGACGGCGCGAAGAAGGACGAGGACGGGGATATTTGGCTTCTCGGCCGGGTGGACGACGTGATGAACGTGGCAGGACACCGGCTCTCGACGACGGAGATCGAATCGGCGCTCGTCGCCCATCCGAAGGTGGCCGAAGCCGCCGTCGTCGGCGCCCTCGACGACACCACCGGGCAGGCCATCGTCGCCTTCGTCATCCTGCGCAGCGATGCGGGCGACGGCGGACCGGAGGTCGTGCAGGAGCTGCGCGACCATGTAGCCAAGGAAATCGGCAAAATCGCCCGGCCCCGGCAGATCATGGTGGTCACCGAGCTGCCTAAAACCCGGTCCGGGAAGATCATGCGACGGCTCCTCAAAGACGTGGCGCAGGACAGGCCGATCGGGGATGTCACCACCCTGGCCGACTCCTCAGTGATGGATCTGATCAAAGCCGGCATGCCAGGCGGCGCCGCCGGCCCGCACTAATTGCCAGGTCGAGGCGTTCAGCCGGGGCCTTCAACGGGAGAGATGACATGGATGACTTCCTCGCTTACCTGGATACTTCGGAGGTCCGCTCCGGCAAACTTGAGGAACTGGTAGTGGCCGGAGGCGACGGAATTCCTTCACATGTCGGTCGGGATCGGTCCCAGGACGATGGTGTGGGCGGTGTGGTCGCGTTTGGTGGCCAGGTAGCGGGCATTTGCGGAGGAGAGGTGGACCCGGGTGGGCACGCGTTCGGCCACAGCGACGCCGTTGGCCTCGAGCTGGAGGGCCTTGTCGGGGTTGTTGCTCAGCAGCCGGATCCGGTGCGCTCCGACGGCGAGCAGCATCTGGGCCGCTGCACGATAGTCCCGCTCGTCCTCACCGTGGCCGAGGGCGACGTTCGCGGCGTAGGTGTCGAGCCCGCGGTCCTGAAGGGAGTAGGCGTCGAGCTTCTCGTAGAGTCCGATGCCCCGGCCTTCCTGCCTCAGATACAGCAGGAAGCCGCCCTCACCGGCGATCCGCTCGGCCGCCTCGCGGAGCTGTGGGCCGCAGTCGCACCTCTGCGATCCCAGGACGTCCCCGGTGAGGCATTCGCTGTGAGGGCGCACCAAGGGGGCGGCAGCCGCGGCGAGGGCGCCGTGCCAATCACCGAGCCCCAGCAGCAGGTGCTCCTTGCGGTCCACCAGATCCCGGAAAGTGAACGCATCTGCGGTCGTGGCGAAGCCGTCGGTGAACCTGAGAGGGATACGCACCCGGGTACGCACCAGGGCCCCAGGGGGAACCGAGCGCTCCCGTCCGGCGGATCCAAACGAGGCTGAGTCGGCGGACGCCGTGCCGACACCGTCCATTCCAGCCCCCGGTCCTGTTGCAGTGAGTCGTTCCGTGGACATTGAGCCCCTCCTTCTGGGATTTGGAATCGCGGCGTCTGGTTTTTGGCGATGACCTTTCCGTCGTGAATTCGATTGCGCTCCTGGTCCGCGCACATCGTCGCGAGGTGGCGCGGCCTCAGGCCTGGACCGACGTCCGCAGGCCCTCACGCTCCCCGGAGCGCTGCGGGTTGAGGCGTGCGTAGTGCCGGCCCTATCGTCGGCGGACCTCGATTTGACCGTCGTTGAGCCGCGTTTCGTATGCGGGCTGCGGGTGGCTGGCTGGCCCGCGCACGACGCTCCCGTCGTTGAGGCGAAAGGTGCTTCCGTGCCAGGGGCAGGTGACACAGCCGTCGGCGATTTTCCCTTCATCCAGTGGGCCGCCCATGTGGCTGCACATGCTGTCCAGGGCGTGAATCTGGGTGCCTGCGCGGTGCAGCAGCAGGGAGACGCCGGCAATGTCCACCTTGCGCTGGTCGCCGTCGGGCAAGTCATTCTCACTGAGCGCAGGTGTCCACTTCGTAGGGCCGTTCCTGTCTGCGGTCTTGTTGACGTTCACGGCGCTGGCATAGGTGAGATGTCCGCCGAGGAAACCGCCGAACATCAGGATCCCGAACCCAGCCATGCCCAGTGACTTTCCGACACCGCGGTGTCCGCGCGCGCGGGCCACAGCGGAGATTGTGTAGAGGCAGAGGGCTGTGCTGTTTGCGACCGCGTGAACTAGCCCTGTTCTCCTTGCCTTCCCCTGGGTGTCCGACCAGTCGTTGAGCCCGGCTGCCGCAGTGGGAACAGCAGCGGCAATGCCCGCGCACACCAGGATGTCGGCGGCGGGGGCGGAATCCACGCCCCCTATCGTGTCAAGGAGCATTGCCATGGTCCACGCTCCGATGGGCAGATCCGTGAGGACCGGATGCAGCGGATGGCCCAGGGCGGTGCCGCTGACGATGTTTCGAACAGTGCGCGCCCGCACTGCCCGCCCGACCGCGGCGGCAACGGCTGAAGCCACCCCGTCAAGCCGCTCGGAATGTTCTATGGCGGCGACCACGGAATTCAGCGGGTTCACGGCAGCTCCTCTGTCTCGTCAGTTCTTGAATCTGGAGTGTTCAGGACTGTGTCTACAACCGGTCTTCACTGAAGCGGCGGAAGTCCGGGTGGCGAATGGTCAAAGCTTTCCACCGAAACGGCCGTCGTGACAAGGTGTCCGAGCCGCCGGGGCGTGAATGAGCGGCGTACGTGAGCCGCGTGGATACGTCTTCGATCCTCACGAAGCGCCGACGTCATGGCCCGCCCCAGCCGGACGCCCGCCTGGCGGAGTCAGATGCCCGAACTCAGGTCCAGAGTCGGGTCCCGAGGCGAGGAAGGAGTCACTGGAGACCGCAACTCTCATGCCGGTGCTGAGAGTTTCTCCCAGTAGCCGCGGAGCTCGGCGTCGTCAGAGCGGCCAGGGTATTGTTCTGGGCGGTGAGGTCTTGGTCGTTGGTGGATACGCGCGCATATCCGATCAGCAGTCCGGTCATGGTCGTGCCCGTACCGTTTATCCCCAGCCACCGGGCATTTTCTCGGGCGGGTCCTATGCCGACCTCAGGATTTGCCGGTGTTCGCGGGCGGGACCTTGGTCTGGGGGCCTGACAGGTGCGGGACACCCTCGCGGGGGACGTTTCCCCGCGGGCTTGTAGACCCTATCGCCACCTACATCGAAGCCGCAGGTGCGGCGTTGCCGCGCCGCACTGTCGATACCGCTGTTTTACCTCCCGCACCGGTGCGCTTCCGGCCTTTTGAGCAACGTGCTTACGCGTCGAAGTGCGTCCGGACTCTCGGGTCCTGGGATAGTGAAGCGACGACCGAGGCGGCGATGTCCAGGAGTTTGACGTTTCGCGTGTTGGAAGCGTTTTTCAGGATCTTGATGGCGGTCTCCTGGCTGCAGCGGTTCTGCGCCATGATGGCGCCGGTCGCCAGGTCGATAATGGTCCGGGATTCGATGGCTGCAGTGGGGGGATTGGTTTACGCGCCCAAAGACTTTCAGGCTGTTCTCAGGCCGAGGGGGGAGATTAGTATCTGGACGCTGTAGATCTGGCCCTCTGGCGTCGTTGCAGGCCCCGGCCGCACGTCCAACCTCAACCCACGTGCGGCCGGCTCTCAAAATCGTAGACCTGACCCCGCCGTCGGCCCATCAGCGTCTCGCTCCATGGTGAGCCGCGGTCAAACCCGCCGCCGACGGCCGGTCGCCGACGCTTCCTCTTCCCGCCGTGCAGCCCAATGTTTTTGTGCAGCCCGAGGCAAGCCAGTGGCATTCTGTGGTGTGTCGTGCCTCCACGGCGGCGGCGTCACCACGCTGAGGCTCCGTCCGGATTCATCGAGGATATGGCCAAGTCGCGTGTACGCCCGGACCACAGCCTGACGTGAGATGACTATGCTGCCGGGCGCGCGCTCGGCCAGTTCCCGTTCAAACGCCGGCGCCTCCAAGTAGTCGCGGACCCACAGCGTGACCTCCAGGTTCTGTGCGCCGAGAACCTGGGCGCTCAGCCGGCAATTTGTTTGGGCGGCGAAGTAACGGCCGGCATCGTCAACGTATTGCGCCGGGACATTGAGCATCAACGTCACCTCCCGGAGGCCCCGGTTCGCTGCGGAGGACGCGTCGCACCTCAGCGTGATGTAACCGGAAGCGAGAAACCGTTCCACCCGGCGTCGGGCGGTTTGCGATGAGACGCCGCAGGTAGCGCCCGCAACCAAGTCGTCGTACATGTTCCGGACCTAACCAACGAGCACCGCTGGGCCGCCTACACGGCGCCCGCGCTGGAGGCGGGTGTGGGATCCGGCCTGTCTGTACCACTGGTCCTTGAGGGAGAAGCAGAAGCGGGCCTGAACCTGTATTCCACCCGGTCCCATGGCTTCACCGATGAGGATATCGACACGGTCGAAGCGTACTCATACCACGCGTCCAAAGCACTCCGCCTCGCGGTCCGGATCAGCCAACTGGCCGAGGCGAAAACAAACCCCACCGCTGCCATAGAATCCCGGACGATCATCGACCTGGCAACCGGCGCCATCATGGCGCAAAACCGCTGCAGTCAGGACACGGCCATAAAAATCCTAAAAATTGCTTCCAGCACCAGATACGTCAAACTCCGGGACATCGCCGCATCAGTGGTCGCCTCTCTTTCACAAGACCCGACAGTCCGGCCGTACTGCGACGCCTGCCTGCTGGGCCTGCACGGTAGCGACGTGGGCAGATCCACTTCACCCTATTCACCGACGAAACGGAGTAACGTTGAAGTGAGTCCGGGCGGCTGGATCCCCCAATACAGTCGTCCGGTAACTCATGTTCCCAGAGTCATCGAACCTGGAAATTCCGGGCGGTCCGCCGCTGGGCCAACCACTGCAGTCACGCTCCAGCGGGGGGCCATCCGGCGCGACACCCTCGAACGATCACGAAAGCCGCGTCGCCAGGAACACCGAAGTTCCGGGCCGGCTTTTTAGCGGCGTGCGTATTGGGAAGCCTTCGCGCAAGGCTGTGCCGAGGCACCACAGAAAGTGGCCTAGCGTCGTTTTGATCAGGAACCGGTATCGAAAAATCCGAACCTCAATCGTGCAGTGGAGATCCGACGACTTCGAAACCCTGGCTGCTCATCGATCCCGACAGCAGCGGCATCGCTTCGGCAATGCTGCTCCGGACCGAGTCTAGTTCCAGGGAGGCCCTGTGGGCGCTCTCGGATATCCACAACTCGGCAACGAACACCGTGTCGGGTTGGTCGTCGTTTACCCCTACTTCGTAGAGGAGGCAACCCAGTTCCGCAAGCCCGTCGGCTCGCCTGGTGAGGAGTTCTATGAGGCCATCGCGCGCGCCCGGCTTGGTGCCGAGAGTCGCCAAACGTGCGTGTGTCATGAGTCCATACTCATCGAAGGCTGCAGATATGGCCTGCTGCGCCCCTCCCGCAGCGCCCGGAATGCGTCGGATCGAGGCTTAGCCCAGCAGGGGGACGGCATGGGCGATCACGAGGGCCAGGAGAACGAAGCCTCCGGCGGCTTCGAGTCCCATCATCATTTTGGTCCGCGGCGACGGGGGCATGGTGTCGGTGGGGCTGAAGGCCATGGAGTTGGACAGGGAGAAGTAGGTGTAATCCACGAAAGAAGCGACCCAGCGGACCGTGTCGCAACTTCCGTGACGGCGTCGTGGTCTTCGTCTTGGGGGAACCGGAAGTCCGCGGCCGGGAGGTTGCCCCGGTGGGTATTGCGCCGTGCGACCGGTCCGCCGCGGTCCATTTCCCAGAAACCAAGGCGAACGCAATGATGTTCGTTACCCAGATCTGCAGTGCTGCCAGAAGGAGCGTGCGCCGCCCGTCGCCGCTGCCGGAGTCGGTCAGAAGAATGATGAGCTGCACCAGGGCGACGCCGTTGGCGGCGACGAGGAGGAGTGCCTGGCTCGTCGCTAATCGTTTGGACCAGCGTGTCTCTTTGTGCAGGCGGCGGGGGTTGAGGATCAGCGGGGGATCAGCATCAGGAGTCCGATTCCCACCACCGTGTAGCGGATGGCCGGCAGGAAGGCGCTGGGAAGGGCGGCATAGAGGCCCAGCGCGATGAGCAGCCCGATTACGGCCGGCCAGCGGTGTTCGGCGCTGTCCTTCAGATTTGCGATCTCAGACATTCACCGAGTCTAGGCAAAGCTGCGGTCCATCCCGGTCCGGGCGCGCACTGAGCCGACAGCAGATGGCCGCCTGGCGCGAGGGAACGTCGGGTCAGGCGGCCCAACTCGGTTGCGAGAAGCCCACCCAAGACACTCCTGCCGAACTCAGATGGTGGTTTCCGCCGCGCTCCAACCTGTGACGGCCTCTGCTGGCGCGGCCAGCTAGAGGTTCCAATGGTGTCCGACGCAGGCTCGGTCCAAATCGGGCACTGACTGTGTCTGCGACATTTCTTGGTTGTTGTCCACGATGGACGAGTTCTTGTTCGGGTTGCTCGCCAGCGCCGGAATCTGCGATGCCGTCGCGGGTCTTGATGGACCGCGGTCGGGTTTCGTTGGCCGCTACCCACGGATCCGTTTATCCACCGCCTCTGCTGCTTACAGGGAGGGGATGTTACGGTGAGTTTTCCGTTCGGGGACGGCATGAACTTCAGCATTCACCCGAACCGGCCCGACATCCGGCACTGAAGAACAGGACGCGCAAATGATTGACTTTCTGAGCTCGGCCGACGGCACGAAAATCGCCTTCGAACGGACAGGTGAAGGACCACCTCTGATCATTATCGGCGGTGCATTGAACAGCCGGCGTTCGGCCGACGGGCTGGTGCCTTGGCTGGCCCCGCACTTCACCGTGTACGCCTATGACCGTCGGGGGAGAGGCGAGAGCTCCGACACCCTTCCCTACAGTCCCGGCCGTGAACTAGAGGATTTGGAAGCGCTGATAGCCGCGGCGGGCGGTTCGGCCTACGCTTACGGCCATTCCTCGGGTGCCATCCTGATTCTTGAAGCAGCGGCTGCCGGAGCGGGCATCTCCAAATTGGCCGCCTACGAGCCGCCATATCTGACCGGGCATGCCCCCGAAGAACCTTGGGAAAATTTCAGGGACCGGGTCCAGGAGGCACTGAACGGGGGAGACCGGGAAGCCGCCGTGGAACTGTTCATCCGCCATACCGGCTCTGACTTCGACGAAGGAATCAAAACCATGCCGTGGTGGCCCGCGCTCCTCAGCGTTGCCCAGACCCTGCCGTATGACCTCACCCTCACGGCCGACGGCAGCGTCCCGGAGAGGCTGTCGAATATTCAGGTTCCCACGCTCGGGATCTACGGTGGTGCGAGCCCTTCCTGGGCCGGGAATGCCATCAATGCCGTCGCCGCAGCCGTTCCTGGCATGAAAAAAGAAAAGCTGGAAGGCCAGGACCACGCAGTCGCCAGCGATGCTGTCGCACCGGTCCTGATCAAGTTCTTCAACGGCGCCCCAGCCTAGGCTGCCATCGACCCCAATACGGCGGGAACTTGGAAAACGACGTTGAGGCTAACCCACTCGGCCGATGGTGAGAACCCCGAGCCTATGTAGAGCCTATGTTCCCGCCGGGCGCGCGACGATACTGGACATCGTCCCTCGTGGCGACGTGATCTCATCCCGGACGGGAAGCCGTTCGCGGTCTGGGACATCCGCGCCGCCTTGAGTTCGTGCTGAGCCCTGGCGTTGAATGCGTGGGGATGGCCCCGGAAAAGAATTTCCCACCAGATGTCCTTTTGGCGGCTCCCCGGTCGTCGTGCTGATGTAACTAACGAAAGAAGGAGACGTCGTGGAGTACATGCTTTTCATCTGTAGCGATCCCACAGCGCCGGAATATGTGGCCGCCGAGGACAACATTGTCGAATGGGGGGCCGAGATGGAGGCGCGGGGCGTCGCCCGTCACGGTGACAGGTTGCGTCCTGTCGAGGACGCAACCACGGTAGTGGTGCGCGGGGGCGAAGTGGTGGTCTCGGATGGGCCGTTCGCGGAGACGAAGGAATGGATCGCGGGCTATGACATCATCGCTTGTGCCGATCTTGATGAGGCTATCGAGGTGGCGTCCAAGCACCCCATGGCCCGGTTCGGCAAGATCGAGATCAGGCCCGTGTGGCCGCTCGGGGAATAGTGATTCGCCCCGAGGCCGGCATTGATGATCAGGGTAGGGAAGACGCGCCGGAGCTGACGGACGTGCGGGCCGTCGTGGAGGCCGCGTCCGTCGGTGAGGCAGCACGAATCACCGCAACCCTCATCCGCGTGACGGGCGACTGGGGCCTGGCCGAGGATTGTGTCCAGGATGCGTTCGCCAGGGCCCTCGTCGACTGGTCGGAGCACGGCGTTCCCAGGAATCCCGGGGCGTGGCTGACTACCGTGGCCAAGAACAAGGCAATCGACCGCATGCGGAGCGCCGCCAGCGAAAGGCGGGCGGTCCGTGAACTCGCCATTCTCACCGAGCTCGAAGGGCTCGAAGACAAGGCCGGCATAGGGACGGCGGCAGAGGATGACACGCTGCGGCTGATTCACACCTGCTGCCACCCGGCCCTCCCGCTTGAGGCCCGGGTGGCCCTGACCTTGCGCACAGTCGCGGGACTCGCGACCGGGGAGATCGCCCGCGCGTTCCTGGTCTCCGAAGCAACCATGGCCAAACGGCTCGTTCGGGCCCGGGCGAAGATACGCGATGCCGGGATCCCATACCGGGTGCCGCCGCCGCAGCTGATATCCGAACGCACCGCCGGAATCCTGGCCGTGCTGTATCTGATGTTCAACGAAGGGTACTCGGCCACCGGGGGCAACTTACTGATCCGCGAACCACTCGCCCGGGAAGCGATTCGCCTGACCCGGCTGCTGGTTGTGTTGCTCGACGGGTCCCCGCAGGAACCTGAGGCCCTGGGCCTCCTTGCGCTCATGCTGTTCCACCATGCCCGGCGGGGGACGCGGACGGACGCCGCAGGGGACTTGGTGACCCTTGAGGAGCAGAACCGCGGATTGTGGGACAAGGTTGCGGTCGCGGAGGCTGTGGCGCTGCTGGCGGCCGCGGAGCAAATGGGCGTTTCACGCCGTTCCCGAGCAGGTAGCTACCGTGTGCAGGCCGCCATTGCTGCCTGCCATATGATCGCCCCGGACTCTGGCAGCACGGACTTCGCCCGGGTGGCACAGCTGTATGACCGCCTGGCGCACATTGCACCGTCACCGGTCATCGAGCTCAACCGTGCCGTTGCCGTCGCGATGTCTCAGGGACCGGAAGCAGGACTTGACCTCATCGACGAGCTGGACCGGACACGGTCCCTCGAGGGGTACTACCTCCTGCCCGCGGCGAAGGCTGATCTCCTGCGCCGCCTTGGCAGAAAGTCAGAGGCCAGCTTCGAGTATGAGCGGGCCCGTGACCTCGCTCCCTCCGAGGCCGAGCGCCGCTACCTCTCCAAACGCCTGGCCGAGACAAGCGCCGGGTCCCCATCCCCACCCGATCCCCGCACCGCCGCGAAGGAGTACAAATGAAACACCTCATGCTGATCCCCAACGACGTTGACACCTGGAACGCACTCTCCCCGTCCGAAATCGAGGCGATCATGCAGGCACATACCTCGTTGCAGCAGGAACTCAGGGCATCCGGTGAGTTCGTGGAGGCACATCAGCTCGGTGAAGAGGCGAAGTTCGTAAGACGTGACGGCAGCACCTGCACCGTGACCGACGGTCCGTACCTTGAGACCAAGGAAATCGTGGCCGGCTACTACATCGTCGACTGTGTGGGCATGGCCCGCGCCGTGGAAATCGCCGGAAAATTCGGAGAGGCCAAGTTTTGGCCGATCGAAATACGCCGGATCGACCCCTGACCCGCACGGCCTTGAATAGTTGTGTGATCAGAGTTGCGCCGTACCGCCTCGTCACAACCGGGCAGAGGAAGCTGGAACAGGCTCACCCCAAGATCCAAGCGTCATTTGACGAAAATTAGGAGAGGTAAATGCGCGTACCAATGAAATTGGAACTGGTGCCGCTGCCGGTAGCAGACGTCGAGCGGAGTAAGACCTTCTACACGGACACCGTCGGCTTCACTTTGGATCATGACGTGCAGCCCGGGAACGGCATGCGGATCGTGCAGCTCACGCCACCCGGTTCAGCATGCTCCATAGTCATCGGCGCCGGAATGGCCAACAGCAGCCCAGACGACGGCACGGTCAAGGGCCTGCACCTAGTGGTCGAAAACATCGCTGCGGCGCGCGACCAACTCATCAAGCACGGGGCCGCCGTGACCGAAATAGAGGACATGGGAGGCGTCAAGTTCGCGTACTTCAGCGATCCCGACGGCAACTCGTGGGCGCTACAAGAAATCGGAAAGGGGTGACCCCGCCCGGGGTGCTCACCGACGCCGGCGGCCTCACACCAACCCTGGCGGACACCCTACCCACTCCGTCGAATCGGGCAGCGAATCGTGCGCCCACGGTACCTGCGCACGCTCCGCTGACCATGGGCCCCATCCGCATAGGTCGCGCCGCGACTCCTAGTCACTGAGATCGAAGTCGAGATCAAGTTCCTCCGGTGTCCTCAGCTGTCGTTGGGCGAAGTCGATCGCTAGCTGCAGGGCATCGCTCCGCGCGTTTTTCCATGGTCCGCTCAGACCGGCTCCATCTTTAAGGGAGGTGGAGCCGGTCTCTGGGGTGCGCTTCGTCATTCTGAGGGTGAAATGACGTTGTGGCGTGCCCCTGACTGGGCTGCTGTGCCACAACGCAACAGTAGGTTCTGAAGCTGCGCTTTTTCTTGCACTGTGGGAGCCCCGGATCGGGGAACGGCAATGTGGAGGTTCGGTGACGCGGGCGGTTACCGGGCGTTGAAGACGTCCGGGCCGAAGCTGTTCAGGCCCGGTGCCCCCGCGTATCCGAGCCGGGGTACTGAAAAGATGTCCTCGATGCTGGCGAGCAGGCTGTAGTGGTTGTACATCGTGTCCGACGTCGTCCCGCCCTTGGTGAACGGGGAGATCACCAGTGCGCCGACGCGGCCGCCCGCGGTGCCTCCGGTGACTCCCGACGGGCCGGAGGTCTTGGCTTCGGTTTCGTCGAAGGTGATGACCAGCACCCCGTCCTGTTTGTAGGCGGGGGAGTCCAGGATGGCGGGGATCTGCTGCTGCAGCCAGCTGTCGGCGCTTTCGAGGCCGCCCGGGCTGCCGTCGACGCAGGGGCTGTCGTGTCCGTCGTTGCACAGGTTGGGTGTGATGTAGGAAAGGTTCGGTGTCGTGTCCGTGGACTTCAGGTCATCAGCGAAGTGGGTGTAGTCCACCACGTTGTTCGGGCAGTCCGGAGACGATGTGATTTCGTCAAAATACACGAACGGGTTGTGGCGCGTTGCGTATTGGTCGCCCTCCTTCGCCTTGTGATGGTCGTCCGTGGAGCCGGGCTCGGGATGCTGGCAGGGCGTGCCCATGTCCTCCATGTAGCCTTTCCAGGTCTTGCCGGCGGAACTGAGCTGGCCTGCAAGGGTGGGAACCGAAGCGGGGTACACACAGCCGGTACCCTGCACCTGGCCCGCCTCGGATGTCCCGGTTTGTTGGAACTCGGCATATACAGGGCAATCGGCGCGCGTCATGGCGTTCGAGCCCTGCCCGGAAATCTGGGCCAGGTAGTCGGGGAGGGAGTTGTGGTCTGTCCCGTAGTACTGGGAGAGCAGCACGCCCTGTGCGCGCAGGGTCTTCGATAAGTAGGTGGCCGCCGACTCGGGGCCCCAGACGTCGTTGTAGTCGTGGTTCTCCAGGTTGATCACGAAGACGTGGCCGGGTTTCCCCGAGGCCTGTGTGGGTTGTGGGGAGGGGGTTGTCGTAGGAGTGCCGGGGGCGGCCGTTGTCTTGCCCTGGCCCGGCGATGGCCCGCCTCCTGGCGGGGTGGGCTCACAAGCCGTGGCCGCCACGGCGAGGATTGCAGCAAGAATCAGCGCCGCCGGTCGTGCCGCGCGGCTCCGGCCCAAGAATTTTGCGACATTCTGGCTCATCGGTTCCGGCTTTCTCTCTGGCCCGGCTCCCAATGGGCCAGGTGTCAAGTGGCGTCTACCGTTCCACACCAGAATCAACATTGTGTCTGTAGCCCCTGAGTAAGCCCTGTGAAGCCTCTCGGGCTCGGGACTCCACGGCTGGGCCCCCGCACGTTTTCCAGAGACAGGACGGCTATTTCTGGCCCCACTTGGTGACCCGCCGGGCACTTGCGACGGTTACCTGTGACCGCCTTCAGCGTTGGATTCACCAGTGGATGGATGCGGCGGAAGGCCGGTCCGGATGGAATCGAAGGCGGCTTAAGTACCTTGACTGGTACGTAACCGACTTGGTACAAAAGGGTCATGGAAGCCGCTCTAAAGGCCCTCGCGGATGATAGCCGACGGAGAATGCTGGAGGCCCTTGCTGACGGCCCGGCAACCGCGGGTGAACTGGCAGCGCTCCTGCCGATTGCACGCCCGGGTGTCTCGCGGCACCTGCGGGTGCTGCGAGAAGCGGGTCTGGTCGAGGTGCACCAAGAAGCGCAACGGCGGGTTTACTCCCTCCGCCCACAGCCGCTCACTGAGATCTACGACTGGCTGGATCGATACGTGGC
>NZ_JBFTLP010000033.1:0-35914 GCF_056396505.1 Arthrobacter sp. 05T410 | reverse complement strand
GCGGCACCTGCGGGTGCTGCGAGAAGCGGGTCTGGTCGAGGTGCACCAAGAAGCGCAACGGCGGGTTTACTCCCTCCGCCCACAGCCGCTCACTGAGATCTACGACTGGCTGGATCGATACGTGGCCCTGTGGGAACAGCGGCTGGATGTCCTGCACACCGAAATAGCACGCGGCAAGCGTGAGCGAAGGAGCACCCCGTGACCAACAACACCCCTGGAAGCGTGCGCACGCTGGGCACCCTGCGAGCGGTGGAGGGCAACGGCATCGTGCGTCTTGAGGTCCGGTTCGACACCGATAGGGAGGACGTGTGGTCGGCGCTCACCGATTCCGGCCGTCTCGCCCGCTGGCTCGGCGAGGTAGAAGGCGATCTTCGCGAGGGCGGTGACTTCAGGGCCCGCTACTTTGCCAGCGGGTGGGAAGGCAGTTGTCGTGTGGAAGTGTGCCAGCCCCCACAGTGGCTCCGGATTCTGACCACGGCCCCAGACGAACCGGACGGCGTGATCGAGGCGACGCTTAGCGCTGACGGCGATCAAACCATCCTGGTTATTGAGGACCGCGGCTTGCCTCTGGAGCAGATCGCCGCCTACGGGGCAGGAGACCAGATCCACGTCGAAGATCTCGCCGCCTACCTCGCCGGACGTGACCGCTGCGACGCACGGGTGCGGTGGCAAGAACTCCACCCCGCATACCAGGAGCTGGCCGCAAGGCTCACCTAGCACGACGGCAGATCTGCCGGTCGCAACCCCCAGCGGGTTCCAACGTTGAAACTCCTTCGTCCGCGGCGCCCTGACTGAGACCCCAAGTCGATGAGGCACCGAAGACGGGCCCGCGACAAGACTTCCCAGTCATCGCAGGGTGGGGCAAGTTTCAACCGCCCTCGAGGGGCCAGAAATACGTGACACAACCATCAGAACCGTGACAGGAGCCGAGCCATGGACTGGACTGTCCCGGCCAGCGCAGCGCTGATTCCGGCCAAGGCCAGTAGTGCGCTCATGGCGATGATCTGAGCCAGGAAGAATGGCAGCGCCACTCCAAGTGTGGCGGCGTACGTCAGAGTAAAACTCAACGTTGGAGGTTCGCTCATGCAACCGTGACCTCCAGCCAGATTCTATTTGCCTCGTTCTCGTCAACACTAGCTGCGGGGCTCTCCCATGCGTCGATGCAGCGCGGGCACTCTGATCCGGTGGGCCTCGGGCCCTTGCCGCGCGGCGGGTGCGGAGGTAGGTTTTGCAAGCCGTGGCCGTCCGCCCGCAGTGGGGCGCGCCGCGCGGCGGTGGTTGACCCGGGTGTGGCGTGGGAACCCGCCCGGGCCGACCACCTAAACGTGTGGGCTGACGGCTCCGGTCCGGCCGGTGGGATGCGGGACAGTGGAGGGTCGGCTCTCAGGCTGTTCTCAGCGCGAAGAGGGACATTGAAAATAGCCCCGAAATGCCGACCCCTGCTCCGCCTTCGACCCAAAGACTCCGGCCGCACGCTCTCCTCAACCGGCGTGCGGCCGGGCATCACGTCGCCCCCTGCAGAGTCAAAAAGCACCTGGAATGGATAGGACTCGGGACTGCCTTCCGTTTCGCATGCAACAACTAGGCCCGTTGATGCCCCGCTGCCAGCGTGAGTGCGGATCGCAGAAGTAAATGTCGATACCGGCGTCCACTTTCACGGTTTTCCAGTCCTGCATTTCGATGCCCTGGTCCCAGGTGAGGGAATGCCTCAGCGCCTCGGGGAGCGTCTTGATCTTGGCTGCCAGGGCGTCACGCATTTGTTCTGCTTTGTATCTATCCGGCAGGTGAACGAGCATCGTGTAGTTGGTGGTTCTCTCCACGAGGGTCCCGATCGCGGACTGGTTGCCCTTGCCGATGATGAGGTCACCCTTCCAATGCCCTGGCACCGCACGGTCCTGAACCTCCGCGGGACGCTCGGAGATATTGACCATCCCCGGGATCCGGTTCTTCCGCTGACCGGCCTTCCTGCAGGGCTGCCGGAGCGCACGTCCGGTGCGTAAACACGCGGCCAGATCACGGTTGAGTGCTCCGCGGGACTGAACGTAGAGGGACTGGTAAATGGTCTCAGGTGACACCCGCATCTCCGGTTCATCGGGAAACTCAACCCGCAGGCGTCCTGCGATCTGCTCCGGCGAGTACTTCTTTTTCAGGTCCTCTTCCACCTTCGCACGCAACACCGTGTTCGTGTGCAGTTTCGACGGTTTCGGCCGCGAAGCCCGCTCATACGCCAACGCGTGAGCCGATGTTGCCCGGCAGGGCAACCCGGCCACCGAATTGCGCCGAAGCTCCCTGGACACCGTCGAGGCCGACCTGTCGATCACGACCCCGATCCGGCGCAGCGAGTGTCCCTGGGCGCGCAGCACCGCGATCTCTTCACGCTGGGCGAAGGTCAGGCACCTGCCCTTCAGATCCCGGCCGCGGCGTGGCCTGACACCCCCGGCTTCGGCCAGGACCCGGCGACCGGTCCGCCTGCTCGTATCGATCGGCACAACAGCGTCCGTGATGAAATCGCCGGCCTGCATCCCGGCCCAAAACAGCTGCAGAAGATCCGGTCTTACATAAATTGAATACCTCGCCACGACAACACCCATCCGCTAAGTGTTGCAATCACCGCAAGAACCCAAGGATCCCTTACCGGGCCAGACTGAGACTGTCTCCACTCTTCAGGATGGAGGTCGTGGTTTCGACCCGAGCGGGCATCGTAGGTCGGTTGTCAGCCAAGCTCGGCTCGACGGCGAGGCTCGGCTCCGTACTCTGACCACCGGCCTGCGTAGAGACGGCCGCGGCCGAGTCCTGCATGCTCGAGAGCGAGAAGGTTGTGGCAGGCCGTGACGCCTGAGCCACAGTAGGAGATGACGGCAGTCGCGTCTTCGATCCCAACCTTCGCAAACGCTCGTCGGACCTCGGCGATCGGGCGCAGGTGTCCATCGGGGGCGAGGTTCCCACGGCACGGGACGTTCACTGCGCCGGGGATGTGTCCGGCTTGGGGATCGGTGGGCAGCTGGACGCTTCCGTCGAAGCGGTCGGCATTGCGGGCGTCGAGGATGATCCCGGCAGCCCCTGCGGTGATGTCCTGAAGCTGGGCGAGACGGGCCTCGGGCCACGGAGACGGCGTGAAGGTCGCGGGCGCCGGCTCCACGGGCGTCGTCTCCAGCGGTCCCGTCCATGCGGCAATCCCGCCGTCGAGCAACGCCGCCCGGTGCCCGAGCGCACGCAGCATCCACACGAGCCGCGCGGCGATGACTCCCCCCGCGTCGTCGTAGGCGATGACGGTCGTGTCGTCGCCGATTCCCAAGGAGGACATTCCATGTGCGAACACTTCAGAGTCGGGAAGCGGGTTCAGCCCGTGTGGTCCCGAATTGCCCGACAGCCATGCGGCCAGGTCCACGAACACCGCATCTGGAAGATGCCCGCCGTCGTACGCTGCACGGCCCGACCCGCCGTCGAGGTACCAGCGAACATCAGCGGTGACAACGTTACGTCGGTTCGCCTCGAGCCACGCGGCATCAATAAAGGGTGGAAGATCTTCTTGGGTTATCCGGCTGTCGTCCATACAGTGCAGGCTAGAGGATGTGTCCATAATTTGAGCAAAAATGTTCTATGATGTGGACATTCTGCAGAGGATGCGCCGCACCACGGCAGGCGCCCGTAAGCCGGTCGATCACCGTGCCCAGGAAACGTGCCGCACGTCTTGGCCGCCGCCAACAACCGCCACGGCGGAAGACCCCGCAAAGTGGACGACGCTGCCGCTGCCAGGGCCAAGGAACTCAAGGGCAAAGGAATCAGCGCCCGCGACATCGGCAAGATGCTCGGAGCATCCCGCGCCACGGTCTACCGATACCTTATATAGGCAACGCGGAGAGCGATCCCGACAACGCGGCGATGACATCCAAGCGGTCCGCCCAGCCCTCGTCCGCGAATGTCCGGCACGTCCCGCCGGTGGGTGCCGGTCTGGCCGTCCTGGCGGGCACCCATCAGACTGGCATATTCAGGAGGTAGGGCCGGTCCCGGACGTTCTTGTCGACGACCCCGCTTCGATTGCGGCCAATTCGTCAGAGGCGCTCATGAGGGCCCTCCTCTATGAAGATCTTGCCAACAGACTAGTCCCAATGCGGGGCAATGGAACCGGTGCTCAAGTACTCCCTGGCGCCACCGAAATGGAGCTCAGTGCCAAGGCGCAGGTAGGCCCGATCCTATTCCAACGGGCTCGATCCAACGCCCAGGCAAGTGCGACTGTTCCTGCCTGGGGGCATTTGCTGGTTCTAGGGTTTAGCCGCCGCTCTCCTCGGGTCCTTCGGTGTCGATGTGTTCTTTGCGGACCTTCTCCTTGATGGTCACGTCTTCGGTGACCGTTTCCGTGCCGATGTGGACCCGTTCGACCGGGACAGTCTCCTTGGTGACGATGATTCGTTCCTCGTGGAGGATGATCTCGTTCTCATCGTCCGCACGGTCCGCTACGTCGTTGCGGTTTTCCTCCGTAATCGGTTCTCGCTCGATCCGTACTTCTTCGCGCTGCACTGGAACGGTCCTGGTTTCGTATTCCGAGGTGACGTATTTGCGCAGGCGTGCCCCGCCCGCGGCCGGCTGTTCGGCGCCGCCCCCTGCCGGGCGCGGCTGGGGCCGGGTTGTGGTGTCTTCAGTGGTGGGCGCGGTGGCGTCGTATCCGGGGTGCCGGTGGCGGCAGGGGGAGTACTGCGGTCTGTTGCGGTGGTGTCTTGTGTGGCGGGGGCCAAGGTCTCGTCGGTGGTGGCGTTGTACCCGGTGGTGGTCGGTGTCCCGGTGCGTTGCGTTCCGGGGTCGGGGGTGGAATCTGCCGCATCTGCCGTCGCCTCGGTGTAAGTGCGTCCGGTGTCGAGCTGATAGTGCTGGTAGAGCCGGCCTTCCTCGGCAGGCTCCAGTGGCCGATCGGCGTCGATCCTCGGCGCGTCCTTGACCTGGTTTTTGCTGTAGGGGACCACGATGTCATTTCCCTCTGTTCGGGCTCCTTCCAGGGGTACGAAGGATTCGGACATTCCGAATAGGCCCGTCCTGGCGGTTACCCAGCTCGGCTGTCCGTCATTGTTGTCCACGAAGGCCTGGCCGATGGAGCCGATCTATTCTCCGTCCTCTGAAAGAACATTTGCGCCTTGGTTGAGCAGGGGCAGCAATGGGCCGGTGGACCTTATGCCCTGCTTCTGCGGCCGGCAACGGCGCCATAGATCAAGAGCACAATAACGGCCCCGAGGATGGAGAGGAGCCAGGTCCGCAAATCGAAGAAGTCAGCGAGGCCTCCGCCGAAGATCAACGAACCTATCCAGCCTCCGAGGATGGCGCCCACGACGCCAATTACGAGTGTGATCACCCAGCCGCCTCCCTGCCGGCCGGGAAGGACCGCCTTGGCGATAGCTCCTGCGATAAGGCCGAGAATGAGGAATGCAAGAATTCCCATGACTGTCCGTCCTTTCGGTTGCCGGTCGTGGAATGCGGCCGATATCAAGATCTAATCAGCATGCTTAGTAGCACGCAATACCTCGTGGGCGGTGGCGCGTCAGTGCTCAATATCCGCCGCTAGTGGCCTCACAGATCAGACTGGATCGTTGGGACTCCGCCGGGGCGACCCTTTCATGCCAGACGGTCCCGCGCGGTGGCGGACAAGGCCAAACCGTAGCTGAGCGTCGATCGGCTGGCGGATCGTATTCAGCTCGTGTCGACGGCCTGAAGTCTGGCGTGGGGGGCTGATTGGGCAACCAACCTGAATTGGGGACATCGGCGCCGCTGTTGGCTTGCTCCTCGCCGTCGGAGGCGGATGCATTTGCCCTGTTGGAGAATAAATCCAGTGTCTATCCTGTGTGTAAAGACCGCTGTGACAGACGGTCCACAGGCCGCCGGCACGTCCCGGGAAGTCCTCCCGCTCCGGGGGCCCGTCTCAATGAGGAGGCGTCGATGTCCAGTCCCGATGTGCCAACGCGCGGGCCGGCCAGACCCGGTCCATATGTCGTCACCGGAATCCTGTTGGCCATCGCCATTGTGATTCCGTTGTATGTGCCCGCGTATTCTGTCGGTGAGCCGCGTTTGGCCGGTATGCCGTTCTTCTACTGGTACCAGATGATGTGGATTCCGATCACCTCGGCCCTGGTGGGGATCTCCTACTGGCTGGTCGGCAAGGAGGATCGCCGCCGGCGCGAATCCGTGCGCGGCGTGACCGGTGATGAGGAGGAGCGATGAGCGGGGCAGCCGTGCCGCTGGCCGCTCCGGACCGGCCCATTAGCTGGGTTCCACTGACCATTGTGATCATTCTCTTCGTCCTGGTGGCGGTCTTGGGGTTCGTGGCTGCGCGGTGGCGGCGGGGAGAGGGGACAGGGCTGCACAGCCTTGACGAGTGGGGCCTTGGGGGCCGCGGGTTTGGAACCTGGGTGACCTGGTTCCTGCTCGGCGGCGACCTGTATACTGCCTACACTTTCGTGGCCGTTCCGGCTGCAATGTGGGCCACTGGCGCCGTCAGCGGATTCTTCGCGGTGCCGTACACAATCGTTCTGTACCCGATCGTGTTCCTTTTGATGAGCCGGTTGTGGTCCGTCTCGCACCGGCATGGGTTTGTCACGCCGGCCGACTTCGTCGGCGGCCGCTATGGCAGCAGGGCGCTGACCCTTGCCGTCGCCGTCACCGGCATCGTCGCGACGATGCCCTACATTGCGCTTCAGCTAGTCGGAATCAAGGCCGTGCTCACGGTGCTGGGCCTGGGCAGTGCGGAGAACGTACTGCTGACCGACCTGCCGCTGATCATCGCGTTCGTGGTCCTGGCCGCGTATACGTACACCTCGGGCCTGCGGGCTCCGGCCCTGATCGCCGTTGTGAAGGATCTGCTGATCTATCTGGCGGTGATCGTCGCGGTAATTTACCTGCCGATCAAGTTCGGCGGCTGGGGTCCCATCTTCGACTCTGCCGAGGCGAAACTCGCTGCGGTCAACCCTGCCACCGGTAAACCCACTGGAGTCTTCATTCCGGGCGCGAACAGTTACTCGGCCTACTGGACGCTGGCTCTGGGCTCGGCCTTGGCGCTTTTCATGTACCCGCACTCGATCACGGGCGTCCTGGCGACCAAGAGCAGGAATACGATCCGGAAGAATGCCGCGGTGCTGCCGCTGTACTCGTTGATGCTGGGGTTCTTGGCTCTGCTGGGCTACGTGGCCATCTTCGCCGGAACCAATCCCGTTGACGTGAACGGCGCTGTCAACCCGCAGTTGGTGGTCCCGCAGCTGTTCCTGGATCAATTCCCGGCCTGGTTTGCCGGAATCGCCCTGGCCGCCATCGCCATCGGGGCTCTGGTCCCGGCCGCGATCATGTCGATAGCCGCGGCGAACCTGTTCACCCGCAACATTTACCGCGATCTGATTAAGCCCGACGCCACTCCCCGGCAGGAAGCAAAGGTGTCCAAGATTGCGTCGCTTGTGGTGAAATTCGGTGCATTGATTTTCGTCATTGCCATGGACCAGTCGGCAGCAATTAACATGCAGCTCCTCGGCGGCATCTGGATCCTGCAGACCTTCCCGACGATCGTGGCCGGGCTCTACACCCGCTGGTTCCACCGATGGGCGCTTTTCGGCGGCTGGGCAGCCGGAATCATCTATGGCACCATCGCGGCGTACAACGTGGTCAACCCGGTCACGAAGGCCTACTTCGGGGGCTCGATCGCGGCCATCCCCGGAACCGACATACAGGTCTACATCGCCGTTGTGGCGTTTGCGATAAACCTTGTGGTTGCCACCGGCCTATCTCTGCTCTTCCACGCAATGAAGCTCCCTGGTGGGAATGACATCACCCGCAGCTCGGACTACGGCGCCGACGAGAACGATCCAAAGATCGCCCAGATCGAGCGCGAGCAGCCGCTCGCTGAACCCGGCGCCCCCACGTTCTAGGTCACTGGGGACCCGAGACCGCACAGGAGCCCGAGGGACGAAAGGTATATGACCATGAACGCCGGACAGCACGGCAAGGGCACAACCGGGGAGAGTTCCTTGGCCGCGTACCTGCACAGTCACTTGATAGCCGCGGCGGCGGGGGAGCGACTCTTCGAACAGGCGGCCAAGACGTGGAAGGACTCGCCACGCGGCAGTACCATCGCGCGGCTCGCGACGGAAATCAGTGCCGACAAGGCAACCCTGGAGGGCATCACCGAGGGGCTCGGTCTAGGCATCCCGGCCTACAAAAAGCCCTTCGCCTGGACAGGGGCGCACCTCGCGTCCCTAGGCCCGCTCAATCCGCTCCACGCCAGGATCGGCGCAGCCGAACAATTGGAACTCGAAGCGCTGATCAGTGCCGTCACGGGCAAGTCGCTGCTCTGGAGGACCTTGGGTCTCCTGTCCCGCACGGACCCGCACGTTGGACAGGAGCAGGTGGCGAGTCTGCTGGACCGGGCAACGGCACAGCTCCGCGAACTCGAGGGTCTCCTCTTGGAAACCGCGGCGGAACGGTTCACCGACGCCGGTCAGTGAGACCCGGACGTTCGTCGACGATCCTTCGACCTGCGGACCACAGCGCTGCAACGTTAGCAACGTGGCGGGGCACCCCTACCCGGGTTCCATCGCAGTGAGTCCGTTGGGGTCATCCTTCCGGACGCCGCCGTGTGGTCCCTTTCGATGGCCTCAGCGTGCTGCGATGAGGGCCTGGGGTGCGGCTTGTTTCATCCGGGTTTGCAGCCAGCGCAGCTGGGTGGCCGTTTCGGCGTCGCATTTCTCCACGACGGCGAGTAACTCTATATCGCGCAGCGCGGACCCGGCCTGTTTGACCATCGTCCAGGTGACGTCGACGAGGCTGGCCAGCAGGTAGAGGTCCTGCAGGTCGCGCAGGAGACCGACGGGACCGTTCCGGGTTGTGGCCAGGCCCTGGGCGTGGAGCCGTTCGGGCTCGTTGTCGGAGCTGTTTTCGCCGTAGCGCTGCACGACGGGCCCGAGGAGTTCCCCGTGCCGGTCGCACTGGGCTGCCAGGGTGCGGCAGAGGAAGTGAACATCTGGCTCGGCACCGTGGCCCTCGGCCACTTGGCGGAAGGAATCGGCGAGCGTGTTCTCGGCCTGACGGAGCATGCCCAGGTAGATGTTCAGGTTCACGGCCGGCCACCCTCCGTGGTGTTTCTGAGCGCGTCGGGGAACTGGGGTGCAGGTTCGATGTCCGTTGTTTCCGTGGCTTGGGCCCCGTCGCCGCCGGCCGTGGCCGGGACCGGCGCGGTGCCAGGCGCCGCGGCGGGCCGGGACGCTGTGGTGGTCGGGGCCGGCGCCGGTCCGGTGGCATCGCCGATCTTCTCCACGGTCACCGCCGCGTTTTTGAACATCGGCTGCTTGGATACGGGGTCCCATTCGGTCAGGGTCAGTTCATTCGCGGCCGTCGGGTGGGTCCCGGGGCGGCCGCCGGTGTCCCAGTAGCCGTAGTGGAACGGGGCGAACACGGTGCCGGGCGCGATGCCGCTGACTCGTGCGGGGACCTCGATCCGGCCCCGGCGGGAGGTGACCCGGACCAGGTCGCCTTCGGAAATGCCGAGCCGGTCCGCGTCCTCCCGGGCCAGTTCTACCCAGGCCCGCGGTGCCGCGTCGGCCAGGGGCCGGGAGCGGCCCGTTTTGGTGCGAGTGTGGAAATGGTACGCGGTGCGCCCGGTCGTATACCGGAGCGGGTAGTCTGCGTCGGGTTCCTCGTGCGGCGGGTGGAACGGGGCGGTCTTGAACAGGGCCCGCCCACCGGCGCCCTGGGCGCGGAAGGCCTGGGCTCCCACCGTTGCGCCGGTGAGCAAGTCATGGCCGTAACTTTCGCAATAGTCGGGGTCTGTGGGGAAAACGCCGTCTCCGTACAGGCGGTCCGTTCCGTCGGGGTGGTCCTCGTTGCAGGGCCAGGGGATGCCGCTGCCGCCGCGCAGCCTGTCGTAAGTGATTCCGGTGTAGTCGCACGGGCGTCCGCGGGAGCAGTTTTTCCACGCCTCGAACGCGTCCTCTGGCCCGGCCCAGTCCAGCAGCGGCCCGCCATTTAACGTCGTGAAATCCATCCTGCGCGCGTAGTCGAGGAAAATGTCCAGGTCGCTGCGCGCCCCATCTGGAGGCTCAACCGCCTTGTCGGAGATGTGCACAATGCGGTTGACGTTGGTGAACGTCCCGGTCTTCTCGCCCCACCCGGCTGCCGGAAGCACCACGTCCGCGTACTGTGCTGTTTCGGTGAGGTAGAGGTCCTGGACGACGAGGAAGAGATCGGGTTTGGCGAGGATGTTCCGGATCCGGGGCAGTTCGGGCATGGACACTGCCGGGTTCGTCGCCGAGACCCACAGAAAGTCGATCGAGCCCTGTTCGGCATAGCGGAAGATCTGCATGGCATGCGTCGGCGGCGCCCAGTGCGGGATGGTCATCGGATCCACGTTCCAGAGCCGGGCCAGTTCCTGGATGTGATCGGGACTTTCCCAATTGCGGAATCCAGGCAGGTCCCCGTCCGCGCCGCATTCCCTATTGTTCTGAGCCGTGGGCTGGCCGTTCATCTGGAGGACCCCGCACCCTGGGCGGCCGAGCATCCCGCGCAGCAGGTGCAGGTTGTTGACCTGGCACGACGCCGCCGTCGCCTGCGAGGACTGGTAGAAGCCCTGCAGCACCGTGGAGACAATCCGATCGGACGTGCCGAAGATCCTGGCTGCGTCCCTGATGTCCGACGCCGGGACACCGCAGACGGCGGCAGCCGCCTCGGCCGTCCACGGCTCGACCACCTTCCGGAGAGCGTCCTGGCCCAAGGTGTGGTCGCGGACATAGCCGGCATCATCCCAGCCCTGGGCCAGCACCTCACGGACGAGGGCGTGCATGAGCGCAAGGTTCGTGCCGGGCCGGATGGCCAGATGGACATCGGCGTGGCGGGCGACCTCCGTGTCGCGCGGATCCACGCAGACGATCCGGGGCCGGTCCGTGCCCGCGATCCGGTCCAGGACTCTGGACCAAAGCACCGTTTGTGTCTCGGCCATGTTGTGGCCATAGAGAAAGAGCGCGTCGCAGCTGTCGATATCGGTATAGGATCCGGGCTGGCCGTCGGCGCCGAACGACTCCTTCATGGCCGCCGCCGCGGTAGCAGTGCACAGCCGGGTGTTTCCGTCCATGTGCGGGGTGCCGATGCCGGCCTTCCCGATCACGGCCAGCGCGTAGTACTCCTCCAGGAACAGCTGCCCGCTGGTGTAGAAGCCATGGCTGAGCGGACCTCGCTCCGCCAGCAGGTCCCTGCTCCGGTCCACAATCCGACGCATCGCCGTGTCCCAGTCGCATTCGACCAGTTGCCCATTCTCGCGGACCAGCGGACTCGTCAGGCGGTCCTTGTGCGACACACCCTGGCGGCTGGCAAAGAGCCCCTTCGGTCCCAGCCTGCCATGGTTGACCAGATCCTGCGCCCGGCCGCGGATCCCGACCATCGCGCCGTCCTTGACGGCGATGTCGCAGGCACATCCGTTGCTGCAGAGGACGCAGGCGGACTGCACCCACCGGTCAACACCGTCCTCAGCGATGCCGTCGTCCAGGACCTGGTCCACCCGGACCGGCCATAAACTGTCCCGCGAGTACGGGGTCCGGGTTCCCCAAATATTGGCTATCCGGTCGACCATGTCACTCCTCCTCTACCTTCAGGCGGGAACATTGTTGGTTCGCGTCCGGGCGCGGAAGCCGCGGACCGTCCTCTGTGCCCTGCCGGTCGCGACAGGAAATGCCTCAGCTCCGGCCCGTCCCCTTGGCCGGATCCTCACCAGCCTCGGACGGTTCCAGAATTATCAGCATGCTTGCAAATAGTCCAGAGTCGCCCTGCGGGGGAAGGCTGAACGACCAGCACCTATTCTCCCGAAAATGCCGGCCAACCCGGATCCTCCGCAGGAAGGGGAAAACGCGGAGCATCCGGACACTCGCGGGGAACGGGTCGTCACGACGAATAGAGGCCCGCCGGGTCAGCCCCGCGGCGCCGTAATATCGGGATAGAACGATCCTCCCCGGGCACACGGAAGAAACAGCGGCCGCTGTGTTTGGGTCCCCCGGGGTGTCAGGGAGTGGGGCTGCCCCCGTTGACGTTAAGGGTCTCACCCACGACGAAACTGGATTCCGCGGAAGCCAGGAACACATAGGCCGGTGCCAGTTCCGCGGGCTGGCCCGCGCGGCCCAACGGGGTGTCCTTGCCGAACTCGGGCAAGGCCTCCTTCGGCTGGCCACTGCTGACCTGCAGCGGTGTCCAGATCGGCCCGGGTGCCACGGCGTTGACCCGGATGCCCTTGGGCGCCAACTGCTGGGCGAGCCCCTTCGTGAAGTTGTTGATGCTGGCTTTGGTAGTGGCGTAGTCCAGGAGCGTCGGCGAGGGGTCGTAGGCCTGGATGGATGTGGTGTTGATGATGGTCGATCCCGGCGGCAAATGCGGGACCGCCGCCTTGGTGAGCCAGAACATGGCGTACACGTTGGTCTTGATGGTGTGGTCGAACTGCTCGTCGCTGATATCGCCGATGTCTTCCCGGGCGATCTGCTTGCCTGCATTGTTCACCACGATGTCAATGCCGCCGAGTTCACGCAGCGCTGTCTCCACCAGGGACCGGCACATGGCTGCGTCCTTCAGGTCCCCCGGTACCCGGACCGCCTTGCGGCCGGCGTTTTCGATCAGCCCGGCAATCCGGGCGGCGTCCTCTTCCTCCTCGGGCAAGTACGACAGCACGACGTCGGCGCCCTCGCGGGCGAAGGCGATGGCCGTTGCTCCGCCGATGCCCGAGTCCGCTCCGGTGACGATCGCTTTTCGGCCTTCGAGGCGCCCCGTGCCGCGGTAGCTCTCTTCTCCGAGGTCGGCTTTGGGGACGAGTTCGGCGTCCAGTCCGGGCTCGGGCTGGTGCTGTTTGGGCGGTTCGATGTGATCGTAGGCTGTGACAGGGTTTCGGAAGGTGTACTGGTCCGTCATGATGCTCCTCTACCTGGTGATGCGGGGGTCAAAGCTGTGCGGCTACGGTGTTCGGGCGTGTAAAAGGTGTGGTGGGCAGCGCCCGCGGCGTTGAGCGCATCTAGCGTCTTTGGATCCGGCGCAGCTGCCGGGTTCCGAGGCGAAACGCTGAACGGGGGGAGCGGGCCCGGCGCTGCGCAGGGCGGTCCGGAAAGGCTACTGGGGATCCTCACGATCAGCATCAGGCGCGTCGATTTCGCCATCGATTTCGCGGGCGCTGCAGCCGGAGAGTGAGCCCTTGGCCGGCTCATCCTCCTCGCGGCGGTCCCTGTCTGCATCTGGATTCTCAGTCATGAGGCCCAACCTAGCGTCGAGGGGCCGGCCTGTCGAACAGAAAGCAGGGCAGACCAGGTGCTGGTAAGGCAGGTCGTTCGGTCCGTTGAGGGCGTGGCTCGGCCTATGCTGAGGTCGCGCGTGGGCGACATGGCCTTCCGCAGCCGCCATTTCAATCCGAGGCGGCGAACTCTCCCGGGCATTGTTATCCCGGGCGGGCTAATGACCGCCGGTCGATCATTTCCAGCTATGTGTGCCGGCTACGTCGATGTGGCGGCATCCGGGCGCGTGCCTCGGGACGTCGATGGAACATGGTCAGGCCGTCGCGGGGTAGCTGGCCAGGATGTAGTCTGTTGCGGCCTGTCCTGTAATCCGTCGATGGCTGTTGCGCAGATCGATGCCGCGGCGTTGCATGGCTGACCGGAAGGTAATGTCCTCCACGGGGGTGATGTTGTGGAGCCGGCACCAGCTTGTGTACAGGCCGTAAAGACAATCCGGCCCCAACGGCCGGTGCGTTTCATCCGGGACGGTGGCTTCAAGGAGGAATCGTTCGAAGTGCGAGGTGGCCATCAGGGGGCTCTTCTCCGCGGGTGCATCCTTATGCCACCGTTCGGCTACAGCGGCTCTCTTTGCCGCCGTGCACCCGGCGGCAAAGGGTCCCCAACCCCGAAGGGTTGACTAGGACTGTTCCGAATTTACAAAGTTCCGGCGGCCCTGTCCAGAGCACGGGCAGTCCCCTCTGACGAAAAATCTGCACAACGGCTTGGTGACACGCGGTACGAATTTTAGGCGAGTGGTCAGCGACCTATTGGCCGCTGTCGCCCATGGGGGAGTGGCTCGGCCAGGCAGCACGGTCAAAACACTGGGATGCGGCAGGATCAATACGTTAGGAATCGCCTCGCGGGGTCGTTCGTTCCTCCTTCGTGCCGGTGTCGAAAGGGGGGCCAGCGGCCGGCGGCTCGCCTGCCGCGAGACGGTCAGACTCTCGAGCCCCGACAACGGATTGTGCTCCACCGGATCCGGCTTCGGCAGGTGAAGGTCCGGGCGGGATGGCCCCGGTTGCCGCTGGGGGGCCGGTGACGGTCCGCTGTCCCTCGGTCATGGCGGGGTCGCTAAAGACCTGCTCGACGGGCGCCTGGCCTGTCTTGGCCCGTTCCGGATGCGAGTGATCGCCTTCCGCCTGGGTGCCCGCCTCCGCGACATCGACCGCCTCTCCGACATCTGCACCGCTGCGGGAGTCATCGGCCTGGGCGTCGGCACCCGACGATACGGGCCGGTCCTGCGATGCAGGTTCGTGGCCGCTTTGCGGATTCTCGGTCGCCGGCATTTCGCTGCTCGTACCTGTTGCGGCCTCGCGAAGGGGACCCACAGTACCGTCCGCACCGTAGTCACCCTCGGCGTACTGACCGATTTCCGACCCGGCCGAACGTCCCGGAACTGCACCAGCGTCGCCATAGTCGGCCCGTACGTAGCGTCCGGATTCTTTGGCCTTCTCTCCCAATGGTTCGGGCAGGCCACCCTCCCTGCCGGCCGCACCATAATCACCTTCGATGTATTGACCTTCCTCGTCCTCCGCGCGGCGGCCTCGCTGCACGCCGGCCTTGCCATAACTGCCTTCGACGTACCGGCCCCGTAGCTCCCGTTCTTCTGGTTTCTTCCCCGTGGGCGCCTGGCCCGCGGGTGATTCAGAGTCGCTGCGGTCTGTCATGATCCTGCCCTCCCGAGACGAATACATGCGTCTACTCCGGCGCAATTCAAGTCTAGCCAGAGCCACTGCACCCCAACAGGTAGTCATCATCTGACCATCCGGCGGAGGCAAACTCGCTGTGAGGCACCGTTTTGAGGGCTGCTTGTCGAAGGAGCGGAAGACTTGCCGCTTGGCGCCATCCGGCCGCTCCTATGCAACGGCTGTCATTGTGGCTTCTCTTTTAGGGCTTTGCGTCGGAGTGTTCCGGGGATAAGGACCATCAGGAGCAGTAGCACAGCCAGCAGGCCAATGGCGGCTATTACGCCGGCCGTCCGGCCCGCAGTGACATCGAAGACGAGGGATGTGGTGCCCAGGCTCAGCAGCATGACGCCGGCCAATGACACCTTCACGATGGTATCGGCGCTGGCCACGAGAGTGGCTTTCAGTCCTTGCCGGAAAAGCCGGCGGTGCAAACTCACCGGCAACAGGATCGATGCCGTGGTGAGGGCGGCCACGATGACGTTGATGAGATACAGCCCGATCTGGTAGCCGTCCAGTGACGCGAAACGTGCCTGGAACGGCAGCGTCAGGAGGAAACCGGCGAGGATCTGGACCCCTGTCTGAAGTACCCGCATTTCCTGCAGCAAATCCACCCAATTGCGGTCCATCCGCTCAGTGAGCGATTCGTCCCTGCCGTCATCCTGCGGCGCCGCCGGGTCTGTCATAACTCCTCCTCGCGAGACTGAAATTCCCTGTCCAGCGGCCGCGGTGTGCGCCGTCGGCTTGGCCCCCTTCCGTCTCGATCACGCGGGGCTTTCGGGCTCCGGACGACCAGGACCGCAACGATTTCCTCGGCGCTGCACCCGCCTGCGGCCGCTGGCTCCCGGATGAAGGCTCGGGTATGAGGTCGTTGCTGCCGTCATCCTGCCGCAGCCCCGGGGAAGGAGCTTTGGACGCCCGGCTCGAAGCTGGCACTCGAACATGGATCCATGGCTGGCGTTGCATCGTCGACTGCCGGCTCCGTCGCCATGCCCAACGCGGCGCGGATGCGCCTGGCAGCTTCCCGATACCCGTCACCAAGACCCGCTGTCCTGGCAGCGTGGATCGAGCCGATGCCGTCAAACTGATGTTCGATCCGTTCGCCCCGTTCCGCGAAATCAGATGCCACGGCTTCCAATTTCTCGAGCCGTGCACCCTGCTCCCGCACCACGGAGAGGAGAAAGGACCGGTCCCTGGCGTTGCTTTCCACGGTCCCGTCCGCGGCGAGCCGCGCTTCGATGCCGGGCAGTTCGTCAGAGGCGCTCATCGGGCCCTCCTCCATGAAGGTCTCGCCAACAGAGTAGCCCCCATGGACAGCAAAGACACCAGTGCTCAAGGTCCTGCCTGGGCCTCGGAACCGGCCAATGCCGGGAACCGGCGCTAAGAGCCGAGAATGACAGGCCGGCGGTCATTCCTGTCCGGATTCGCCCAGGACCGGGCTGTACGGGGTGAATCCTTCCCGGAGCCGGACGGAGTCCGTGCCGATGATGTCGATGTCGGCCCAGAGCACCAGGAACGAGCCGCGATGCCGCCACCGGAGCAGGTGGGCCACGGGCCAAGGCCGGGTGAGACCGGTTCGTTCGTAGCCCAGGAACGAGGAGGCGCTGTGCGGGCTGACGACCAGGCCCAATAAGCTGGCGCCGGCGAGCAATTGGCCCGGTGGTCCGTCGATAGTGAACCGGGCATCAGCCACCCGCCCCAGGCGGAGTCCGCCGGGGTCGTGCACGGGTGTGCCGAGGAGATCACCGAGGATCATGGCGGCCTCCGGGGATGCGGGCAATGATCTTGTCGCGGATCCAGCGTTCGACCCAGTCCGCGTCCAGGGGCTCGCCGCGGACGCCCAGCCGGATGACGACCCCGACGTCGGCGACGTCACGCCAGGGGATGCGGATGAGCCGTGATGACGGGGGCCGGCCGCCGAAAATCCGCGTTCCAAGGACGGGGCCGGTGAGCAGCGCGGTGAGTGTCGGGGCCGGGGTTCCGGCCGGTATGGGTGTGTCCGGGGGAGGGGCGCTGATTTCGATGTCATCGACCGTGGTGACGGGGACGCCGTCGACATCGAGTACCTGCCGGTCCAGCAGGTGAAGTTGCGCGTCGAGGGTCCGCCCGGCGGCCCGGACGTATCTGGGCAGGGGTGCGGTGGTCATGATCCGGCTCCCGTGACGATCATCAGTGGTATGGCGGCGAGGGACGCGGCGAGGATGATGACCAGATAGATCATGGCCAGCACATTCACCGTGCGGGCGTTGACGTGTTTACCCATGTACTGGGGGTCGTTGGCCACGATCAGGATGGGCAGGTAGGTCAGCGGCAGCGCGATGGCCGAGAACACGACCGAGTACTCCGTGACCAGGACGGGATCGACCCCGGTGGCCAGGACCGCCGCGCCGATCAGGAGACAGATGATCATGGACAAATGGAAGCGGGCGGCCTGGGCCGGGCGGCGGAACTTGCCCCAGGACCACCCAAAGAACTGCGCCAGGGTATACCCGCTGGACAAGGTGGTCTCCAGGGCCGCTCCGAAGGTCGCCGCGACGATCCCGACGAGGGCGAAGGCGAGACCGACTTTCCCGGCTGCCTCGGCGACGGGCAGGATGACCTGGGACAGTGAGGTGACGGCGATCCCGGCCGGGAGCAGAACCACCGCGGCGCAGGCGGCAATGGACACCGAGAGCAGGCCGCCGAGCGGGAACCCGACGAGTACGTTGATTCTGGACTGGGCCAGGTCTTTGATGGTCCAGCCTTCCTCCACGGCCCCGGAGGAGAAGAAGAACACCTCATAGGGCGTCATGGCCGCCCCGAACAGTGCCACCGCGTAATACCAGTACGAGGCGGCTGTTTCCTGCTCCGGAACGGACGGGGCCAGGACCTGGGCGCCAAGGGCACCCCAGTCCGGCTTCAGCAGAAACAGTGCCACGGCGAAAACAATGAGCGTCAGGCCCAGCAGCCCGGTGACGTTTTCCATGATGGAAAACCTCACCCGCCAGATGACCAGCCATACCGCAACCACGGCCACGGGAACCCACAGCAGGTACTGAACGCTGCTGGCCAGCTGCAGCGCCAGGGCGATGCCTCCGATTTCCGCCGTGACCGTCATCAGGTTGATCAGGAACGACGCTGACAGGTTGGCCAGACCGGCCCGGGGCCCCAACCGTTCCCGGATCACTTCGAACGTCGCCCGGCCCGACGCGGCGGCTACCCGCCCGGACATGTTCGCGAACACACAGATACCGACCACGCCCACGACGACGACCCAGACCAACGAGAGCCCAAACCGTGAGCCGACGACGGAGTTCGTGACCAGATCGCCGATGTCCACGAACCCGCCGATCGCGGTCAGGACCCCCAGGGCCACCCCGAGCAGGCGCTTCATTGTCCCCCCAGCTGATTCTTGAGTGTGGCCATCCTGCCGGCGGCGTTCTCCAGCAGCTTGTCGCCGTCCTGGAGTGTGGGGCTGCCGTCGGTGCTGGCAATGGCGTCCTGCGCCGTGGTCACCCCTGCGATGCTTTCATCCAGGACGGTCAGGGCCTCCCGGCGCGTCTCACGGTCGTCCTGGACGGTGGGGGAGAGCTGGAGGACGGTGGTCCGGGTGGTTTCGAGGTCTTTCAGGACGTCGTCGAGCGTCGTGGACGTTGCCGCCATGGTCAGCTTGCCCCCGGCGTCGAGCGCCAGCGCGAGCCGGGCGGTGGCAACCGCGGAGGAACTGTCCTTCAGCGCTGTGGACACACTGTCCCGCGTGCCGCCAGACGCGCCGCTGCAGCCGCTGAGGAGTGCCGACCCCGCAATCCAGAGGCAGAGCCCGCTCCGTGGCCAGATCGCCATTTCACCTCCGCCTCAAGGGAGTCCAAGCCCGCAACGGTGCAAGACCGCGGCAGGACCGCGCCATTGAGCTAGGTATAGCACTCCCGGCCTGAGAAAAGCTGAGGCACAACCCGGAACGGCGTAGCTCACGCACAACTGAGACCAGGACGTGCCGTCCCACATCTGCCGCGGAGAACCGCACCCTCAGCCGCAGTGGCACCCCTGCGATTTCCCCACTCCGGCGTGGCGCAGCCACGACTGCCGGCCGATCCCGTCATCGCGAGCCCCGCACTGAACCAGCCGTGGCTGATCCGGAGCCGACACCCAGACGGTTCTAGCTGGCATGAAAACAGGATCTGCCAGGACGGGTCGGCACGCCCGCAGCCGAGGCAAGTATCTTTATCCGAGTCCTCGTGGCGCCTAAAATTGACGGTATCGCCGCAGGCGTAGTGTCTGCGTCCAGCCACGGAGGTCCGTCATGGGATTGGGAGACAAGATCGATAACACCGCCGAGAAGCTCGCCGGCAAGGGTAAGGAAGCGGCCGGGAAAGCCACCGACGACCGGTCTCTGGAAGCCGAAGGCAAGAGCGACCAGGCGAAGGCCGACCTCAAACAGGCCGGCGAGAAAGTCAAAGACGCATTCAAGAAGGATTGACACGCGGATCAGTCGGAGCCGGTAACGGTAACAGGGGACGGCCGCAGTGCGGCCGTCCCTTACTGCGCTGTCATGACCCAGCCGAAGGATCCAATGAGGTTAAAGCTGCCCGTTCCCATGCGTCAACCTTTGCAGCGAGGGCGGACCGGCTGAGGCCGTACCCGGAATCAAGAACCGCCAGTGTTGGACCAGCCGGCACCGGTTTTGAGCGGTGTGGTTTCCGGACCCGGTCGGCGGTAGGTGGCATTGGCCGGTATGAGGATGCCTGGCGTATGGCGTGCGCGGCCCGGGGAATCATCGGCGTTGGACGAGCGGATCACCGGACCCACGCCTTGTCCCGACAAGGCAACCCGGGCCCATCGAGGGCGGCGGCGATAACTAGTCCTTGTCGAGTTCGTTGAGGAGGGACTTCGCTGCCTTGGCGATGTCGTCGTGGTTGTTCTGGGCGGCCCGGCTCTCGATGGCAAGAATCGCGCAACGGTGCAGCCGCCGGAAATCTCCGAAGGGGAAGCTGTAGCGTCCCTTGGTGTCGTGGGTTTTCTCGGTGTCTTCGCCCAGATGCCAGGTTCCGTATTCCGTGTAGCCGTGCTTGGCGATGAACGCGTTTTCCTTCTCTGTGTCGGGGGCGTGTTCGCTCCAGTCGTCACGGGAATCCCGGGCGATCCTGGCGTCCTTGATCAGCTGCCGGGCGTGGCGCAGTGCCGTGTCATTGATTTTGATGGTCATCGGTGCTTCCCTCCGTAGTAGGGTCCGGGTCGAGACCGGCCAAGGGCTGCGGCAGCCCTAGACGGCAGAGAGGCTCTGAGGAGACGTCGTCTCTTTCCAAAGCTGGCGCGGCCGGCCGTCGGGGTTCCGTGCGTCCGTTGCAGGGCTCCGTACACTCTGGCCCTGTCTCGTCTACCGTTTTTGGTGCTGTCCTTCCTGCCTCAGGTCGGGAGACTGCACCGTCGGCGCCCCCGGCTCTGTTCAGATCCCGGCAGGGGGCTCCACGGTCCCGTCCTGCCGACCGTACGAGGAGTGGCGGCGTCCGGGGTGAATCAGGACCCGGGGATGCTGTGGGTCTGCGGCGTGGAGGGTGGTTCGGGGCGGGTTTTCAGTCGTAGTCGGTGTCCGTGTCATCGTCGGTGAGGCGGCGGAAGTCCTGGGAGAGGTACAGGGCCATCGCTGCCGGGTTGTTGTCCTCCACGGTGACCTTCACCGTGGTGCGGCCCAGGGTGTGCAGGAGGTGCATGCAATGTCGGATGAGTCCTTCGGCCAGGCCTTTGCGGCGGTGGTCCGGGTGTGTGAAAAGTTCATCGATGACTGCTTCGCCGTCGCGTTCGGTAACGATGAGGGCGGCCGTGATTTGACCGTCGGGTCCGAACGCCACGAGGGACGCAGCCTCGGTGGTGCGGCCGCTGCCCTCCTCGGTGGATGGTCCGATCCACACCGGGTCGCCGGCCCGCTGTCCGGGACGGCCGGCGTAGGCGTGCCGGTGCAGATCGGCCAGTTCGAGTAGATCATCGGGTTCCAGGGGCCGGACCCGGATGCGGGCCGGCGCGGTGTTCTGGTGTCCGGTCGCGGCAACCAGGGTGATCGAAGCGTTCATGACGGCGATGCCTTCCCCGGTGCGCGGGCGGCACCGTTGAACACAGTGTCCGGCATCGTCCGCGCGCGCGGAAGACACAGGACCGCAACGATATCCGGCGGAACCGACACCGGCCGGGCCACAGCGGATGAACCGTCCTAAAGCGCCCATGATCACCGCTTCCGGGGACGATCGGACGCCACGGGACGGGACTCCGGCGGGGGCTTCCCGTAGTGGACTCGACCGGTCTCGCGGTCCGACGCGGCCCCTTTCCGTGCCCCCGTTTCTGTCGGAGGCGGCCAGCGGCCGCCTGAACATGGCGGCGGAAACGCGCGGCCATGACGCGCCGTTAGTTAGGAGTAGTATTACTACTATTCCTACTACTTTTGAAGGGTTGGCGCCGTGACGTTGAGTGTGAAGGACCGTGTGTACGCTGCCGCGGAGCAGATCAGCGCCGAGCGCCGGCCCACGGTGTCGACGGTGCGGGCCGCGGCGGGGGTGAGCAACGCCGACGCGACCCGTTATTTGAAGGAGTGGTCGGAGGAGAAGCGGGCCGCGGGCGGGCAGGTCGCCGTGGCGCCGGCGGTGCTGCTGGAGCAGGCCGCACGCCTGGCCGGGGCTTGCTGGGCCGAGGCGACCGTGCTGGCCGATGAGCGCCATGCCGCGGTCGAGAAAGCCTGGTTGCAGGAGAAGAAGGACGTGACCGTGGAGGTCGCCGAACTGGTCGCGGACCTGGACCGGGTGAGCGCCGAGAAGGACGCGGCGGTCGCGGAGCTCACGGCCAGGATCGCCGCGTTGGAGGCCGACGTTGCTGCGGCGGGGGAGCAGTTGGAGCAGGCCCGGGCCGCGGCGCAGGAGGCTGTCAGGGAAGCGTCGGCAGACCGGGCCCGGCTGGCGGCGGCAGAGGCGCGCGCCGACACGCTGCAGACGGCGCATGATGCGCTGCTGGCCCGCATCATGCCCGGGACAGGGCCGGTGGCACAGCAGGCTCCCGGCGGGAACGACTAGGCCCTTCCCGCCGTCCGCATCCTGCCCCCTGACCGGGGACGTCACGGAAGCGATGGCAGCTGGGGTGTCCGGCTCCGTTTTTCCCCGCCAGGGCTGGAAGGACCCGCAAGAGGCTATTGGCGCAAGAGGTTATTGGTCTGTGCGGATCGCGAGGAGTTTGTGGTCCTCCGGGATCTGTGTCGTGAGGGCTTTGCGGGCTTCTTCACAGGTGTTGCCTTCGGCGCTGATGCGTTCGTTGCTGCCGTCAGGGGCCTGGATCGTGCCTGTAATCTCCACCTGAACACCCTATGCGCACCCGTTCCTACACGGCCTCCAGCGCGTCGATCTCGGCGGCGTCCAGCAGCGCTGCTGACTCTGCCCCGGTGGCCCGGGCCAGATCATCCAGGGACTTGAAATGGTCCCGGGCGAGGGTGATGGCCAGCAGCTCCAGATAATCGCCCCCGTTGCGCTGTGCCAGGCCGCCGAGATAGTCGCGCATGCGCACTTCCAGGGCGCCGGGGCCTTCGGATTCTTCCGCGGCGAGCCGCGTCAGTGTCAGGGCCGCGAGGTCCGGGTCGTCGTAGATGAGTCCCATGGACCTACGCTACGCACCCGACGGGTGCGGTCAAGGGCCGGTGCTAGCGCCAGCGGCAGGAGTCCAGCGCGCCCACCAAGGGAGCGGGGCCGTCTTTGAGGCGGTCAACGGGGCGGGATCCGTTACGGTCCCTGGAGGGTGTGACCATCCAGAGGGTGAAGTTGTGCGGGATCTGCAGTTCCATCGCCCGGTCAAAGAGCTTAACGACGGTCGGGTGGAGCTGTCCGCCGGGGAGGAACTGGAATCCGGGGCAGTAGGTGCCGTCGTCGATGATCGCGGACGAGCCGGCGCAGCACCGGTCCGGGGTCTTCCATCAGTTCGGAGAGCCGGCGGTGCACCTGCCCGAGGGCCGGGAGCGTGAATTCTGCCCGGATCGCCGCCCATGTCTGATCGCTGATCGGTTGGGGGTTCCCTGCCGCCGAGGCCCTAATCGCTGATGCCTTCGAGCAGCCACCGGGTCGAGAGCGGGTTGCGGCGCAGCTCAAAGGTCCGCAACGCCGAGCTCGAACTGAGACGGACCTGCACCCTCCAGAACTCGATGCTGACCAGGTCGCCGCTGCCGACGGCAGCCGTGCTCTGCGTGTCCCACCAGGCGTCCCGGTCGAACCAGTGCACCGGCTCGGCCGCGACGGCCCAGATGCGGCCCTCGTGCCGGACGGCGAGCGGCGTGCCGGCCGGGGTGAAGCGGACGTCGACGTCAACGTCCAGGGTTGTTTCATTCGCTACTGCTGTCACGTTCTACGCGTTTTCCCAAGTTCCTGCTCATCATGTCTTCCCGGCGGGTGACCGCCGAACTCCACACCCAGGTCCGGTAGGTCACCGGACCGTCCTTCCACGTCACTTCGGCGGCTTTGGCCGTCCAGGCATAGACCTCGCCGTCGACCAGCTCGGCGCAGTTCGGAAACCGGATCCACGCCTTCACCGGGATCCCGGGGAAGCCGTTCCTGGCGGGGAAGTGCTCGAAATCGAGCTCTTCCACCGTCAGCCCGATCGGGCCGGCCCGCCTCGCATACCGCGCCTGCAACCGGGCCGCCTGTTCCGGGTTCATATCCTCAGTTTAGAACTGACATTCGATAACAAATTTCCAGCCTAGTAATTTTATTCGAATAGATGTGCAGGTTTGAGCATGGGGGAGGGGTCCGACAATCAAACGGTTTGCACCCAGTGGGGACAGCCTGAGCTGTGCGGAGGGCTCCACCTGCCCCCAATGGGCACAACCGGGAAGAGGGTCCTTGCTGCGAGCCGTGAGGAAAGCCTCCGCGCGAATCCAAGGACTCAAGCGCGGAGGCTCCCGGTTCTCCAAGCTGGGGGGACTGGAGAACCTCGGTAATTCTACTGGCCGGCGGCCTGCCGGGAAACGCTGCCTTTCGGGTCACCGCCGGGGAGGGCGGCCCCTGGTCCTTCCGGCCTGCCACCCGGGAACGGTGTCGTCCAGGAGCTTGGCCTTCGCAGGGTCGAGGTCGCCGCGGCGGTGTTTGTACCGCTGGGTGTGGATCCAGACGCCGAGGGTGTGTTCCCGCTCAGAATCGCAGCCCTTGTGGCGGGGCCAATCGTTGCCCTCGTGTCGGAAGTCCTCGAGCTGGGCCAGGCGGTGGTGCCAACGGGCCTCGTCCTCGGCTTCCCTGCGGTTCCCCAGCCACCCGGGCACCCGGGCCAGACCGTCACGGTAGGCCGGGACCAGGGTCCCTTGGGCCGCTTCGCGTCGGCGCCCGGACAGCCAGCGCGCCATCGACCTTTCGCCCCGTTGCCCGGAGCGGTCACGCGGGAGCCGGCCTTCGGCCTTGACCCAGGCGATGAGCTCGTCCATGCGGCCGAGATCCGTGGGGGAGGGGTGCGGAACGGGCGCGGAGCCGGCTGCGGACTGGTGTTCGGCCTCGAGGTGGGGGTCCTGGTGGCGCGCGATGACCAGGTGGTATCCGACCGTGGCGGGCTCGGCGCCGACGAGGGCAGCGATGCGTTGCCGGCTCAGCCCGAGCCGGTACATCAGCACCCATTCCGCGTCAGGAGCGCGCCGCAACCGCCTGTCCATGATGGACATCCTGCCACGACCCCTCCACAAGTCGGGCGGCCACCGCGGATTCCACAGACAGCGCTTTCGGGCGTCCGCTGGCGCGGCCGGCTGTGGGGTCCAGTGCCTCCGTCGCAGGGCTCCGGAGACCCTGGCCCGTATCCACGTCTTCGACGATGCTCCTATAGTCGTCAAATTGCTGTTGATCGTGCTTTTTAGTGGTTGGCTCGCTCAGCTGGTGCGGACGGTGGGAGGCAGGGGTTGGCTGCGTCGTAGGTGGGCGGCCGTTATTGCCAGCCAGGTCCAAGCGAGGACTACGGCTGCTGTGAAGCTAAGAACGATGACGGCTGACGTTGACCCGCTGGCAATGCCGACGAAGGCGGCGAGAAAGAGGATTCCGGTAGCAAGGGAGAATGCTCCGAGCCTCCGGTTTTCGGATGTGTAGAACCGGCGGGCCATAACGCAGCAGGCAGCGATGAAGGCGGCAAAGCCAATCCCTGCGGTAACGAAGTGAAGAAACCCGTGGAGGGACCCGGAGATAGGGGGTCCGGGAGGTGCGCCTTGAGGGAATCCGTTCATGGGATCGGCGGTGAAAATCCCCGCACCCACTAATCCGGCACCGTAGATTCCGACGAGAACCGGCCCCCAGGTGGCTCCTCGTCCGGGGTTGAGTGCGCGACGGAATCCGACGGCGGTCAGGAGGGTTAGGGCGCCGGTGAGGATCAGGTTTGTGGTTTGCATCCAGCCTAGGTCGCCGTTGGCTAGGACGCTGAGGTCGTTATGTGCCGCGTCGAAGCCCGGGCGAAGAAACGCCTGGGCATAGCTGACCAGAAGGTATAGGGGGCCGGCGGTGATGCCACAGGCCAGCAATACCCGCGTGGCAGAGGAGGCGGGCGGGCGTCGTTGGGATCCCTGATGTTCGGTCTGATAGCTGATTTTGGGCATGGTCTATTCCGGTCTGTGGGCGAAATGAATTTGGTGAGAGTGGTCAACGGGTCAGTTGGTGAAGAACCCGCGGAGTTCGGCTGCCATTGCTGCGTCTGAGACTTGGTGTGTTTGGCCCTCGAGGGTGCGGTGAAGGGCCTGGGGGATCGCGGCGGCTGTTGTTGCTTGAGCTGAGGTCATGACCGGGGCGGCTTTTCCACCGACCATGACAAGGGTCGGCACCGTGATTTTGGCGAACCGGCCGGTGGGTGCGGTGAAGTTGTTGGTAACGGCAATTTCATTGGGGAGGGTGTTGGCGGCGTCCTTTTGGCTCTTCCAGATCTTTGGCATGAGGCGCAGCATGAGGGGCACAAATGCAGGGACGCCGATCATCTTGACCAAGAAGTAGGAGACCATCGCGCCGCGCTTGTTTTGGGCGAGCAGTGAGTTCAGGTGCCCGGCGTGGTCGACGGGCGTTCCGTCGACGTTCCCGATTCCCGTGTAGGGGGCCTCGTAGGTGGCGAGCTTGCGCATCGGGATACCCGCCGCTGCTGCTTCGAGGGCGAGGGCCGCACCGGAGGAGATGCCATAGACGTAGGGGTCTCCGCCCGCATGGGTGATGACGGCGGCTAGGTCTTCGATTTCGCGTTCCACGGAGTAGGGCCGTGTATCACCGCTGTCGCCGCGGCCGCGACGGTCGTAGAAGTACACGGTGAAGGAGTCGGCCAGCGTGGTGGCCAGGGCCCGCGCCGGGCCGAAGGACCGGCCGCAGAAGGCGCCGTCAACCAGGACCAGGGAGGGGCCGGAGCCGATGTGTTCGACGGAGATGGGGGTTCCGTCCGCTGAGGTGATCTGGGTGACCTGGCTTTGGGCGGCGCTGGTTTTCATGCTGTGGGCCTTTCGAGGAGGGTGTCGAGTTTGGTGAAGGACAGTATCCATCCGGCGTGGGTCATGTCCCGGATCTCGTCGGTGAACGGGCCTTGATGGAGGGTCATGCGCGTCCGGTCGCCGTGATCGTGGAACTGAAGCCGCAGCACGACGTCGTCCACGGGCCCAGCCTCGGTCAGCGCTGTCAGTTGAATCTCGAGGGATTCCGGTGCCTGAAAGGCGGTGATGCGCCCCCGGATGGGGTGGCTGGCCCCGGTAGCGTTGTCGACCATGGTCAACTCCCACCGGCCCTGCTCCACGAGCTCCACGATGATGCTGTCCACGGGTACGTGAACTCCTTCAGGCCCGAACCATGAGGCGAGGAGTTGGGGTTCGGTCCAGAACCGCCAGACCGTGTCCCTGGGGGCGGCGAAAGAGCGGGAAATGAAAACATCGTGTTCTGTGACTTCCTGCTGGCGCCCCTCAGACATCTCGGCCCTTTCCCGTAGGTGGGGTGTCGCGCTGAAACGAGGCCAGCGCGCCGTCGAGTTTGTCGAAGGACTCACCCCAAAACTTCTTGTACCGCTCCATGTACTCGCTCGCTTCCTTAAGCCGGTCGGGCTCCAGATGACTGAACCGGGCAGTCGCTACCCGGTTCCGGGAGATCAGGCCAGCATTTTCCAATACCTTCAAATGCCTCGAAATCGCCGGTTGGCTGATCCTGAAAGGCGCCGCGAGGTCGGACACCTGCGCGTCACCGTCAGCGAGCCGCTGCAGAATAGCCCGCCGAGTCGGATCGGCCAACGCCGCGAACACTGCACTCAATTCATCAACCATCAAAACCATAACCTTGTCGTTATATAACCTTGTGGTTTTAGAGTAAGTCTGGTTTGAGTAAAGCGTCAAGCCTTGAGTCTCAGCTAACGGCGCCCGGTAACGCATTTGTCCTTGCTGCAGCTGTCGTCGGAGGTGTGCGGCGTGGCATTTCGGCCTGGTCGATGAGCCATTTCCGGTAGGCGCCGGCCAGGGCATCGTTGCGGATATGTCCGCGTTCCAGACGCGAAATGATGGAAACCCATTGACCAAGTTCGCCGGCGACGGTCGTTAAGGTCATGCCGAGGTCTGTCCGCCTGCGGCGGAGGTCGGAGTTGTCGGGTGCGGGCCGGGGATTGGTGATCTGACGGTAGATTTCCCTGGCTGCGTAGCGTTTGAGGCAGCGCATGATTTCGCGTTTGCTCTTTCCCTCTGACGTGCGTTTAGCCACGTACTCCTTGGTCCGTTGGCACGAGCCCATGCGCACCAGAACAACCTGGTGCAAGGCATTATTGGCGCTGCGGTCGCCGCCCCTGCTGAGCCGGTGGCGGGTTGTCTTGCCCGATGAGGCTGGCACCGGGGCGACGCCGACGAGCGAAGCGAACTGGGCCTCGTTCCCCAGACGGTCCGGATTGTCCCCGACGGTGATCAACAACTGGCTGGCCACTTCGGTTCCGACTCCTGGGAGATCACAAAGCATCGGAGCATAGCCGTCCAGGATTTCCTTGAGTGCAGCGTCAGCAGCCGCGATTTCCGTTCCCAGCGCTTGGCATCGGGCTGCCAACGCCTTGAGCGTCAGCAGAGTCACGTACTCGGGGTCAGCCATATGCCCGGAAGGTCTCGTGCGCTGCAGGGCAGGAATCAGCGCTGAGGTGGCCAGCGCCCGGTATTTCGCCCGGATCTTGTCCGGGGCTGAAACGAGGAGCGCCTTGATCTGGTTGATGGCCGCAGTGCGGGCCTTGATGGCTGATGCGCGCCCGGAACGTACGATCCGCAGGCATTCGACGGGGCCGTCTTTGGCCTTAGGGATCGCCTTGGTCCGCCCCTCGAGCACGGACTTGGCGGCCTGGTAGGCATCCAACGGGTCTGACTTCCCTTTGAGGCGACGGGCGGCCCGGTTCGGGCGGTTTACCTCCAGCACGGTGAGCCCTTCACCCCGAAGAGTTCGGGCGAGTTCGGCACCGTAGGAGCCTGTTCCTTCGACCCCGACGGCTACGACTGTGCCGTAGGAAGTGATGAAGTCGATGATTTTCCGGTATCCGGATCCCACGGCCAGGAATTCCCTGTCTGCAAGGGGTTTGCCGTGTTCGTTGATCACGGCTACGTGGTGTGTGTCGGCGTGGGTGTCGATACCCGCGATGACTTTTATTGGTTCGCTTGCCAAGATGGAAATTGCCCCTCAGTCGCGTCGAATGCTGATTGATCGGGCGCGGGCCAGGTGGGCAGACAAAACGGTAATGGGACTGGTCGTATCAGGCTCCTATGAGGTCATGTCCGCCTGGCCCGACACCCCTTTTAACGGACCTTGAGCCGGCGGACAGATCGTCGGGAAGACAGTGCCGCCTGGTACGTCAATTTTTGGCTGGGTCACGCCGGCTCAAGGACTGTTCCAGTATTACCGTTTTTTGGTTGCTGTCCTCCGGATTCTAGGCGTCCGCTCCACCCCGTCTAGCCCCTCCTTCGTCGGGGCCTGCGGTGCAGGAAATGTCCCTCCGGCGCTCCTGCGTCGCTGATTCCCTCCAGGAATTTCCTTCACCTTGCCCTGCGGGTAGACAGGGCTCCGTCGGCCGCCGAGCAAGCGAGCTTGCCAGCAACCAAAAAACAACGGGGGAGAGGGGAAGCTGGCCGGTCACCACAGCCGCCCCACCCACCGGAATCCTCTGCAAAAGGAGCAACACCATGAACACCGCACCCACCCTCGAAATGCTCGACCCGGCCACCCTGACCGTGGACATCAACGTCCGCAAAGACGCCGCCCTGACCGCCGATTTCATTGCCAGCATCAAAGAGCACGGCGTGATGGAACCCGTCATCGCCCACCGCAGGGACGACGGGACCGTGCATGTCCTGATGGGACAGCGCCGCACCCGGGCCGCCGTGGAAGCCGCCCGGCCCCTGATTCCGGTGATGATCATCGAGTCCCCCGAGGAAGCCGAACGGATCGTGACGCAGGTCGTGGAGAACATCCAGCGCGCCGAACTGACCGAAGCGGACGAGGCCGACGCCTACCACCAGCTGTCCCTGATCGGTGTGTCAGCCGCCGCGATCGCCAAGAAGACCGGGCGGACCAAGACCACCGTGGAAGGGGCGCTGAAGGCCAAGTCCTCGAGCGCCGGAGCCGCCGCCCTGGGCAAGGGATACACCATCGATGAAGCGCTCATCATGGCCGAATTTGAAGGGAACCAGGACGCCACCGAGGAGCTAGAGTCCGTGATCGCGGACGAACCCGATCAGCTCCTGCACGTCGCACAGATGCTCCGGGACCGCCGCGACCGCGCCGCCGCCCTCGCCGCACTCATCGCCGAGCTCGAGGCGCAGGGCAAGAGCATTGTCGAGGACGCCGGGCACTACTCCAACGAAGAGAACCTGTACGTCTCGGCCGCGAAGCGGGCCGACGGGGAACCGGCAACCGACGAGGACGCCAACGCCTACCTGATCAGCACCGACTACCGGGGCCAACATAACGCCAACCCGGTCATCACCGGCTGGAAGGACCTGGGCTTCACCCCGAAGTACGAACGCTACGACGGCGGCACGCAGGCCCAGAAAGGCCCGATGACCGAGGAGCAGAAAGCCGAGCGGAAGACCCTGATCGCCAATAACCGCGAGATGGAGAGCGCCACGAAGGTCAGGCGCGAGTTCGTGAAGACCCTGCTGTCGCGGAAGACCGCGCCGAAGGGCTGGCAGTACTTCACCGTCCACGCCATCACCCACGACCCCGAAGCCGCCAGCGGCTACGACGGCAAGGTCGCCACCGAGATGATCGGGGCCAAGACCGGGGAGGACACCGACCTGTGGGGCTGGAACCCGCTCCGGGACCACACCGCTAAGACCACCGCCCGGCCCGAGTTCTCCCTGATCGCCCTGATCTGCGCCGGGTATGAAAAGACCATCCAGAAGGACTCATGGCGGAGTGCCGAAAACCGGCACTTCCACTACCTGAACCAGCTCACCGCCTGGGGATATGTTGACCGGACTAAGAGCCTTAGCTTTAGGACGACCAACGGACGATGGAGTCACGGGTATGGGTGTGCAGAGTCAGGACAGTCTCAACGAAGATGATTCTCAAGGGAGCGTCCAGGCGATTTTGGTCGCTCCTTACTGGCTAGTCTCCGACCCCGAGGATCGGCCTGTACCGAGCGTGCAGCAATACCTGCAGGACTTTTGGGCCCGGGGGATGAGCTCGTCGAGTGTGGAGTCATATGCCAGAGATCTTCTGAGGTGGTTCCGTTTTCTGTGGGGTTCCGGCAAGGAATGGAACCGGGTGAACCGCGATGACGTGCGGGAATTTGTGACGATGCTTCGTGCATCGACGAAAAAACCGGCTAGGCCTCGACGGCCGGTGCCAGCTATCAATGAAGTCTCGGGCAAGCCCTATCTGAGCGATCAATACTCACCACGAACCATCAATCACAATCTGTCAGTGCTCTTCGCGTTCTACGACTTCCACCGGAGAGCCCTGACCGGGCCATTGCGCAATCCGGTGCCTGAGCGGGCCGGCCATTACGGGCGTTTCGGAGCCCACCACAACCCGGAAGATGCGTACCGGCAAGGACCTCGAGCTGATTACCGGCAAAAGGTCCCCGTGCAGGTACCTCGCTCCATCCCCGATAAGGCCTTCGAGGACCTGTTTACCAAGCTCGGAACGGACAGAGACAGGGCTTTGGTCGCTTTCTATGTTTCCAGTGCGGCCCGGCCCTCGGAGCTTGTCGGACTGACTAACGGAATGGTCGATGTCGGGCAGCAATGCATCTCCGTAGTACGCAAGGGCTCCGGAGCCCTCCAGCGGATCCCCGCGTCCCACGAGGCTTTCCGATGGTTTCGGCTGTATCAGGAATCGCTCCCCGAGGATCTCATCCGGCCAGGGGCCGCCGCCTGGTGGACATTGCGAAAGCCCTACCGGCCGCTGAACTACGAAGCAGCCAGAGGCATTCTTCGCCGGGTGAACATTGCCCTGGGTGCGAACTGGACCCTCCACGACTTCCGCCACACAGCTGCCATCCGCATGGCACGAGATCCGAATGTCTCGCTCACGGATATCCAGACGGTTCTCGGACACGTTCACATCAGCGCGACCGAAGCCTACTTAAGGCTCCGCGAGGACGAAGTCATCGAACGGGTGAACCAGCACTTCGTGTTGCGCGCTGCAGCGGGCCGCAATCCCGAGACTGCTTCTGAACACCCCTCGGCATACGCGGCCGCAGACATGATTGAACTTTTTGGAGGTAATGAGTGGCAATAGTTAGGGATTATGTCCCCTCACCGCCTGTTCCCGCGCCGCCCACAAAGCCTAAAGTCGACTCTCAAGACTGCGTTCCACGCCTTTCCCTGGCAACCCAGGACGAACTGATTGAACGCGTGAAGGACCTCGCCGGCGCCGATACAGTCTCTGTCCGCGGCGTGAGCGTCATCCTGAAGGCGTTGAGTGAATTCGAGGGGCAGACATGGCAGCAGCGGTGGCAAAACGCCGGCTGCCAGGAACCAGGGCATGACTGGAAAGACCAGCTCGGCAGTCCATGGCAGGGGATCTACTTGAACCGTGCAGCATTCGAATCGGCGAATGGAATCGCAGACCTCATAGCCTTGGACGTGATCCGGCCGAGCTACACCTGGCTTCGACAAGGGTCACCGAGGTTCCACCGGATCCGCTTGAACAGGCATCCTGAGTTCTTCGCTCAGATGACCGAGCACGGGGCATCGCTACAAGTGAGACCGCCGAACTTCGAAAATGGCCTCATTGTCATGACGAAAGTGCTGGCGCACACCGGAGTGCCCGTTCGGGAGTTACGTCCGGGACATCTTCTCGGATACCGGGATTACCAGATCGGGCGGGGCCAGAAACCCGACGGGCTCACCTATGTCTGGTCCATGCTCAAAGACCTCGGGATCTTCGATGCCTCGACACCAGGACTGTTGCAGTCCGTCGCGGTAAGGCGGCCTTCCGTCCCCGAGATGGTCGATTCCTACGGGATCCGTAGTCAACCGGTGAGGGACATGCTGGTGCGCTATCTCAAGATCAGAGAACCATCGGTGGACTACTCAACCCTTCGCTGGATGGTTTACGAACTGGTCAAGAATTTCTGGCTCGATATCGAAGCCCACAACCCCGAAGCCAACAGCCTGCGCGTCAGCTTCGAGGAAGGCCGGGCCTGGCTCAACCGATTCACAGACGGGCCCATCTCGACCAAGCACCGCACATTGTTCATGGTCAGGGGCCTATATCTGGACATCGCGTCATGGGCTACCGACGACGCCTACTGGGCCCAATGGGCTGCTCCTTCGTTCCTGACACGTGAAGATACCTCCGGGGCCAACAAACACAAACGGCGAACCCAAGCCCGCATCCATCAAAGGATCCGGGATCTGAGTCCGCTGCTGCCGAAGCTGCTGGCCAGCGCCGCCCAGGAGCTCAAAGACGCTCAAGCACTTTTGGCCGCAGGAACAGCGGCGGATCAAGGGCAGGAATTCGAACATCAAGGCATCACTTACCGCCGCTGTGAGATGAGGCGGAGAACAATCAACGCGCCGCGCGGCTCAGGCCGCGTCTGGGTCGTTGGCGGCCGCTTTGAACATCGCTTTGACCTCACTCAGCTTGAGGACAACTGTTTTTGGAGTTGGGCGCTGATCAACACATTGAACGAGACCGGAGTGCGGATCGAGGAACTTGTCGAGATCACCACTCATGCGTTCTCCATTTACCGCCTTCCAGACACAGGTGAGGCGCTTCCCCTTCTTCAGATTGTTCCCTCAAAGACCGACAGGGAACGGATACTTCTCATCTCTCCGGAACTCGCCCACGTCTTCGCACTCGTGAAGAGGCGAATCGCCACCGCGGGCGGACGCGTGCCCCTGGCCGTCCGCTACGACGGGGCCGAGCGCGTCTACAGCGCACCACTTCCGCACCTGTTCCAGTTACGCACGGGAAGTGAACGCCGAACCATGTCTCCCAGCTGGGTCAGGATCGCCATCAAGGACGCGATCACCAGGGCTGGCCTCAAAGACGAGAACGGGGACGACTATAAATTCACCCCCCACGATTTCCGAAGGCTGTTCGCCACCTCAGCCCTGTCCGCCGGGCTGCCGATACACATTCTGGCCAAGCTCATGGGCCATCAAAACATCTCCACAACCCAGGGGTACGCAGCCATCCACGACGAGGAAACCCTCCGGCATTTCAGAAGCTTCCTCGACAGGCGCAGAGCTCTGCGGCCACCCGATGATTACCTTGAGCCCACGGAAGGCGAGATCCAGGACTTCCACGAACACTTCAAGAAGAGAAAGGTCGAACTGGGCAGCTGCGGACGAGCTTATGGAACACCCTGCATCCACGAACACGCTTGCATCCGGTGCCCAGTGCTCCGTCCCGATCCAACACAACGCCCCCGCCTCGAAGAACTTATTGAAGCCCTTGAGGACCGGAAGGTCGAAGCTGAAGAGCGGGGATGGCTGGGCGAACTGGAAGGCATAGAAATCAGCCTCAACGCCGCGCGGGAGAAGCTAAGCCAGATGGTGAGGCAGGTATCGCTGGGAATGCCGGCCGTCCCATCATCCTGAGACTGACATCCGCTAGTCAGGCCTAAGTGAGAATAGCCAGCTGAAGGCGACGGAAGCGCTTACGTGTCGGCGAGCTTTCGTACGACCTCGGAGGGAGGCTTTGGCGTCGGGCGGTCCTCGGGGACTGCCACCCAAACGATGCCGTGCTGATCTTGACGACTCCTGGCGGTACCAATCGGCTCGGCGAGGTTGACCGCCACGTCGCGGGCGAGGCCCTCAATGGTGCCGTCTGCTGAGTCTGCATGAAACTCGATCCGGCACCCAAGGATCATCATGGGGTCGATGGTTCGGCGGTACACCACGCATGCCGCGGCCGGTCCGTCCTGCCAGGCGCCGAGGATCTGCACGTCCTCAGCCCAGTACCGGTCGACTGCGTCAATAATGTATCGATCCAAATTCACGCTCATAGTTGACTCCTTGATGGCTGGAGACGCAACAACGCGGCCGCGCTGCCAGCCAGTTTCACCCGTCCTTCCGGGGCCAGAAATACTTGACACAACCACACGCCCCTCGCTACTGGTTCGTTTGCTCCCGCGAACTATGAGACGCCATCTCGCTACGTGAGGCGGAACAAGCCTCGGGGCCGCGGGTGGGGCCAGATAGGTCCGTCCATCCAGCCGGTGCCAAGAGGGATTGACATAGTCACCTGCCGCGCCCTAAACGCCAAGGGTAGCCGTTGACGTCAGTAGTCCGGAGAAGTTACACGGCCAGCGCCGTGGAGCAGATCATCCTCGACAAGCACACCACCGAAACGGAGTAATCTGAAAGTGGCCGAGCGGCTGGATCCCCCAATACAGTCGCCCGGTCACTCACCCCGTGAAGGGTCGGGAACCTCCCGGAGCGCGGGCGGTCCGCCGCCCAGGACGAACCACAGCAGCCAATCACCAGCGACGGACCGCCATTAACCGCGACCACGCACCAGCGCACCACCACCCCCGCGGGACCAGGAACAACGAGGTACCAGGCCGCGGCAGCACCACAACCATTCAGCTAAGCTGAACCACATATTTCCTTTGCAGAGGGAAAAACAGGCAGGGCCGGCATACGCCGGCCCTGCCGCATTTAAGTTCCCGAATTTTGTCTCGCGAGCTGGACTTCCTGAGACCAAGCAGGACCATTACTGTCGTCCCAGGAAACCCCCGAACTGGGCGTGCCTCTTCAACGTAGTTTTGATTGCGTCCTTGATGGAGGAGGGCATCGTGTTCGAGGCCACGCCCCGGAAGAAAGGGCGACCCCGGACGTCCCGAGCAGCCTGACGAGATCCCTTCCTCGAGCCGTCACCGAGCGAGGTGTCAGGACCGCTCCTCCCGAGGAACGACGGATGGACGCGCGCGCCAGCGGCCGCCAGCTCGGCGAAGTGCGGAATGCAATCCAGTTCTGCTGGAATCATGAATATGTCGTCACTAGCGCTCACCACAGACATCTTGGTGTTGTGCGCTGGTGAATTCCTCCTCGTGCGTGAGTATTGAGTATGACCAATGCCACCGCTGAAATGTCGCCGGCCGAAGAACTGCCTGAAGCGCCTGCGTTCCCTCCTCACAGAGCCAAGATCGCCGGGTCCGACTGGTTTGACTATGAAGCGGTGGTTGATGGCGACGATGTTGCCCAACGACGGCTGCAGGTGCTTCGAGAGTCATTAGCCAGTGTCGTGTCAGCTGACCAGCTCGTGATCCTTGCTGGGCTGGGAACTTCTCTGGGGCTTCAGCGATCTACCGCCAATGGTGACGCCGAAGACGTGGCTGCGCCAACGATGGGCACCCTGTTTACGGAAGTCGCAAAGTTAGCAGGATTTGAGAAGGCGTCCGTGATAGCGCCTGATTCCATTGAAAGAAGGGGACTGCTGAAGGTTTAGTTGACAGCTGTGGTTGATATTTTCTTACGCGGCTGAGGCCGCGTTTTTTATTGTCTCAAACTCGATGGGTGTCAGCCGTCCTAGGGCACGTTGACGGCGTTTTCGGTGGTAGCTGCGCTCGATCCAGGTC
>NZ_JBFTLP010000032.1:0-36299 GCF_056396505.1 Arthrobacter sp. 05T410 | reverse complement strand
ACCCTGTCCAGTCCTCATCCCAGTCCCCGCGGACCGGGCCGAACATGTTCCGACCCATCACATACGCGCCCCGTGGGCGCATGAGCCACTCGTTCGCGACCTTGTCGGCATCGTTGGCCCGCGGGTCGCCGATGTGCCAGCCGTGCAGTTCCAGCCCCCGCTTGCCCAGGGGGTTCTCGCGGCTCTGGTCCGGCCCGGCGACGAAGCCATCCAGCGAGATCGACATGTGGCAGGTGGTGTCCGGCATCGCGAACCTCCAGAGTGATTGCGGCTTGCATGCGGTCGTGGGGATTCTGGGGATCGTAGCAGGTGATGGCATCCTCGACCACCGTCTCCGGCGGCTGGTCCCGACGGTCTCCTCACCCGGGCGCATGCGTCGGATTGTGGGTCTCAATGTCGGTCTAGGCCTGGTTGACCGGAGACTCAGCCGCCTCGGTGAGTGCTTCGATCGCAAACTGCGCGTTGCCCCGGCGTTGCTACGCCCAGAGGGCCCCAACTTGCGGTTGCCCTCACCGTTCACAAATGTTCTGTCACTGCCGCGTTACCGCGGGGCTTGCCGCGCTGATTCAGCCAACGTGACGCCTTTCGTGCGCTCGACCCCCCTGTCTTCCCGGGGGAGATACATCACGGCCGGCAACTCGCGTTTCCTTGGCCAGCTGTAGGGATTGTGACGCCCCTACCCCTTGGCTCCCGGCAGCCAGGTCGATGGGGCCGGCGAAGTGTCGCTGACCGGGCCCATGCACCGCGCGCACTGGAAGACGGGGCTCCCGTTTACGACGAAGGACGAGTAATGAGGTCCCTCGTTGTCGCAGCTGTAGCAATCGTTCATTGTGTAGAGGTTGCCTTCGTCGTCCACCCTGATCGTCATGCTCCCGATGGTAGGCGACGCCGTGCGCTGTGCCGAGACGGCCGGGCCGTGTTCAAGCAAGAACGAGGGCCGGAGTCGAAGCGACCCCGGCCCCCATCACGTTGGCGTTCACGCAGACCTGTTTGACGGCGACCTGGACTCAGTGTCGGACTCGCTGGATCACGTCGTCTCACTGGTTAGTGTGGGCAACCCCTAAATCCGGGCAAAGCAAAGGCCCCTGCTTCCCTTGTAAACAAAGGGAAGCAGGGGCCTCGCTACGTGGCGGTGACGGTGGGATTTGAACCCACGTTGGCTTTTACACCAAACAACATTTCGAGTGTTGCACCTTCGGCCGCTCGGACACGTCACCAACCTGACTAGGGTACCGGAGCAAGGCGCCCATCCACAAAACGAGCCCCAACGGCACCCGCCCGCCGACTCGCCGGAACCCGGCACCCTTCCCCGCGAACAGCCCGGGCACTAGATTCGTAAGCACAATGACGACTTCTGAACAGCACGCCACGGCCACCGCCTATTGGACCGTCGGCCCCGAACAAGGCGAGCTCCGCAGGGAGGACCTGCCCGCCCCCGGCCCCGGGGAGGCGTTGGTCCGGACTCTGTATTCGGGCATCAGCAAGGGCACCGAACTGGTAGTCCACCACGCGAGCGTCCCGGAGTGCGTCGCCAACGCGATGGCCGCCCCCAACCAGGAGGGGTCCTTCCCGTACCCGGTGAAGTTCGGCTACCTCACCGTGGGGGTGGTCGAGGACGGACCGGAGGGCTGGGCCGGGAAGACCGTATTCTGCCTCTATCCGCACCAGGACCGCTTCATCGTCCCGGTCGAAGCCCTCACCATCATTCCCGACGGCGTCCCGGCCCGCCGCGCAGTGCTCACCGGCACCGTGGAAACCGCGATCAACGGACTCTGGGAGGCCGGACCCCGCCTGGGCGACAGGGTTGCTGTGATTGGGGCCGGACTGGTCGGCGGTATGGTGGCCAAACTCCTGGCCGGCTTTCCGCTCGCGCGGCTGCAGCTGATCGACGTCGACCCCGCCAAACGGGCGTTCGCGGACGCCCTCGGCGTCGACTTCAGCCACCCCGACGACGCCCTCCCGGACTGCGACATCGTGATCCACTGCTCGGCCTCGCAGGAAGGACTGCAACGAAGCCTGCAGCTGGTGGGCGACGACGGCGACATCATCGAAATGTCCTGGTACGCCGACCGGAAAATCTCCCTCCCATTGGGGGAGGACTTCCACGCCCGCCGGCTGTCCATCCGCGCCAGCCAAGTGGGGATGGTGGCCCGCGCCCGCCGGCACCGCCGCACCAACGCCGAGCGTCTCGCGCTCGCCGTGTCCCTACTGCAGGATCCGGTCTTCGATGTCTTCCTGACCGGCTCCTCGACGTTCGCAGAGCTCCCCGGCGTCGTCCAGCGCCTCGCCGACGGCAACCTGGACGCCCTGTGCCACGTCATCGAATACCCGTCCTGGGACGCTCAATCCGCCGCCCAGCCCACTGAGTTCAAATCCGCCGCCCAGCCCACCGAAGCCACGAGGTAGCCCGTGTTTAGTCTGACCGTCCGCCGCAATTTCATGATCGCCCACAGCCTTCCGCGCGAGGTCTTCGGCCCGGCCCAGGGCCTGCACGGGGCCACGTTCGTCACGGAGGTGACCTTCCGCCGTCGTGAGCTCAATGACGACGCGATTGTGCTGGACATCGGCGCGGCAGGGGAAGCGGTGGACGAGATCCTGGACGAGCTGAACTACAAGAACCTCGACGAGCACCCGGACTTCTCCGGCAAGCTGAGTACCACCGAAGCCCTCGCCCGGTACATCGCCGACGCCGTCGCCGCCCAGATCCGCGTCGGCAACGACGGGCGCGACCTCGCCGGGCTGGACGTCACCCTGCGCGAGACTCCCGATGCCTGGGCCAGCTACTCGCTGGACTTCGACGCCCGCTAGGCCCCGCTGATGCCGCCGGCCAGCCCTCGTATCCGTCTTGTGGTGCCCGGCAACGTCCGGCACAACTCCGGTGGCAACGTCTACAACGCGGCGCTCGCCGCCGAACTGGCGGCCCTCGGTGCCGCGGTGAAAACCTGCCCGCTCGACGGCGACTGGCCGGGAGGCAGCGCGGGGGACCGGCGGCGCCTGGCCACGCTGCTGCACGCGGGGCCCGACGGCGGCCAGGCCGGGGGAGGCGGCCCTGCAACTGCCGGCACCGCAACCTGGGACACGGTGATGATGGTCGACAGCCTTCTGGCCTGCGGTGCGCCCGACGAGCTGGAAGCGGCTGCTGCGGCCGGGGTCCGGGTCTGGGTCCTGCTGCACATGCCCCTGCCGGACCACCCCGAGCGCGAACGCAGGGCCCTGCGGGCCGCTGCCGGCGTCATCTGCACGAGCGGTTCGGCCGCGGCGGGCATCCGCGCCCGCCACGGCCTCGACGGCCTCCGGGTGGCCCTGCCCGGGACCGCCCCCGCGCCGCTCGCGGCCGGCAGCCGGTCCGCCGGCGCTCCGCACCTCATTGCCGTGGCGGCCCTGCTGCCGAACAAGGACCAGTCGCTCCTGCTGGACGCGCTCGCCCGGCTCACGGTTGTGCCCTGGACGGCGTCCCTCATCGGCTCGGACACCGCCGATCCGGCCTACGCCGCGCAGCTCCGGAAGTCCGTGGAACGCCTGGGCCTGGCCGGGAGGGTCCGCATCCCGGGCGAGCTCCGGGGCCCGGCACTGGATGCTGAGTGGGATGCGGCCGATCTCAGCCTGCTGATCTCCCGGGCCGAAACCTACGGCCTGGTGGTCACCGAATCGCTGGCCCGCGGCATTCCCGTGGTGGTGCGCGAGGGCACCGGAGCCGTCGAGGCGCTCGCCGCCGGCACCCTGCCCGGGCCGCCGGCGGCCGGCACTCCGACGCCGGACAGCCCGCCGGACTTTCCGGCGCCCGGGTTGCCGGGCGCCGCCGTCGGGCTCGGAACGGACCCCGCTCCGCTGGCGGACCTGCTCCGCCGCTGGCTGGACGACCCCGGCCTCAGGGACCGCTGGCGGGAGGCGGCAGCGGCCGCCCGGGGCCGGTTGCCCGGCTGGGACGCCACCGCCCGGACCGTTCTGGGCTTCCTGTCGACGGAACCGACGGAACCCACGGAACCAACGGAACCGACGGAACCTACCGAAACCGCGGAAACCGCGGAACTCGGTGAAACAGAGGCACCCAGAAACCAGACGGCGCGGGTTGATACGGCTTCTTGATACCGCTGACAGAGAAGCTGTTGGAGAATGAGCCCATGAGCACCCACCCTGTCGCCACGCAATCGCCGTCGGTAGAAAAGCCCGTCAACCTGCCGGAGCCGCAGAGCCTGACCCCGGAGCGGCTCCGGGCATGGTCCTGGCACCGGCAGGGCCTGGATGGCTCGCTGGCTGGCTGGACGGCGGAGCAGGTCCTTGCCCGGGCAGGCTGGGCCCGGTCCGTGGGCGGCGCCAACCCCTACCTCACGCTCTTTGCCCGCGCCGGGATCCGCCGCGACGAGGTGGACGCCGACGTCCTCGCCCACCGGATCCTGGAACTTCCGGCCGCCCGCGGCTGCACGTACGTCCTGGGCCGGGAAGACTTCGCCTGGGCGCTTCAGCTGGGCCGGGACGCGGCCGAGTCCGCGTTCAAGGTGGTCGGCCGGCTCGGCGTGGACCGCGGCGAGATCACGTTGCTGGAAGAGCAGGTGCTGCACACCCTCGCCGAGGCGGAGGGGCCCATGGATCCGCGGCAGCTCAAGGACGAGCTCGGCGATTCAGTGCGCAACCTTGGCGAGGAAGGCAAGAAGAAGGGCGCCACCACCACGTTGCCTACCGCCCTGGGGATCCTGCAGTCCGACGGACGGATCCGCCGGGTCCCGGCGAACGGGCGCCTGGACCAGCAGCGCTACGCCTACCAGCCGTGGGGCCTGCCGCCCAGCGATCTTGACGACGAGGATGCGCGCACTGAGCTGATCCGCCGCTACCTGGGCTGGACCGGCGGGGCCACCTTCAAACAGTCGCAATGGTTTACGGGGTTCACCGTGGCGCAAAGCAAGGCGGCCCTCGCCGCCGTCGGCGCCGTCGAGGTGCCCACCGCCTTGTCCACAGTAATGGCCGGGTCACATGCCGCCGGCGGCGGGGACCCGCTGTGGATGCTGCCCGAGGACCTCGGCAACCTCGCCGCCTTCGAGGAGCCGGCGGGGGAACAGATCCAGCTGCTGGCAGGAACGGATTCCCTGTTCCTGCTGCGCCGCAACGCGGCGGACCTGCTGGCCGAGGAGGACCTGCACAAGCCGGCACTGGGGTCGCTCGCGCTGCAGGCGGATCTCCCGGACCACCCGATCCTGGACCGCGGCCTGATCATCGGACTCTGGCAGTACGATCCGGCCCAGGAACGGATCGTGCCCTGGCTGTTCCACGGCCCCACGCCCGCGGTGACGCAGCGGATCGCCGAGGTGGAAGCCTGGATCCGCGAGGACCTCGGTGATTTCCGGGCCTTCAGCCTGGACTCTCCGGCCTCCCGGCAGAAGCGGATCGATGGGCTCGCGGCTTCCGCGGCAGCCTCAGCGTCACCGGCTGGCGCGTCATCTGCCGGCGGCGCAGGCTAGCCGGAACGGATCAGGCGCGGTGCCCGGCGAAGAAGTCCCGCAGCAGCGCTGCGCACTCCTGCTCACGGACGCCTGCAACCACTTCCACCCAGTGGTTGAGCCGGCGCTCGCGGAGGATGTCGAACACGGAACCAGCGGCGCCGGCCTTCTCGTCCCAGGCACCGAACACCACCCGCGGAATCCTGGCGAGGACGATCGCTCCAGCGCACATCGCGCAGGGTTCCAGCGTCACCACCAGCGTGCAGTCCTCCAGCCGCCAGCCGTCGTCGCCCTTGCCCTCCAGGGCCCGGTGCGACCGCAACCGCGCGGCGGCCTCCCGGATGGCGACCATCTCGGCGTGGGCCGTCGGGTCTCCGAGGGCCTCGCGTTCGTTTCGCCCGGTGCCCAGCACCGAACCGTCCGGCCCGATCACGACGGCGCCGATCGGCACGTCTGCGGTGGCCAGGGCATTCCGGGCCTCAACCAGGGCAAGGCCCATCCACTGGGCATGGCGGGGCTCAGGGGCAGTCATGGGTCAATGATAGTTTCGATCCTAAGCATGCTGTGCAGCCCGGCTGCGCAGTCCACGGGTTCAAATAGTCAAATATTCGGGAGACGGCCGTGACCACCAGAACAGAGAACTGGCTGACGGAGCGCTGGGGCAAATGGGTGGTGCCCTACGCGGCGCTGTGGATCACCATGCTGATCGGCGGCGTGGTGGTGGTGATCCTGGCCCTGACGAGTGCCGAGGTCTACGACAACGTGGTGGACGACGCGGGCCTGGCGAACCTGGACAAGCCGGCGCTGGCGTTCATGGAGCAGCTTCGCAACCCCGGCCTCGACGCGTTCATCACGGGATTCACCAACATCGGCGGCGGCATCGGGATGCCCATCCTGGCCAGCATCCTCACGGCAGTGCTCATCTACACCTCCCGGTCGTGGCGGCCGCTGATCCTGATCGGCGGCGCAGCCGCGGTCTCCGTGACGGCCACGTCCCTGGGCAAGAAACTGATCGGCCGGACCCGCCCGGACCATGCCGACGCCGTGCCGCCCTACGAGAACTCGCCGTCGTTCCCGAGCGGCCACACGCTGAACACCACGGTGGTGATCGCGCTCGTGGTGTACCTGGCCTGCCTGCACATCAAGCGGACCGGCGCCCGGATCGCCCTGATCGCCGCTGGTGTGATCTTCATCGTCGCGATGGGCCTGAGCAGGGTCTACCTGGGCCATCACTGGATGACGGATGTGATCGTCGGGTGGGTCATTGGTCTGGCGTGGGTGGGGATCGTGATCCTGGCCCACCGGCTCTTCCACGTGCTCCGGCACCGCGAACACGCCGGCGACGCGCCGACTTTTGAGCATCCCGCCCACCTGCATGAAGGCGCCACCAAAGGCAGTGCCGTCGGCACTGCACAGGCAGGGACGAACGACGCCGATACCTCCGGCCCCGCGGGACGGTCCTCAGCATCCGGGTGATAGTTTTGACCCATGCGCACTCTCGTTGTGGACCACCCGCTGGTCGCCCATAAGCTCACCGTTCTGCGGGACAAGAACACCCCGTCCCCGGTCTTCCGCCAGCTCACCGAGGAGCTTGTCACGCTCCTCGCGTACGAAGCCACGCGTGACGTCCGCACCGAACCGGTGACCATCGAGACCCCCGTCAGCACCACCGTCGGCACCGCGTTCACCAAGCCGACCCCGCTGGTGGTCCCGATCCTCCGGGCGGGGCTGGGCATGCTCGAGGGCATGACCAAGCTGGTCCCCACGGCCGAGGTCGGCTTCCTGGGCATGGCCCGGGACGAAGAGACCCTGGACATCATCACCTACGCCGAGCGCCTCCCCGAGGACCTCACGGACCGGCAGATCTTCGTCCTCGATCCCATGCTGGCCACCGGCGGGACCCTGCGCGAGGCCATCAAGTTCCTCTTCAAGCGCGGCGCCTCCGACGTCACCTGCATCTGCCTGCTTGCCGCCCCGGAGGGCCTGGCCAAGCTGGAGGAAGAGCTTTCAGAGGCCAACGTCACGATCGTGCTGGCCTCGATCGACGAGAAGCTCAACGAGAAGTCCTACATCGTGCCCGGCCTGGGCGACGCCGGAGACCGCCTGTACGGCATCGCCGGCTAGGAGCGGCGCCGCCGAGGCGCAACACGGAGGATCCCTTCCGCGTCGCCGCGGACCGCGCTAGCCTGTGCGCCATGGATTGGAAACTTGAACTCGTGTTTGTGCCGGTGTCCGATGTGGACCGGGCCAAGGATTTCTACGTCAATAAGGTGGGCTTCAACGCCGACTACGACGAACGGCCCATGGAGGGCCTCCGGTTTGTCCAGTTGACGCCTCCGGGCTCCGGCTGCTCGATTGCCATCGGTGAGGGCCTCAACGACGCCCCGCCCGGTACCGCACCGAGCCTGCAGCTTGTGGTCAGCGACATCCAGGCCGCGCACAAGCAGCTCAAGGACAACGGAGTGGACGTCAGCGACGTCGACGTCCAGGACTGGGGGCACTTTGTCCACTTCGCCGACCCTGACGGCAACAAGTGGGCAGTGCAGTACATCCCCCACCGGCCCAACGGCTGATCCCGGCAGGCTCCGCGCGGGAGGCTGACCCGGGGCCATGCGGCAGGATGGAGGCATGAGCTCTGCATCCCGTTCCGGCACCACCACCCTGACCGCCCGCGCCGTCCTGTTCGATATGGACGGCACGCTGGTGGATTCCACCAGCATCGTGGAGCAGGTGTGGACCACGTTTGCGGCCCGCTACGGCCTGGACATCGGCGAGATCCTGCGCTCCTCCCATGGCGTCCAGGCCATGGACACCGTCCGCAGGTTTGCTCCGGCCGGTTCCGACATCCAGGCCCTCGCGGCCGAGCTCGGCCGGATGGAGCTGGCCGAGACCCGGGGCATTGTTCCGGTTCCCGGCGCGCCGGAGCTGCTGGCGAGCCTGCCGCCGGATGCCGTGGCGCTGGTGACGAGCGCGTCACGGGACCTGGCCGGGGTCCGGATGGCAGCCGCGGGGATCGGCGTCCCGGCCGTCTCGGTCACATCGGAGGACGTCATGCGGGGCAAGCCCCACCCTGAGGGATACCTCCGGGCGGCCTCCCTGCTGGGTGTCGCCCCGGCCGATGCGGTGGTGTTCGAGGATGCCCCGGCAGGCATTGCCGCGGGCATCGCCGCCGGCGTCCGGACCGTGGCCGTGGGGCCCAATGCCGGCGAACTGCCGGACGGTGTGCTGCACATTCCCGACTACTCCGGGGTGGCCGTGACCACACACGTCACCGGCGCCGGCCTGCGCACCCTGTCCTTCACTTTCTAGCCCCCACCTTCTAGCCCGCCGCTGCCCGGCCCGGACCTGACGGCGGCGCCCGCCTACCCGGCCAGCAGGTACACGCTGGTCCCGCCCACGGTCCGGGCGGTGAAGTTGTCCTGCACCCAGGCGGCAATCTGCGCGGCGTCGTTGGCTCCGCTTTCGCCCTGCATCAGGCGCCCGGCAATGAAGTAGTGGATCCTGCCGTCGGCCACGTATTGCTGGAACTGCGCCAGGGTCGGTGCGGGGTCCGTGCCGTTGAACCCGCCCACGGCCATCACCGGGAGCTGCGTCGCCAGTTGGTAGCCGGCGGCGTTGTTGGATCCGACGACGGCGGCGGCCCACGTGTAGGTCCCGGCATCTGTCTGCAGCGCGGCCACGAGCGCCGCCGACGGCGTGCTGGCCCCGAGCAGGCCGCCCATTCCGCCCGCCCCTGGTCCGCGGCCTGTGCCTGTGCCTGTGCCGTTGGCCGTCGTGGCACCGCCGAAGCCGCCTCCTGCCGCGCCGCCGAGGGCCGGCGGTATCCCGGCCCCGCCCCGTCCGGACACGGCCGGCCCGGCGCTGACAATCGAGCCGCTGTGGGCCGTGGCCGCGGTGGACAGCGAGTAGGCCAGCGGACCGGCGAGGGCCGCGGCGACGGCGAGCGCCGCCGTCGTTCGCGCCACCGTCTTGGACGCCATCATCCCCGTCCCTTTCACCCCCGCGGCCCCCTTGGCGCCCGGGGCCCCTGCGGCCAGCACGAGGCCGGCGGCGGCGAGCGCGCCCAGCAGCGTCACCCAGCGCAGCCACGGCATGTACGCCGCGGTGCGGACCAGGAGTTCGGCGGCCATGGCGCCGGCCGCTACGATCGCCACCGCGAGGACGGCGGCGGCCACGGGCTGGTTCCGCCGCTGCCAGAGCAGGACGCCGCCGAGCCCGGCGAGCCCGGCGATCCCGGGCGCCAGCGCCACCATGTAGTACGGGTGGATGATCCCGGCCATGAAGCTGAACGTCAGCCCGGTAACGGCAACCCAGGAGCCCCAGATGATCACCGAGGCCCGTACCGGGTCGGTGCGCGGCGCGCGGCGGCCCAGCCAGAGCAGCCCCGCTCCGAGCAGCAGCGCCGAGGGCAGCAGCCAGGCGATCTGGCCGCCGAACTCGCTGTTGAAGAGCCGGAACAGCCCGGGCGTGCCCCAGCCGTTGCTGCCGCCCACACTCCCGGTTTCATCGCCGTTCAGCCGGCCCAGGCCGTTGTAGCCCAGGGTCAGTTCCAGGATGGAGTTGTTCTGCGAGCCGCCGATGTACGGGCGGTCCGCCGCGGGAATGAGTTCGACGGCGGCCAGCCACCACCCGGCGGCGACGGCCATCGCCGCGCCCGCACCGAGCAGGTGAAGAATGCGTCTGCCTGCCGCTGCCGGCGCCGCGAGCAGGTAGGCCACGGCGAAACCGGGGACAACCAGCAGGACCTGCAGCTGCTTGGTGAGGAACCCGAAGCCCAGCAGCACCCCGGCGAACAGCAGCCAGCGCACGCGCGCGTCCTGGATGGAACGCAACACGGCGTAGGCGGCCGCGGTCATGAGAAGCACCAGCAGGGCGTCGGGGTTGTTGAACCGGAACATCAGCACGGCGACCGGTGTCAGGGCCATGGCCGCACCGGCGAGGAGCCCCGCGCGGTGGGCCAAACCGGCGTCGGCCGTGGCGGGGGCCGCGGCCCGGCGGACGGCCAGATAGACCAGCCAGACCGTGCCGACCCCCATGAGCGCCTGCGGCACCAGGACGCTCCAGGAGCTCAGCCCGAAGATCCGCACCGACAGGCCCATCACCCACAGCGACGCCGGCGGCTTGTCCACGGTGATGGCGTTGGCGGCGTCGGAGGAGCCAAAGAACCAGGCCGCCCAATCCTGCGACCCGGCCTGGGCCGCCGCGGAGTAGAACGCGTTTGCCCAGCCGGAGGCGCCGAGGTTCCACAGGTACAGCACGGCCGTGGCCAGCAGCAGCCCCGCCAGTTCCAGCCGCATCCGCAGGGCCGGGGCGCCAAGGACGGCGCGCGTGCCGCCGGCAGCCGGGGGCTCCAGTCGCCGACGGCGGTCCCGGGCTTGCGGCCGCGGCCGCCCCGGCGTGCGGGCCGGCGCCGTGTCGGGGCGGGAGCTCAGGGTGTCAGTCATGGCGGTCTACGCTCCCAGTTTGTAGACGGTGGCGTTGCCCACGGTCTGGGCCTGGTAGTTGGCCGCGACCCAGGTGGCGACCTCGGAGTTGCCTCCGCGGCCCCCGCCCATGCCGCCCATGCCGCCGGAAATGAAGTAGCCGATCTCGCCGCGGTCCACCATCGCCTGGAACTGTGCGAGCGTCGGGTAGGGGTCGCCGCCGTTCCAGCCGCCGAGCGCGATCACGCTGGTGCCGGTGGCGAGTTCCAGGCTCGCGGCCTGGGTGGCGCCGGAGACAATCGCGGACCACTTGGCGCCGGAGGACTTCAGCAGCGCGGTCAACTCCGCCGAGGACGTTTCCCCGCCGGGGCCGCCGCCCATGCCGTCACTGCCGGTCCTGCCTGCCGCCCCGAAGCCGCCGCCCATCGCGGACGCGGTGGGGCCCGACGTGGGGATCGAACCGGAATGCGGCTGGGCGACGGTCGCCAGTGTCCACGCGGTGCTTCCGAGCCCGCCGGCAAGCAGGCAGAGGATCACGACGCCGGTCGTGGCGGCCTTGCGGAACCGCGCCGGGAGAGCCGCCATGCCGTCCGCCCGCAGGAGCAGGGCCGCGGCGGCGAGCACGCCCAGGACCACGATGATCACCCGGAGCCCGGGAAGCCAGGACGGGTCGCGGCCCAGGAGCACGGCGGACCAGACCGAGGTGGCCAGCACCGTCACGGCCAGGACAACCCGGGCGGGCCAGTAGGCCCGGCCCCGCCACAGTTCCAGGGAACCGATGCCGGCCAGCGCCGCGATGGCGGGCGCCAGCGCCACGGCGTAGTACGGATGCACGGTGCCGCTCATGAAGCTGAAGATTCCCGCAGTGATGACCAGCCAGCCGCCCCACAGCAGGAGCGCCGCACGGGTTTTTGAGGTCCTGGCCTCGCGCCGGGTGAACCACAGCCCGGCGGCCAGCAGGATCAGGGCCGCCGGCAGCAGCCAGGACACCTCGCCGCCGAAGCTGGTCCCGAACATCCGGGTGATCCCGGCCGCGCCGCCGAAGCCGACGTTTCCGTTGCCTCCCGGGCCGCCGGCGTTGCCTCCCAGGTTTCCTCCGCCGGGCATGCCCCCGCCTGACCCGGTGATCCGGCCCAGGCCGTTGTAGCCGAACGTCAGTTCCAGGAAGCTGTTGGTCTCCGACCCCGCCATGTACGGCCGGACCGAGGCCGGCGTCAGCTGGAACAGCACAACGTAGCTGCCGGCAACGACGGCGATCCCGGCGGCGGCGGCCAGCAGGTGCAGGAGCCGGCGGCCGAGGGTGGTGGGCGCCGCCCACAGGTAGGCCAGGGCCAGCCCGGGAACGATCAGGAAGCCCTGCAGCATCTTGCTCAGGAACGCCAGGCCGATGACCGCGCCGGCCGCGGCGAGCCACTTCCAGCCGGCCTTCTCGATGGCGCGGGTGGTGAGGTAGGCCGCCAGCACCAGGCACAGGGTGAGCATCGCGTCCGGGTTGTTGAACCGGAACATCAGGGCGGCCACCGGGGTCAGCGCCAGGGCGCCGCCGGCGAGCAGGCCCGCGGCCGGCCCGGACACCCGCTTGATGGTCAGGTAGAGAAGCCCGACGGCGGCCACTCCCATGAGCGCCTGGGGAATGAGCATGCTCAGGGCCGAGAAACCAAAGATCCGTCCCGCGAGGGCGGGAATCCAGAGTGCGGCCGGGGGCTTGTCCACCGTGATGGCATTGCCGGCGTCGAGGGAGCCGAAGAGCAGCGCGGTCCAGTCCTTGGTCCCGGCCTGGATCGCCGCGGCATAGAAGGAGTTGGCGTAGCCGGTGGCCTCCAGATTCCACAGGTACAACGCCGCGGTGACCACCAGGAGCAGCGCTGCCGAGGGCCGCACCCAGCGGGGCTGCGGTCCGAACAGCAGCCGGTCCCGGCGGCCTTGGGTGGCCGGCGCCGGGGACGCGGGCAGATGGGGCGCCGTCCCGCCGTCTCCGGGAACCGGGTGTGGCTGTTCCTCGGCGGCCGGCGGCCTGCCGGCCGGGGAACCGCCCTGGGCTCCGGCGGTGGGGCTAATGGTTGCCGTCATTTACTTGGCCTTTTCTGTGCGGGAGAGGGAAGGATCGGGGGCGCCGGGCGCCGGAACGGCAGCGGCGGGCCTGTGGCGGAAAACCACCAACCGGAAGAGCAGGAACTTCACGGCCGTGGCGGCCAGGTTGGCGGCGGTGACCGTGAGCAGTTCAAGCCAGCGGTCCGGGGCCGCTCCCGACGCGGCGTGAACGAGGGCGAGTGCGCCCGAGGTCAGGGCCAGCCCGATGCCGAAGACCAGCAGCCCCTCAAAATGGTGGCGAGCCGCCTGGCTGCCGCCCTGGATGCCGAACGTGAAGCGCCGGTTGGCCGCAGTGTTGGCCACGGCGGTGGTGAGCAACGCGAGGAAGTTTGCCAGCTGCGGGTCCATGAACCCGCGGCAGAGCAGGAAAATCGCCAGGTAGGCCAGGGTGGAGGCCACCCCGATGCTGCCGAAGCGGACGAGCTGTCCGAAGAGGCTTCCGCCGGGGCTTTGTTCCTGTGCCCGCGAGGCGGCCGGCAGCGGTCCGCGGGCCAGGGCCGCGCGCAGGTCGGGAACCGGGATCCTGCCCGAGACCAGGTCCCGGCTCAACCGTGCCATGCCGCGCAAGTCCGCGAGGGCCGTCTGAACGATGTCCACGCTGGAATCCGGGTCGTCGGTCCAGTCCACCGGGACTTCGTGGACGCGCAGGCCGCACTTTTCTGCCAGGACCAGCAGCTCGGTGTCGAAGAACCAGGCGTTGTCCAGCGTGTGGGGAAGCAGTTGCCGGGCCACGTCCGCCCGGATCGCCTTGAAGCCGCACTGCGCGTCACTGAAGTGGGCGCCCATGAGGGCCTGGAGCAGGAAGTTGTAGCTGCGCGAGATGAATTCCCGTTTGGGTCCGCGGACCACGCGGGAGTTGCGGGTCAGCCGTGTCCCGATCGCCAGGTCGGAGTGCCCGGAAATGAGCGGGGCAAGGAGCGGGCCGAGGGCCGCCAGATCAGTGGAAAGATCCACATCCATGTACGCCAGGACCGGCGACGGCGAGGCCAGCCACACCTTGCGGAGTGCGTTTCCGCGGCCCTTTTCTGCCATATGGACCACCGTCACTTCGCGCAGCTCGCGGGCTACCCGTTCCGCGGCCTTGAGCGTTCCGTCGGTGCTGGCGTTGTCCGCCACGGTGATCCGGAAGGAATGCGGGAAGGCGCCGAGCAGGTACGCGTGGAGCCGGCGCAGGCAGGCCTCGAGGTCCCGTTCCTCGTTAGAGACCGGGATGGTGACGTCCAGCAGGGGCGTGCTGGCGCGCGTATCAATGGCCGTGCGCCGGCCGCCGGGGCCGGTCAGGGCCCCAGCGATCGGGCCCGGGACGGGTGCGTCGGCCAGCGCAAGCCCCGAGGGTGCCCCGGGGGCCGCCGGGCCGGCCGGCGTCGCCGTGGAGCGGGGCAGGGTTCCTGTGGCCTGGTCTGTGAATGTCATGGCTCAACTTTCCCGGCGGCCCATATGAAGGCTTTAGGGTCAAGCTGTGCGGGGGCTGTGGAAGTCCGGGCCGCCGGGGCCGGTCCGGCCGTGGAGACGCAAAGAGGCCCCGGATCCATGCGGATCCGGGGCCTCCAGGGCGGGGGCGGCTAGTGCCGGTTTAGTACCAGTTGTGTGCGTAGTGGAAGTTCAGGGCACCGCAGGGGGAACCGTAGCGCGACTTGACGTAGTTCAGGCCCCAGTTGATCTGGGTCCGGTAGTTGGTCATGTAATCGGCGCCGGCGCTCGCCATCTTCGAGGCGGGCAGGGACTGGACCACGCCGTAGGCGCCGCTGCTGGCGTTCGTGGCGGTGGTCTTCCAGTCGGATTCCTTGGTCCACAGCTTGTGCAGGCACTGCATCTGGCCGGGTGCCCAGCCATAGCTTCCCAGCTGGGACGCGGCGTAGGCCTGCGCGCCGGCGGGGTCGTCGACTGCGACCGGCGCGGCTGCCGGTGCCGGTGCCGGAGCGGCTGCCGGTGCCGGAGCGGGGGCTGCCGCGGGAGCCGGAGCAGGTGCGGGGGCTGCCGCGGGTGCCGGAGCAGGTGCTGCCGCGGCTGCCGGTGCGGCAGCAGCGGGCGCGTGGATCAGCGCTTCGGCTGCCTTAACCTCCGAGATCTGGGGAGCCACGTTCTTTTCCGTGGCAGCGGTCGGCCCAGCCACCTGGACCCGCTCGAAGTTGAGCTTGGCCAGCGGGTCGGCGATCGTGGCCGTCTGGCTCGCAACATTCGCCGTGTGGGCGCCCGGCTCTGCCGCCTGGCTGGCGGCGCCGCCACCCAGCAGCAGCGCGCACGCGGCGGTGACGACGGCGGCACGGCGGCCGGTTACACCGAGCCCGGCGGCGAACCGCGACAGGGCGGATGCCTGCTTGACCGGTTCGGCGCGGTGGCGCGACTTGGCGGCGCCAACTGAGCGGGAATGCGAACCGCCGTCAGGGCGTGTTTGTACCTGGAATTCAGTCATGGTGGCCTCTCAACGCCGGCGGAGTTAGCTGTCGGGTTCGGATGAGGTCATCCGGCCGCACGGAACATCACGTGTCGGCTTCACCCCGAGGGCGCATGAAAGCAGATTGCCCGGGAACTCTGGGTCCCCCGCCTCTGCCTGGTCCAGCGGAATCCGGGAAGCGGCAGAGTTTGGCGTCCGTCCGGATATGCGGCACCGATGGCGGCGCACGCTAACGACGCTACAGGACCCGGCCGCTTAAGTCACATTTTGGTAACAGGAGTCACAGTGCCGGGGTGTCGGGTTGCGCCGGGCTCACCGGTCGACCGTCCGGGTCGTTTGCGCCGGCGGCGGCCGTTCCGGTTACGCCGGCGGCGGCGAGGCGGGCAGCCGCACGGCGAACTCCGTGCGGCCCGGCCGGGACGTGACCTCGACTGTTCCTCCGTGGGCCTCCACGATCGACTGGACAATGGACAGGCCCAACCCGCTGGTGCCCTCGGACGTCGGCGCGGCGGTCGCCGTGCCGTGACCTCCGCGGCTGCCGGAAACGGCGCCGGAGGACGAGCGTGCCGCGACCCCGGACCCGACCCTCGCCGTCGCGACGGCAGAATCGGCGGGGACGGCTGCGGGGTTCGACGCCGGATTGGTGCGCGAGGCGTCGGCCCGGGTGAAGCGGGCGAAGACCCGGCCGATAAATTCCGGGGCGATGCCGCTGCCATTGTCTGTCACGGTGACCACGGCGCTGCCGTCAGCCGAGCGCATGACGCCCGTGACCACCTTGGTCCCGGGTTCCGTGTGCTTGCGCGCATTGGACAGCAGGTTGGCGAGGACCTGGTGGAGCTGGGTCGCATCACCGCGCACCACCACGGGCTCGTCCGGAAGTTCCAGCTGCCAGATGCGGTCCGGGGCCATGACTTTCTCATCGCTGACCGTCTCGATGGCCAGTTGGGTGAGGTCGACGTCGGAGATTTTGAGCGGCTGTCCCTCGTCCAGGCGCGCCAGCAGCAGCAGGTCCTCCACGAGCGTGGTCATCCGCTCGGACTGGCTTTGCACACGGGCGAGGGACCTCTCGCCGTCGGGGGTGAAATGCTCGGTCATCCGCATCAGCTCCGTGTAGCCGCGGATGGCCGTCAGCGGGGTGCGGAGTTCGTGCGAGGCGTCGGCGACGAACTGCCGGACCTTCATTTCGCTCTCCTGCCTCGCCTCGAGAGCGTTGGAGACGTTGTCCAGCATCTTGTTCAGCGCGTAGCCCACGCTGCCCACTTCCGTTCCGGGATGGGCCGCCGACGTCGGGACGCGGACCCCGAGCGCCACCTCGCCGGCGTCCAGCGGGAGACGGGAGACCTTGGTGGCAACCTCGGAGAGCTGTTCCAGCGGCTTCATGGTCCGCCGGATCAGGGCCGTGCCGGCGAGCCCGATCAGCACGAGCCCGCCTGCGGACACCACCACCATGGTCCAGACCAGGGAGGCCAGGGTGTTTTGTTTTTCTGCCAGCGGGAGTCCGGTCACAATCACGTCGCCGTACGGTGTTCGCGCCGCCGTGAGCCGGTAGGCGCCGGCCGAAAGGCTGCGGTCCACGGACACGCCGCTCGGGGTGAGGGCCAGGAGAACCTTGTTGTCGGCGGGGGAGAGGCTCTTGACCGCGCCGTCCCCGGCCAGGAACCCGGCCCTGCTGACTTCGCCGTCCACTATCCGTGCGTTAAGCGTCCCGACGCCCTGTCCCCGGGCTTCGAGGGGGTCGGGGCGCCTGCCCGAATCGTCCGAGGAGGGCCGGCCGAACTCGCTCGAACGGTGCGAGGCCTGGTCCAGCTGGGTGTCGAGTTGCCGGGTGAGGAAGAGGTCCATGGAGGCGTAGCTGAACAAGCCCACAGCGCCGCAGATGGCCACGAGCAGCGCCATGGCGACCAGGACCAGCCGGGTGCGCAAATGCCACGTCGACGGGTTGCGCCAGTCGCGTCCGGGGACGCGGGTCATGCCGGAAAGTGAGGGCACGGATCAGTCCGCCGGTTTCAGGACGTACCCGGCTCCGCGCACCGTGTGGATCATCGGGGCGTGGTTGGCGTCGACCTTCTTGCGGAGGTAGGAAATGTACAGTTCCACGATGTTCGCCTGGCCGCCGAAGTCGTAGTCCCAGACACGGTCCAGGATCTGGGCCTTGCTGATGACCCGTTTCGGGTTTTCCATGAGGTAGCGCAGCAGCTCGAACTGCGTGGCGGTCAGGTGCATTTCCTCACCGGCCCGGGTGACTTCGCGGGTGTCGACGTTGAGCACGAGGTCTCCCACCACGAGTTCGGCGGTGTCCATGGCGGCCACTCCGGAGCGCTGGACCAGCCGGTGCAGGCGCAGCAGCACCTCTTCCATGCTGAACGGCTTGGTGACATAGTCATCGCCGCCGGCCGCCAGTCCGGTGATGCGGTCCTGGACGGCATCCTTGGCGGTGAGGAACAGCGCCGGCACCTCCGGCGCGAACGCGCGGATCCTGTTCAGCAGTTCGACGCCGTCGAACCCGGGCAACATCACGTCCAGCACCAGCACGTCGGGGCGGAACTCCTTGGCTAGCCGGACGGCTCCGGGCCCGTCCTCGGCCACGGCCACGGACCAGCCGGCCATCCGCAGCCCCATGCTCATGAGCTCGGAGAGGCTGGGCTCGTCATCCACCACGAGGGCGCGGATGGGGGAGCCGTCCGGATGCGTGAGCTGGGGAAGGTTGTTGGTCATGGAGTGCGAAGTGGCCATGGGGACAACTCTCCGATCTGCCGGTTAGGCGGGGCTTTGGGGACCCTGTGCGGCACCTGTGAATCCCAGCCTAGCGAGCTGGATGCCGTTGCGGGACCGTACGGGCCGCGCCGGCCATGTTCAAACCCCTTTACCGTCCGGCGCCAACGTCACAGGCCGGGCTGTCGGCCCGCACAGCCCAGGCACAGGATCGCTCACCACTCTGGGGTGAACACCGATCCGCACCCTAAAGGAGAAATACCATGAGCGGTCAGCATCCCGGAGCCGGTTCCGGACCAGCCCCCGAGCCAGCCCCCGTACCCGCCCCCACGCCCACCACCGGCGCGCCAGCGGCGCCCGCGCCGGTAACCACACCCCGTACTGCCTGGCAGTACGGCGCCGGACCCACCGACGCCGGAACGGTCCAAACCGGACATGCTGACGCCGGACCCACCGACGCCGGAACAGTCCAAACCGGACACGCTGACGCCGGACACTCCGACGGCGGGCGGCCGGAAGCAGGCGCTGCCGGCGGCTGGGGCGCACCGCCGGTTTGGACGGTTCCGACATCGGAACCGGCCCGGGGCATGCCCCGGCAGGAACCTGTGCCCGCCGCAGCCACAGGCTGGGGCGCGCCGGGAACTTCCGCCAAGACGGCCTCGGCGGCAAAGCCATGGACCCTCAAGCGGGGGCTCGCCGTCGCCGGAGCCGCCGCAGTCCTGGCCGTCGGCGCCGGGGCGGGCGTCTATGCCCTCACCTCAAGCGCAACGGCAGCCACCGGTGCGGCCGGCGGGGCGGGCGCCGGCGGACCCGGCGGCCAGGGTGTCGCCCCGGGCGCGCCAGGTTCAGCGCAAGACGGTTCCGCGCAAGGTGGTTTCGCGGGCGGCGGCATGCCGGGGCAGGGCGGTCCCGGCGACTTCGCTGCCGGGGGGATGGGCAGCGGGCTTTCCGCGGCAGTGCACGCCGAATACGTGGTGCTGCAAGGAAGCGCGTACACCACGATGGCCGAGCAGCTGGGCACGGTGAGCGAGGTCAGCTCGTCCTCCGTGACGGTCAAGAGCAGCGACGGTTTCACGCGCAGCTATGCGCTGGGCAGCGACGTCGTGGTGAGTAATCTGCAACAGCGGCGCCAGCAGGCCGGCGGCGCGGGCACGCAGCTGAGCGTCGCGGACATCGTGGCGGGCGGGACGGTGCGGATCGTGGCGGCCAAGGACGGCTCCGGCTACACGGCGGCCTCCGTCATGGTGGTCGCGGCGACGACCACCGGCCAGTCGAACTGACCCGTCGCAGCCGCCATCGCCACCGTGCCTGACCGGCGGCGATGGCGGCTGCCCACTCCGTGGACCGCCTCGCAGACGGCGGTGGGCAGGCGCGGTTTGGCCCAACTCGCCGTGCTGTGAATGATTTGCCTGATGTCGTCCGCGTTGACCGAATAATATTCGAGAAAGCGCACTTGCTGACCTTCCGGTCAGTAAAACACTTGTTATTTTATTGCCGCTACAGAATTGTGACTTGCGCTACAATTCCTGGATCTGTCTCACTATGTGGAACCTGGAGTCCATTGTTACTTGCACGTTTACATTGTTACGTTGCACACTTCAATTGTGAACAAGAACTCAACAGCACCTGCAGCCGCAGCTTCCTGGATCAGCACACCCGCTGGTACCGAGATGCGCTGTTGTCGAATGCACGCCTAACTTTTACACCCCTAAAGGTTTCCAGGTATTCGCCCCCCAGCCCAGAGTCGGGCGCCCCTCCCCAATTTCATTGCGGGGAAAGAAGCATTCGAGCCGCGATGACGGCCATTCACATTGAGGTAAGCATTCCATGTCAGTTGCATCCGGATACGTCCACATCTCCGTCCGTAACGCCAGCAAGGCCGGCCAGGCCTCAGGGATCCGCCAGGGCTTTGGCGGGCGCTCCGCGTTCGCCCCCGCCGGATCCACGGGCAGCTTCCCCGCCCCCGGATATGCAGCGCAGGGCTACAACCCTGACTCCTACGGCCAGCTCCGTGCCGTCCCCCCCGCCCCCGCCACGGCGCCCACCCCGGTGATCGCCCCGGGTGCCGGCAGCCCGGTCCGTCCGGCCCCCAGCGACAACGTCGCCCGCGGCTTCGTGCTGTACATGGGCATCGACGAGGAAACCGCGGCTGCAGCCGGCACATCCATCGCCAAGCTTGCCCAGGAAATCCGGGCCTACGCACAGTCGCTCGTGGCCGGTGCCGAAAGCTATGCTGCCGTCGCCGTCGCGCCGGCCAGTGCCCCGGGTTCCGCCCTCGACGTCGTCCGCTCGACCTTCGGTGATCCCACCGCGGGGGCCCGCCAGCGCACCGAGACCGCCCGCCTGCAGCAGCCCCAGGATCCGCGGCCGTCCGGGGTGCTGATCGACCTCGCCCGCCGTGAGGTGCACCTCGACGGCGAATCCCTGAATCTCACGTTCAAGGAATTCGAGCTCCTGAACTACCTCGTGGAGAACGGCACCCGCACCGTGGGCCGTGACGAGCTCCTCGAAGGCCTGTGGCGGAACGCCGAAGAGGTCCCGAACGAGCGGACCATCGACGTCCACATCCGCCGCCTGCGTTCCAAGCTCGGCCGCCTCGCCAACACCGTGCGCACCGTGCGCGGCCAGGGCTACCGGTTCTACGAGCACCCCGAAGTGGTTGTCTGGGCCGCTCCGGAATACTCGATCTAGCCTCAGCTTCACGCAAAGCGCCCGTCCCCTGCATGGGGAGCGGGCGCTTTCGCGTTTCCGGAAGCTTCAGCGGCTTTCCGCCGGCAGCCACATTCCCCGACGGGCGCTTTGGGTGGGCTGGCTGACGGGCCTTGCCGCCGCTGCTGGTGGTTTTGGTTGGACTCTGTTGCCTTTCGGGGGTCCGGCGTAGTCTCGGACCGTTGAGCCGACTATTGGGAGGAAGACATGTCTGTTGCACGGATTACTACCCTGAGCGCGAACTCCAAGACCTCGTTTGATGCCGCCATCAAGGAGGGCGTCGACCGGGCCAATAAGACCCTTCGCAATGTCACGGGGGCATGGGTGAAGGAACAAAAGGTCGAAATCAGCGACGGCGCCGTCGTTGCCTGGCACGTCGTGCTGGAAGTGACCTTTGTCCTTGAAGACTGAACGGACGCTGGTGGGATGCGCGCCCGTGGGCCAGCCGCCGCACTAGGATTGGGGCATGAGCGCGCATCACATCAAACGGCTGGTGATCATGCGGCACGCCAAGTCCGATTGGCCCGGCGGGGTTGCCGACCACGAAAGGCCGCTCGAAGAACGCGGCCACAAGGACGCCCCAGTCGCCGGAAAGTGGCTGCTCAAGCACGGCGTGGTTCCTGATTTCATCCTCTGCTCCAGCGCTTTGCGGACCCGCCAGACCTGCACGTGGGTGTGCCACGCCCTCGGAGACAAGGCGCCGACGCCCAAGCTCGAGGATGGGCTGTACGCCGCCTCCGCCTTGCGCATGCTGGCCGTCATCAACCACGTCCCTGACACCGTCACCACCCTCATGGTGATTTCCCACATGCCCGGGGTGCAGGACCTTGCGATGCATCTGGCGTCGCGCGACTCCGACCACGATGCCTACATGGACGCCGCCACGCGCTATCCGACCAGCGGGCTGACCATCCTGGAAACGGAAAAGTCCTGGGCCGAAATGGACGGGCAGGACGCCAAGCTGACCCACTTCAAGGTCCCCCGCGCCAAATAGCCGCAGGTCCGCCCGGTGAGGGCTGCGGAATCCATAGCAACCTGCGCCGATCTGCGGTTTACTGATGCTGTTTAGTCATGTGGTTTTTTCCAGTGGTTTTGGGGCATCTGTTGCAACCCGGAGAAAAGGTGATCAACGTGGATTCAGGGCAGCTCATAGGAATTATTGTCGGCATCGTCGTGGTGCTCGCGATCGTAGCGGTGGCGGTCATGGTCAGCCGCAAACGCAAGGTGGCCGCAGACCGGAACCGTGCGGCCGAGATGCGTGAACAGGCCAAGGCCGACGAATTCGCTGCGCGGGAACGCGACGCCAAGGCGGCCCGTGCCGAGGCCGACGCGCAGGAGGCCGACCTCGAGGCCGAGCGGCTGCGGCAGGAAGCCCGCAAGCGCCAGGAAGAAGCCGAAAGCGTCCGCTCCGGCGCGCAGGAGCAACTGCGCAAAGCCGACGAAGTGGACCCGGACGTAGTCACATCTGAACGCGGCGGCGAAAGCGGGCAGATGCCGACCCGCGGGGATTTGCGCGCCGAGAGGGCCGCCGCCGAAACCACAACGGGCAGCCACGTCCCCGGCCAGCAAACGTCCGGCCAGCAAGCGTCTTCCGGCGAGCCAGCGTCTTCCGGCGAGCAAGCGTCCGGCGAGCCAGTGTCAGCCGACCAGCGCAGCCGCGAGGACGTAACCCGGACCGACACGGCCCCGGGTCCGGATGCCACCCCACGGGAAGACAGGCCTCGAAACCTCTGAGCTGAACTCCTGGGCTGCCTTCCGGCGGAAACTCCTGTGCTGAACCTCTCCGCCGGGTGGTGATGCGCGGGACTCAGCGGCGGGCCGAGGCCCGGGCTGGTGATTTGGGGGCAGGCGACTTGGCCGGTGTCTTCGCCGCCGGCTTGACCGGTGTCTTCGCCGGTGACTTGGCCGCGGGCCGGGCCCGCGGAGCAGCCGCACGCGGAGCCGCCTGGCGCGGAGCGGTTCCTCTCGGCGTCGGCCGCGGTGCGGAGGGCCGCGGATTCGCAGACCCGGCCCCCGCTCCCCGCGCGCCGGGCGCCGGGCGGCGTCGCGGAGCACGGCCCGGGGAACGCCGGCCGCGGCTCCGGCCGGGCAGTACAGTGCCGGCGAACAGCAACAGTAAGGTGACGGCTCCGGCGGCCGCGGCCAAATAGAAGTACAAATCCGGATGCTCGGAATCGACGCGCGTGGACAGGGCGTCGGGATCGGGGTTGAAGGCCAGCCCCCACTGGCGCAGGAAAGCGACCCCGAACGCGATGAAGAGGATGCTGCCGACCCCGCTCGCGGCCAAAGTCTTGTGCCGGCGCCGGACCACCACCTCCGCCACGCAGGCCACATAGGCCGTCGCGGCCGCCCCGACGAACCACACCAGCACCCACTCTTGCAGGGTGATTCCGGTCAGGACCAGAAGTGCCAGGGCAGTGAGAAACGCTCCGATGGCGACTTTCCCGTTGGTACCCATGTGACGCATGTGAATAATCATGCCTGAGCAGGCGGCTGCTTCACGACGTAGCCGCGCATGGAGGCCATGATTGCGGCCACACTCTGCTCCCTGGTCCGCTCCGGGTTGTACGTCTGGCGGTCCAGTCCCACCACGAAGCAGGCCCCGAAGATTGCCGTTTCCAGGCTGCCCCGGGAAACGGCGGAATCCACGGGATAGACGGCGGCGACGCCGTCGATGGCAGAGCCGATCACCGCGAGCAGGCGCCCGCGGAGCTCGGCGAAGGTGTCCTGCCATTCGCTCGGGGTCCGCCAGCTTTCGCTGACCCAAAGCCGGGCGAAGGACGGGTACTCGGCCATGAAGTCCATGGCCTGGCCGATCATTTCCTCCATGGCAGCGAGGGGGTCGGCGGAGCCGTCGCGGACACTCAGCAGCCGCGCCAGGAGGATGTCCACGCCGTGGCGCAGCAGCTGGGCGATCAGGTCCGACTTGCTGCCAAAGTTGTAATACACCGTGCCCTTGGACACCCCGGCTGCCGTGGCGATCTCGTCCACCGTCACGCCCGCCGCGCCGCGCTCCCCGATCAGATCCATGGACGCCTCGAACAGTTTCTGCTTCGTGGCGTTCGTGCGGGCGGGACGGAGTTTCTTCTCCCCGGCCCCCACTGTGCTCATACGGCGATCTCCGGTTTTAGGGACTTCAGGGTCCAGAACTTGTGCTTGTGAACGGCCAGCGTGGAAAGCGCCGCCCCGAGCACAGTGTACCCAAGGAGGCCAACCACCGTGGGCACGATCAAGGAAAGGTCCGCGCCGTAGATCAGGTGCCGCATGCCGGCCACCACATAACCCATAGGCAGCGCCTCGTGGACAAAGTGCAGCGGCTGCGGGGTGGTTTGCCACGGGAAGGTTCCGCCGGAGGAAACCAGCTGCAGGACCAGCAGGATAAGCACCACGAATTTTCCGGGAGTTCCCAGCAGGGCCACGACGCCCTGGATGATGGCACTGAAGGCCATAGCGGCCGCCAACATGAACAACCACATCAGCACCGGGTGGGCGGGCTTGAGGCCCAGGCCCAGGTCCACCACGAGGGTGAGCAGCGTGGCCTGGATGACTGAAACGGCAAAGAATGGCAGCCAGCCGCCGACGGCGATCTTCCATGACGGGGCGTTGGACGCCAGTGCGCGTTGCGTGATGGGCCGCATGGCCTGGACCAGCATGAATACGCCGATCCACAGGGCCAGGGTCAAGAAGAATGGCGCCAGGCCGGCACCGTACGACGCAGCCTTGGCCTGAGAGACGTCGCTGACGGCAACAGGGTCCGCGATCACCTTTGACAGGCTGTTCTTCTGGGCATCATCGGGATTGGGGATCTTCCCGGCACCCTTGTCCAGCTCTGAGGCCAGGGTGGCGGCGCCATCCGAGGCCGTGCGGGCGCCGTCCTCCAGCTGGCCCGCCCCGTCGTCGAGCCGCCGGGCGCCATCTGCGAGCCTGGCAGTGCCGTCGACAGCGCTCTGCTCGCCCGCGGCCAGCGCGGCCGAGCCGGCCGAGAGCTGGTTGGCGCCGGCTGAAGCCTTTGAGATGGCATCAGTCAGGGCCGGCGTTGCTCCCGCAAGTTTGGCCGCCCCGGAACTTACGGCGGCGGATCCGTCGGCAAGCTGCTGGATCTGGGCTGCATCTGTTTGGATTCTGGACTTCGCATCGGCCACCGGGCTTGAGGCTGCGGCGGTATCGAAATCGGCCAGGATTTTGCCGGCCTGGTCGGGGGTGATGATCCCGGCGGCAACCAGACGGCTGTTGGATTGCACCACACGGTCCCGGAGGCCCTTGTCGGCAGCGCTGAGTTGCCCGACGACGTCCTGGACTTTCGTGTTCAATGCCGCGTTTCCCGCCGCGACTTGCGCGGCGCCGTCCGCGAGTTTCTGTGAGTCGGCAGGGAGTGTGGCCGTCCTGTCCTTCAGCTGCGTCAGGCCGGCGCTGAGCTGGCCGGCGCCTGAATTGAGCTGGTTGGCGCCATCGCGCAGCTTCATTTGGCCGGCGGCGAGTTCTGCGACTCCGCCGTTCAGCTGGCTCGTTCCGGAATGCAAACTGGCTGCCCCGTCCCGGAGTCTGGCAACGCCGTCGGAGAGTTTTCCGGCCCCGTCGGCGGCCTGGACTATTTGAGTATGGATTGTGCCGAAGCCCGTCAGGAGCTGGTTCGCAGTCTCCTCGCCCACTTCCTTGGCAACCGTCGAATGCACGGCAGTGGTCAGCTTGTCCACGATGTTGCTGAGGACGTAGTTGTTGGCATCGTTGGTGGTGACATTCAGCATGGCTTGGTTCGCGGCGTCAAAGCTGCCCGGGGAAACCAGGTTGGCCGAGAAGTCCTTGGGAATCTTGAGCGCGAACGCATACTTGCCGCTGCTCACGCCCTGGTCCGCTTCCGCGGCGGTGGTGACTTTCTGCCAGTTGAAGACGTGGCCGTCCACGAGGCTGTCGGCGACCTTTTTCCCCGCCTCGAGCCGGGTCCCGTTGCTGGCGGACGCGCCGGTGTCCTCGACTACCAAGGCGGCGTCGATCTGGTCCAGGTTCCCGTACGGATCCCAGTTGGCGTAGAGATACACCGCGCCGTACAACAAAGGCACCATGGTCAGCGCCAGGATGGTCAGTTTGGGCAGCAGCCCGCCAGTCATGCGCTTGAGCTCGGAGCGGGCCAGCCGCAGAACAGTCACTTTAGGGCCTCGGTTTCGAACGGGATGTGTTCAGGGTTCCGGTGTTTCGCGGGATGGCCTTCTGTCTTCTGCGCATCAGGCTGGGAGGGGTCCGCGGATGCGTCAACGATGGAAACCGTTGCGGCGGCAGCCTCAACGGCGTTCCCGATTGCGGCGGAGGGCCCGGTCCAGCCGTCCGGCAGTGCCGCGACGGTGACGACGACGGCGAGCGGCCGGCCGCCGTCGTGCGCCAGATCTTCCAGCCTGGGAAGCCAGTCCGCGGGATCTGCGCTGTGCCTGTCCGGAGAATCGACCACCAGCAGATCTGTTCCGGGGTTGGCCAGGGCAAGGGCGGTGAGCAGTTCGACGCGTCGCCGGGCCGGAATCTGTTCGGTCCAGAGGCCGGCAATGTCCTCGAAGCGGTTGACCTTGAGCCAGGGTTTGCTCAGCAGAGCACCCCGATAGCGCCGGGGGATGAGCGCGAGGTCCTCGGTGACGAGGTCGCCCACGCTGAGATGCTGTTCGGGCTCGTTGACACCGGGGGAGTCCACGAGTGCACTGGCCAACCGGAGGCGCTTAATCTTGGAATTTCCGTCCCAGCTGAGCACTCCCCCGGAGGGCTTCATCCGGCCGCTGAGTGTGAGGGCGAGGGCTGTTCGCTGGTCCTGGCCGTCGCCTTCAACCAAGAGCAGCTCCCCGGCACGTGCCTCAAGGGACGTGGGTGGGAGCAGGTCATTCCGGCGCCCGTTCACACGGAGCTGTTGCACGGAGAGCATGTAAGCCTTTCGCAGGGTCTGGTCTGCTTCAAGGCTAACCGAACTGACTGGTCAGTTCAAATAGAACAGCTGCTTGTGATCAACGGATCAGAGGCCGTACTCCTCCAGCAGGCGGAGCCAGACTTCGCTGATGGTCGGATAGGAGGGCACGGCGTGCCACAGTCGGTCCAGCGGGATTTCCCCCACCACCGCAATGGTGGCTGCGTGCAGGAGTTCGGCGACATCCGGGCCGGCGAACGTGGCGCCCAGCAGCACCTTGCGGTCCTCGTCGATGACCAGCTGCGCCCACCCTTCATAGTGTTCGGCGTGCAGCGAGGAGCCGGCCACCTGGATGGGGAGTTCCACGGCGGAGGCCCGGAAGCCGTCCTTCTCCGCCTGCGCCATGGTCCGGCCGACGTTCGCCAGCTCCGGATCGGTAAACACCACGTTCGGCACCGCGTGCTCGGAGGCCGTCTGGGCAAAGCGGCTCCACGGTGCCGGCTCGCCGCGGAGTTCGCCCTTGGCCCGGGCGGCAATGGCGTCTCCGGTGGCCCGCGCACCGTACTTGCCCTGGTGCGTCAGCATGGCCCGTCCGGCGGCGTCGCCGGCCGCGTAAAGCCACGGGTTGCCGGACACATCGTTCTCGGTGGCGTGGTGGACTAGTCCGGTGGAATCGGTGGTGAGCCGCAGGGTCCCGCCCTCGGGTGCCGGGAGGCCGACGCTGTCCAGGCCGAGTCCCTCTAGGGCGGGGTGCCGGCCGGTGGAGACGAGCAGCTTGTCCGCCGTGATCGTGGCGCCATGGGCCGTGCCATCAGCGCGCCCGGCGCCCGGGCCGTCCTTGGGGCCGCCCGTGGGACCGCCCTTGGGGCCGCCCTTGGGGCCGCCGTCGAGCACGACAGTAAGGGAGCCGTCCTCGTTCTCATGCACGCTCCGCGTACCGGTGTGCAGGCGGAGATCGACGCCATCGGCGCGCAGGCCGGCAGCGACCAGATCCGCGGCCTGCTCCGGGAAAACACCCAGGAGCCCGCCGCGGGCCACGAGCGTCACGGACGAACCAAGCCGGGCATAGGCCTGGGCGAGTTCGACGCCGGCAACGCCGCCGCCGAGGACCGCAAGCCGCGGGGGAACCGCGCGGGCAGAGGTCGCCTCCCTCGTGGTCCAGTACTCGACGTCGTGAAGCCCCTCGACCGGCGGCTGGTTCGGGGCGGAGCCCGTGGCGACCACCACGGCGTGCCGGGCCGTGAGTGCGTAGCTGTTGCCGTCCAGCCCGGCCACCTCGACGTGCCGCGGGGCGGTGATCCAGCCGTGGCCGCGGATCAGTTCGATGCCTGTGTCCTCCACCCACTTGACCTGGCTGTCGTCCTGCCAGTTAGAGGTGAAGTAATCCCGGCGCTTCAGCACGGCTGCCGGATCCAGGGTGCGGGTGACCGCTTCCTGGGCGCCGGGGACCGTCTGCGCGCCATGCAGCGCAGTGCCCGGCCGCAGGAGCGCCTTCGAAGGCATGCAGGCCCAGTACGAGCACTCGCCACCGACCAGCTCCGCCTCGATGAGCACTGCTGTCAGGCCGCCGCGGACCACACGGTCCGCCACATTCTCGCCCACGGCCCCGGCGCCGATCACAATGACATCGAATTCCCGCTCAATCTGTGCCGTCATGGCACCAGCCTACGCCGGGGCCACGGCCGGATCCGGGGGAGCTCCGGGCTCCGGCGATGCGGGCTTCCGGCGTAATGTGCCGGGCCGAACCCTTTGCAGGACGGGGGACGGTCGATACTGTTGGGACCATACTTGGGGGAGGAGGCGGCCATGGCCGCACGCAACATGACAACAGGACCGGCCATACCGCTGGCAAGGTTCAGCGCCCAGGCCCGGCTCCGGGCGCTCCAGTCGGACATCCTGGAGCTGATCCTGGAACGCGACCTGGTTCCCGGCGACCCTCTGCCGACCGAAAACGAGCTGACGGCGGCACTCGGCGTCGGCCGCAACACCCTGCGGGAGTCCTTGAAGGCGCTCCAGGCGCTGGGTGTCATTGAGATCCGCCACGGATTCGGCATGTTCGTGGCGCCGAGCAATTTTGAGGCCCTGACCGACGGGCTCACCTTCCGCGCCCGGCTGTCGCTGCGCCACCAGGGCGAGGAAGCCCTGCAGCTCGTGGAGGTCCGGCAAGCACTCGAATCCGGCCTGGTCGGCGCCGCCATGGACCGGATCAGCGCCGAACAGCTGGCCGCCGTGGAGGAGTCCGTGAACCGCATGGAAGCGCTGGCCGACGCGGGGGAGCCGTTCATCGAGGCCGACGCGGAGTTCCACCGCAGGCTTTTCGAGCCGCTGAACAACGACCTGCTGATCAGCCTGATGGACGTCTTCTGGAAGGTCTACCGCCGGATCCACCTCGAACTCGGCGGGCCGTACGCCGTCGACCTGCAGGCAACGGCCGCAGTGCACCGGGGGATCTATGAGGCTGTCGCAACGGCGGACAAGGCACTCGCCTCCGAGCGGCTCAGCACGCATTTCGACGACATCCGCAACATCATCGTCCGGTCCACGGCCTGAGACCTGCTGCCGGGCCGCTCCGGCCCAACAGCTGCCGCCGGCGCCTAAGGCGGCCGCGCCGGCGCCCAGCCTGGCGCCTAAAGCAGCCGGGCCGGCGCCCTGGCGCCTAGGGCATCCGGCGGTTAAAGCAAAAGATCCGCCCCGGCGAACCGGGGCGGATCTTCATCTGTGCGCCCAAAGGGATTCGAACCCCTGACCTTCTGTTCCGTAGACAGACGCTCTATCCAGCTGAGCTATGGGCGCATTCTCGGCTCTTGGAGAACTTCTCTCTCCCCGAACCTCGAATTACTTTACGCGAGCCCGGGCCCAGTTACAAATCGAAGCGGGTGTAATCTAGCTGACTAGACCGGTCTACGTGACCTTAGTCACAAAAAGGAGGGATGATGGCCGGCCAGTTCCTTGAATTTCCGCGGTTTTTGATTTGCTCCGCCCCGGTCATCCCACGTCCGGGCCCGAAATGGGCCCCCTGCCGAGCCCTAGCATTTAGGACACACCACTGAACCCGAGGAAGGGAACCGTAATGGGAGATCTGGCGCGACTGCCGTTGCTTGAAAAAGCACCCACCACACATGCCGGTCTACTGGCATGGGTAGAAGAGGTAGCTCAACTGACCCAGCCGGACCGGATCTACTGGGTTGACGGGTCCGAAGCGGAAAACACCCGGCTGACGGACGAGCTCGTTGCCGCCGGCACCCTGACCCGCCTCAACGAGGACCTCTTCCCCAAGTCGTTCGCGGCCTTCTCCGACCCCGCCGACGTGGCCCGCGTCGAAGAGCAGACCTTCATCTGCTCCGAGAACGAGCACGACGCAGGCTTCACCAATAACTGGATGGCCCCGGCGCAGATGAAGGAAAAGCTGCACGGCCTGTTCGCCGGCTCCATGCGCGGGCGCACCATGTACGTGATCCCCTTCGTGATGGGCCACCTCGACGCCGAGGACCCCAAGTTCGGCGTCGAGATCACCGACAGCGCCTACGTTGTCGCCTCCATGCGGATCATGGCCACCATCGGCACCGAGGTCCTGGACAAGATCACCGCGACCAACGCGTTCTTTGTCCCCGCCCTGCACTCCCTGGGCGCCCCGCTGGCCCCCGGCCAGGCCGATGTCCCGTGGCCCTGCAACCCGGACAAGTGGATTGTCCACTTCCCGGAGGAGCGCTCCATCTGGTCCTTCGGCTCCGGCTACGGCGGCAACGCCCTGCTCGGCAAGAAGTGCTACGCCCTGCGCATCGCCTCGGTGATGGCACGCGACGAAGGCTGGCTGGCCGAGCACATGCTCATCCTCAAGCTGACCTCGCCGGAGCAGAAGAACTACTACATCTCCGCCGCCTTCCCTTCGGCCTGCGGCAAGACCAACCTCGCGCTGCTGGATCCGACCATCGAGGGCTGGAAAGTCGAAACCCTCGGTGACGACATCACCTGGATGCGGTTCGGCAAGGAAGGCGAGCTCCGCGCCGTCAACCCCGAGGCCGGCCTGTTCGGCGTGGCTCCGGGCACCGGCTGGGGCACCAACCCCAACGCGATGCGCGCCATCGCCAAGGGCCACAGCATCTTCACCAACGTCGCCCTGACGGACGACGGCGGTGTGTGGTGGGAGGGCATGACCGACGAGGTACCCGCGCACCTGACCGACTGGCAGGGCAACTCCTGGACCCCGGATTCGGACAAGCCCGCCGCCCACCCGAACTCCCGCTTCTGCACGCCGATCGACCAGATCGACATGCTGGCCGAGGAGTACTACAACCCGGACGGCGTGGAGCTTTCCGCGATCCTGTTCGGCGGCCGCCGCAAGACCACCATCCCGCTGGTCACCGAGGCGCGCAGCTGGTCCAACGGCATCTTCATGGGCTCCACCCTGTCCTCGGAGACCACCGCCGCGGCAGCCGGTGCCGTCGGCGTTGTCCGCCGGGATCCGATGGCCATGCTGCCCTTCATCGGCTACGACGCAGGCGATTACCTGAACCACTGGGTCAACCTGTCCGCGAAGGCCAACCCGGAGCGGCTGCCCAAGATCTTCCTGGTCAACTGGTTCCGCCGCAATTCCGAGGGCGGATTCGCCTGGCCCGGATTCGGTGACAACGCCCGGGTCCTGAAATGGGCCATCGAACGCCTCGAGGGCAAGGCCGACGCCGTGGAGACCCCCATCGGGTTCGTCCCCACCGCTGACGCGATCGACCTCAAGGGCCTGGACATGACCCCGGCCCAGGTTGAAGAGGCCGTCCGTGTCGACCCCGCAGAGTGGACCACCGAGCTGGCCTCGATCGAGGAGTGGTTCGCCAACTTCGGCAGCTCGCTGCCCGAGGCGCTGCGCGCCGAACTCGCAGGACTGAAGGAGCGCATGGCTGCCGAGCAGTAGCAGCCGGCAGAACACAAAGCAACGCGGGGTCACTTACGGCCCATCCCACCACCGTGGATGGACCGTAAGTGACCCCGCGTTGCGGTTTAACCAGCGACCGTTAGAACCCAGGATCTCTCGCAAGATGCAGGGCCGCCGCTTTCGTTGGGTGCGTGACGCCGGGACTTAGGTCCCTAGGCCGCGTCCGGCCAGATCCCTAGGCTTGTCCGCATTCCATCAGCCGGGCCGGCCGACGATTGGAGCGTGCGCTGGGGGCATTCCGGGCGGGTGCGGCCGCGCCCCCGACCTGCTCGCGGTAAGCGAGACTCAGGAGTTCCTCATGCTTGTCAACGACGACATCGATGCTTTGTCCAGCGCTGTCAGCGGCCCGGTCGCGTTGCCGGACAGCCCCGAATTCGCGGCGGAGACGTTCGCCTTCAACGTCGCAACAGTGCACCGGCCCGAGGTCGTTCTGGGGGCCGCAGATGCCCGGGACGTCGTGGCGGCGGTTAAGTGGGCGGCCGAGCGTAGGCTTCCCGTGTCCGTCCAGTCCACCGGGCACGGCGCCGAATCGGCGATCGATGGCGGCCTGCTCATCAACACGCGCCGGCTGCAGGACCTGCAGATCGATCCGGATGAACGCACCGCACGCGTCGGCGCCGGGGTGAAGTGGCGCACCCTCCTGGAGGCCAGCGTGCCGCACGGGCTCCTCGGACTGCACGGCTCCAGCACCGACGTCGGCGTCGTCGGCTACACGCTCGGCGGCGGGCTGCCCGTGCTCGGCCGCGCGCACGGCTTCGCGGCGGACCATGTCCGCAGCATGGAGATTGTCACGGCCGACGGCGAGTTGCGGCGGATCGACGCCGACGCCGAGGCCGAGCTGTTTGCACTGATGCGCGGCGGCAAGGGCAACCTCGGGATCGTGACCGCCCTCGAGTTCAGTCTCTTTCCGTTCAGTGACTTCTACGGCGGCGGCATCATCTATCCCGGGGCGGATGCGGCCACCGTCCTGGCTGCCTTCCGTCACTGGCTGCCCACGCTGCCTGAAGATGCCTCACCCTCGATCTCGCTGCTGCGGCTTCCGGACATGGACTTCGTTCCCGAGCCGCTGCGCAACCAGTTCGTCGTGCACCTGCGCTTTGCCTTCCTGGGCAAGCGCGAGGCCGGCGACGCGCTGCTTGCCCCGATGCGGGCGGTCTCGACCCCATTGATGGACACGGCCGGGCCCATGAGTTACCTCGACGTTGACCAGATCCACATGGACCCGGCGGACCCGCTGCCCTTCATGGACGGCGGCGCGCTCCTGAAGGATTTCGGCGAAGAGGCGGTGGCTGACCTGCTCGAGCTCACCGGCGACGGTTCGGACTGCCCGCTGCTGCTCGTGGAGGTGCGGCCGCTCGGCGGCGCGCTGGCCCGGACTGCACTGTCCCGGCCGGGGGCTATGCCGGATGCGGTGCCGGACGCCGTGTCGGGGCGGGACGCGGCCTTCCTGCTGTTCCTCGTCGGGTTCAACATACCGCCCCTTGCCGAGGCCGTATCGGCCTCCATCAGCGGGATCCTGGCCGCGATGGCTCCCCACTCCACCGGGTACACGCTGGTCAATTTCCATGGCGCACCGGGCGACGAGGAGGACCGGGCCCGGGCCTGGACGCCCGCGGTCTACGAGCGGATGCGGTCCGCGAAGTCCACGTACGACCCCGGCAACCTCCTGCGCTTCGGCCACGCGATCACCGGGGTGCCGTCGGCGGGTTGACGCTCTGCGCGGGCTCCGTTGCACCGCTTCACGACGGCGGCCCCCACCTTCACGAAGAGATGCGGGGCCGCCGTCGATGAGTGTTTTAGCTGGCGAGCCAGATATCCGGGCCGAAGACCTCGTAGTGGATCTTCGTGGCCGGGATGCCGGCGTTGATGGCCTCGTTGCGGATGTTCTTCATGAACGGCAGCGGGCCACACAGGTAGAGCGAGGCGTTGGCCGGGAGGTCCACCTCGCGCAGGGACATGAAGCCCGCGTTGGAACCGGCTTCGGGCTGCTCGAGCCAGAGCTGCAGGTCGGCGCCGTCCAGGCGTTCGACGTCGTCTGTCATCTGGGAGCGCAGCGCCCAGCTGTCCAGGTTGCTTTCAGCGTGCAGCACCAGGACCTGGCGGTCCGAGCCGGACTCGGCCAGGGAGCGCAGGATGGACGCCGTGGGCGTGCAGCCGATGCCGGCCGAGGCCAGGACCACGGGGCCGTCGCCTTCCTTGAGCGTGATTTCGCCGTGGGGGTTGGAGATTTCGATGACGTCGCCCACGGCCACGTTGTTGTGCAGCACGGGGGAGACCTCGCCGCCGTCGTCGAGCTTGGTGGTGAAGCTGCGGCTGGTGCCGGCGTCGCCGGAGAGGGAGTACTGGCGGACCTGGCGGAGCCCGTCCGGAAGGGTGACCTTGACGCTGACGTACTGGCCCGGCAGCGCCGCGGTGATGGGGGTGTCGTCTGCCGGTTCCAGCGTGAAGGTCATGGAGCCGGTGCCGGCCGGAGTCTTGGCGGCAACCTTCCAGGGGGTCCACATCTTGGCGTTGGCCTGTGCGGCGTAGAGGCCCTTCTCGAGCTTGATGAGGGCGTCTGCCATGAGCCAGTAGACCTCGGTCCAGGCTTCGGCGATTTCCGGGGTGATGACCTCGGCCAGGTCATCGGCGATGGCGGCGAAGAGGTGCTCGTAGACCACCTGGTACTGCGGTTCGGTGATGCCGAGGGAAGCGTGGCGGTGCGCGATCCGGGACAGCACGGTCTCCGGCAGGGTGTCCGGGTTGTTCACCAGGTGGCTGGCGAAGGCGGCGATGCTTCCGGCCAGGGCCTGCTGCTGATTGCCCGAGCGCTGGTTGGAGCGGCTGAACAGGCCGTCCAGCAGTTCGGGGTGGGCGGCGAAGAGGCGGGCATAGAACTTGGGGGTGATCTCCCCGATCCGGGAACCGACCAGCGGCAGGGTGGCCTCGATGACGGGGAAGGACTTGTCCGAGAGCATGTTGACTCCTGAGGTAGTGGCCCGGCGTCTTCAGCCGGGTCCGCGGCGATACTTGCATTTCAAATACAACTATCTATGCCTCAGTTCTACACTGCGTAGAAATCTATTCCAAATCGACCGGATTCCGGGCGTGGCGGCGGCGGGAGAAGGCGGGTGTCAGTGACAAGTGTCGCTGCCGGAGAAGGAACCGGTGGTGCCCACGTTCGTAAACGTCATGCCGGGAAGGGGGAGGAACTGCCAGGAGTAGGACGACGCGTTCAGGGTCAATTTGAGCGGCCCGAAGGCGCTTCGGCCACGGGCCACCATTGCGGTCAGAAGGGGGTCGGTGTTGGCCGACAACGCCTGGAGATCCGCCCCGCCGGCGCCCGCGGTAAAGGACCGGATCCCGGTCGGGGAGAGCGCCGGTACCGCACCTGAGCCGGAGGCGCCGATCGGTTTGAAGATCTCGCTGACGTGGTTGTGCCCGGAAATCATGACGTCGACACCGTGGGCGGCCATGAGGTCCCACATGGGTCCCAGTTCCGGGTAGGAGCCGTGGTTTACGCCCGTTGACCAGCGTGGATGGTGCGCCGCCACGAGGGTGCACGCCGTCGGGGAATTGGTGAGACGGTCCTGCAGCCACAAATATTGCGGGCTGCCGACACCGCATCCACCGCTCACCCCGCCGGGCCCGCATTCACTGTTCAGGGCGATGAAGGTCCAGGCCCCGATCGTCGTCGAGTAGTAGCCGTCCGTTCGGGTCCCGAAGTCGCCCGTGGTGACGCCGGGGCCATAGAAATAGTCGAAATAGCCGCGGGTGTTGTCAAGGTATTCATGGTTGCCGAGCACCGGCGAGGTGATGGCCTTCAGGGCGCCGAATGTGTCGTTGTAGGCGCCGGCCCCCATGAACTCGGCAAGGGTGGCGTTCTGGTATTGAAGGTCCCCAAGGGCGATGAACCTGTCGGGCGACTGGGCCGCGACCACCGCGGCCACGTCGCCCTGGCGGCACACCGACGTGGTGACAACTGAGCCGGGGGCACAGGCGATGTCACCGACAGCCAGCACAGTCGCAGTCCCGCCGGCACCGGGCTGGGTGGTGGCGGTGGCTTCGTTGGAGCCGGGGCCGGTGTTGCCGGCGGCGTCGGTGGCGGTGACGCGGTAGTACCAGGTTCCGGCGGGGCGGTTGGTGTCGGTGTAGCTGAGCCCGGTGGTGTCGGCGATTTTGGTGGTGGTGGCGGGGGTGAAGCCTGCCGTGGTGGAGCGGTGGACGGTGTAGCCGGTGACGCCGGTGTTGTCGGTCGCGGCGGTCCAGGACAGGGCGACGGCGGTTCCGGTGGCTGTGGCGGCCAGAGCCCCGGGCGCGCCCGGCGCGGTGGTGTCGGAAGGGGCGGCATCCGTGTAGGTGAGGGTGAGGGTGGGGCGCAGCGTGGCGGAGGCCTGGCGTGACCAGAACCAGGAGCTGTCGGTGCCGGTGCCGGTCAGGGCCAGGGTCCGGGACCCGGTCCAGCCGGCCATCAGGCTGGTGTCCAGGGGAATGTCGTAGGCCGTGTTGGCGGCCGTGCCGCCGGGCAGGGACCCGAGGGTGGGCCCGGAAACCGCGGGGCGGTTGGCGTAGAGGGTTCCGGTCTCGGACCAGGAGTCGGCTGCCGAGCGGACGTTGAGGGTGTTGGCGGAGCCGGCGGAGGCCAGGCTGGTGGTGCGTATGCGCAGGATCGCGCCGGTCAGTGTTTGCCCGGCCGGGGCTGCCGGGACCTGGAACCGGAGCACGGTCGTGGCGTCCGGTGAGCCGTAGACCG
>NZ_JBFTLP010000031.1:0-37793 GCF_056396505.1 Arthrobacter sp. 05T410 | reverse complement strand
GTGGCCCGTTCCCAGATCCCCGCGGCGGTGTCGGCCGGGAAATAGGCCGAGAGCCAGGCCATGCCGTCCCGGTCCGGGGTGTACTCGACCCGCCGGTCCGCGGCGCTCGTGGCGTGGCGTGCCTCGATGCCGGCGGGGTGGTGGCGTTCGCGCCAGGTGCGGGCCTTGGCTCGGAACCGGGAGGCCACGAGGTCCCCGGCCGGGCAGCCGCGGGCCGGGTTCGGCGCTTCGGGGTCCAGGAAGTGCGCCTCGAGCCCGGCCGCCCCGGCCGCATCCAGGGACGCGGTTTCGTCCACGATGATCCGGGCGTGGGCCCAGGAGATCGCCCCGGACTCAAGGGCGGCCAGGGTCAGCGGCAGCGCCGTCGTCAGTGCCCGGGATTCGGACAGCAGGGCCGCGGCGGTGCGTTCGCTGACGGTCAGGACACAGGCGACCTCGGCCACCAGGGCCATCTCCTGTACGGCGCGGTCCCTGGCGGACGGCGCCGGCGGCGCCAGGAACCTGGTTGCCTGCGCGTAGTCGGCGGTCAGCCGCACCCTCAACGCCGCGGTCCGGGCCTCCATCCGGGCGACCTCGGCGAGCCCGTCCAGGCAACCGTCCGCCAGCCGCCGCAGCGGATCGCCGTCTCCCACCGGGTCGGCAGCAGGCGCATCGTCGCTAGCGGCCGATCCGGCCAAGGCGGCAAGCGCGGCAACCGAGGCGGCGACGGCTTCTATCGCCGCACCGCTCTCCGCGCTCAACGCTGTCCTGCTCTCCACACTCAGATCATCTCAGGAGGCACCGACAGAAATAGCGACATAGGCTGTCCTCGAGCGTGAGCATTGAGCCGAGGGACATCCCGCGACACCGGAGTGACCTGAACGGCGGGAGCCGGAATCCTTAGCAGCCGGTCAGGTGCCGCTTGGGCCTGTCCTGACGGTAGAGGTAGCGGCCGGCTTCACGGAAGCCGGCGCGGGCGTACAGCTCACGGGCACCGGCGTTGGAGGCCATGACCAGCAGCCAGTACCCCGCCAGGCCGCGGGCCCCGCCCTCGTGCAGCAACGCCCGGACCACCCGGCCGCCATAGCCCCGACGCCGTGCATCCGGACGCGTCGCCATGCAGTACAGCCCGCCCCACCCGGGCCCGGACGGGCCGGTGTTGGGCAAGGCGAGGCGTGCGACGGCGGCCGGCGCGCCGCCGTCGTCCCGCACCAGAGCATACAGCGAGGGGCACCCTTCGAGAATGCCGCGGGCCACGGCGAGCTCGTCCGCTCCCCCGCGGCCGTCGACGCTCCACCACAGCTCCAGCCATTCCGCCGACGGCCCGGCCGAAATTTCCACGGCAGGTTCGGGGGCGCCGGGCCCGACGCCGGACTCCACGCCGGACTCAGCACCGGGAACATGGACCAGCACCAAGGTTTCGGACTGCCGGGTGAACCCTTCGGCGTCGAGCACCGCGTTGAGCGCCGCGTGGCGTGGGCCGTCAAAAATTTGGAAGATGAGCGGAAGCCGCCGGCTGCGGTACCAAAGCCGGGCGTCACGGACTGCGGCGAGCTGCCGGTGCGGATCCTCGCCGGGATCCCTCGGCCAGACCGAGTTCGCCCGCTGGGTCACCCCTGACGCCGCCCGCAGCACCCACCCGCCGGATTCCTCGCGCTCCGCGGCAGGCCACGCTGCATCCATCAGCGTCTCCAGCCCGGGGATGGATCCAGGAATCATCCCGGGGCGCGGGTCCAGGTTCATCGGGCTACTCCGTCCGGGACGAATGCGGGCAACTAATGACAGACGGCAGGGACTCCCCGGTTGCCAGGGGAGCCCCTGCCGCTGAAGCTCGCAGGCTAGTCCCTGCCGTCCTCAGGCTTCTTGGGCTGCGGCTTGAAGTCGACGCCTGCTTCCTTGCGCTGCTGGGCCGTGATGGGAGCGGGAGCCTGGGTCAGCGGGTCGAAGCCGCCGCCGGACTTCGGGAACGCGATGACGTCGCGGATGGACTCCACACCGGCCAACAGGGCAACCACGCGGTCCCAGCCGAAGGCGATGCCGCCGTGCGGAGGGGCTCCGAACTTGAAGCCCTCCAGCAGGAAGCCGAACTTGGTCTGGGCGTCTTCCTTGTCCAGGCCCATGAGCTCGAAGACGCGTTCCTGGACGTCGCGCTCGTGGATACGGATCGAGCCGCCGCCAATTTCGTTGCCGTTGCAGACGATGTCGTAGGCGTAGGACAGCGCCGATTCGGGATCGGCGTCGAAGGAGTCCATGAACTCGGGCTTGGGCGAGGTGAACGCGTGGTGGACGGCGGTCCACTTGCCTGCGCCGACGGCGACGTCGCCGGAGGCGACCGCAGCGGCGGCCGGCTCGAACATCGGCGCGTCCACGACCCAGCAGAAGGCCCAGTCAGCGGGGTTGATGAGCCCGGTGCGGTGGCCGATCTCGACGCGGGCAGCGCCGAGGAGCGCGCGGGACGGTGTCTTCTCGCCGGCTGCGAAGAAGATGCAGTCACCGGGCTTGGCGCCGACGGCGTCGGCGAGGCCCGCCCGCTCGGTCTCGGTGAGGTTCTTGGCGACGGGACCGGCGAGTTCGCCGTCTTCCTTGTACAGGACGTACGCCAGGCCCTTGGCGCCGCGCTGCTTGGCCCACTCCTGCCAGGCGTCGAGGGCCCGGCGGGCCTGGGAGGCGCCGCCGGGCATGACGACGGCGCCGACGTAGGGCGCCTTGAAGACACCAAAGTTGGTGTCCTTGAAGAATTCGGTCAGCTCGGTGAGTTCCTGGCCGAAGCGCAGGTCCGGCTTGTCCGAGCCGTAGCGGGCCATGGCGTCGTGGTAGGTGATGCGCTGGATCGGCGTCGGGATCTCGACGTCGATCAGCTTCCACAGGGCCTTGACGATGTTCTCGCCCAGACGGATGATGTCGTCCTGCTCCACGAAGCTGGCCTCGATGTCCAGCTGGGTGAATTCCGGCTGGCGGTCCGCTCGGAAGTCTTCATCGCGGTAGCAACGGGCGATCTGGTAGTACTTTTCGAAGCCGCCCACCTGAAGGAGCTGCTTGAACAGCTGCGGGGACTGCGGCAGCGCGTACCAGGAACCCGGCGCGAGGCGGGCGGGAACCACAAAGTCGCGGGCGCCTTCCGGCGTCGAACGGGTCAGCGTGGGGGTTTCGATCTCCACGTAGCCGTCCTGGTGGAGCAGTTCGCGGGCCACCCGGTTGGCTTCCGAACGCAGGCGCAGGTTACGGGCGGGGCCGGGGCGGCGCAGGTCCAGGTAGCGGTGCTTCAGGCGTGCTTCCTCGCCCACCTCAACGTGTTCGTCGATCTGGAACGGCAGCGGATCCGAGGTGTTGAGGATCGTGACCTTCTCGGCCATGACCTCGATCTCGCCGGTGGGAAGCGCCGGGTTCTCGTTGCCGTCGGGACGCTGGGAGACGGTGCCGACGATCTGCAGCACATACTCGTTGCGCAGTCCGTGGAAGACCTCTTCTTCACGGACCACAACCTGGGCGACGCCGGACGCGTCGCGCAGGTCAACGAATGCGACACCACCGTGGTCACGACGCCGGCCGACCCAGCCGGCGAGGGTTACGGTTTGTCCAATGTGCTCGGAGCGAAGTGATCCGAGGTCATGTGTGCGCAGCACAGCACGCCTTTCTGAAGAAGACAGAGGGAAAATCAAAAGCGATAACAAAACAATGACGTTCTAATATGATCGCTACGGGAACGATCCCGTTCGAGTTTACCCGTTGGAAAGGCCCCTTTTGCCATGGCAACCCGGCGCAACGGAACCCAGCCCGGCGACCAGCCCCCCGGTCAGCACCGCGATCAGCCCGGCGGCCGGCCTGGTCCGCAGCGGCCACCCCAGCGGCTGCAGCGCCGCCTCGGCGTGTTCGATTCCACGGCAATCGGCCTGGGTTCGATGCTGGGCGCCGGCGTGTTCGTCGTGTTCTCCCCCGCCGCAGCCCTGGCCGGGCCGCTGCTGACACTTGCCGTGGCCGTGGCCGGCGTCATCGCCTACTGCAATGCCGTCGCGTCGGCGCAGTTGGCGGCGAGGTACCCCGACAGCGGGGGAACTTACGTGTATGGGCGCCGGCAGCTCGGCCAGTGGCCGGGCTTCATTGCGGGCTGGGGCTTCATCACGGGTAAGACGGCGTCCTGCGCGGCGATGGCGCTGACGTTTGGGCACTACGTGGCGCCGGCCTATGCCACGCCGCTGGCGGTCGCCGGCGTCGTCGTCCTCACGGGAGTTAATCTGCTCGGCATCACGCGGACCGCGCTGCTGACCAGGATCCTGCTGGCCGTCGTGTTGGCCACGCTCGTCTTCGTCGCCGTGGCCTCCCTGCTCGGTCCGCACCCGGCGGGCGCCCCCGCCGTGTCGGCGGCGCCGGCCTATCCCGCGCCGCCCTCCGGCGGCTGGGGCGTCCTTCCCGCGGCGGGGCTGATGTTCTTCGCCTTCGCGGGTTATGCGCGGATCGCCACCCTCGGCGAGGAGGTCAAGGATCCCGCCCGTACGATCCCGCGGGCCATCCTGGCCGCACTGGCCGGGGCCTTCGTGATCTACCTTGGCCTGGCCGCGCTGCTGCAGTGGCACCTGCCCCCGCAGCAGCTGGCGGGTTCGACGGCGCCGCTGCTGGACGCGGTGGCGGTCTCCCGCCTCGGCGCCGGCGTCCCGTTCGTCCAGGCCGGAGCGGCGGCGGCCGGCCTCGGCGCGCTGCTGGCCCTGATCACCGGGGTCGGCCGGACCACGTTGGCGATGGCGCGGGAACGGGACCTGCCCGCCCCGCTGGCCAGGGTGGGCCGCGCCCGCACCGTCCCGTTCACGGCGGAACTGGCCGTCGCCGCCGCCGTCGTGGTCCTGCTGCTGAGCACCGACGTGATGACCGTGGTCGGCTTTTCCAGCTTCGGCGTGCTGGTCTATTACGCCGTGACCAACGCCGCGGCTTTCACGCTGGCCGGCCGCCCCTGGCATGCGCCGCGCTGGCTCAATGTGCTGGGCTTCCTCGGCTGCCTGGTCCTGGCCGTCACCCTGCCGCCGGCCTCCGTGCTGTTCATGGCGGCGGTGCTGGCGGCAGGGGTGGCCGGGCGGTTCCTCGTCCTGCTGGTGCGCAGGACGCGGGACACTAACGGGCCTGCCCGGAAGTCCTAGCCCGCGGCGACTACGCGCACGTGCAGGTCCTCCTCGGAGGGCGTCCACGAGTCCGGGTCGGCGTCGTACTGCTCGCCCGTGCGGATGTCTTTGACCTGGTGCTTGCCGTCGTCGTCAGTGAACCAGACAAACGGAATGCCGCGACGGTCGGCGAACTTGATCTGCTTGCCGAACTTCTCGGCCTTCGCGGCGACCTCCGTGGCGATGCCCCGGCTGCGCAGCTGCGCGGCGACATCCTGTGCGGCGGCCCAGCTGTCGTCGTTGTTGAGCGTCACCAGCACGGCGGTCGGCACGGAGCGGGTGGCTTTGGCCAGGTCCTGGCTCAGTATCCGCGACACCAGCCGGGTCACGCCGATCGAGAGGCCGACGCCGGGGAACTTGCGGTTGCCCTTGCTCGCCAGTGCGTCGTAGCGGCCGCCGGAGCAGATCGAGCCCAGCTGCTCGTGCCCCACCAAGACGGTTTCCACCACGGTGCCGGTGTAGTAATCGAGGCCGCGGGCGATGCTGAGATCGGCGACGACCCGTCCCGGCGCGTGCTGGACGGCGGCCGCAATGACCTGCTCCAGCTCGTTCAGGCCTTCCTCCAACAGCTCGTTGGTGACGCCGAGCGCCCGGACCTGCTCCACAAAGGACGTGTCCGTGGTGCGGATGCCCGCGAGCTTCAGGGCAGCCTGCGCCTGATCGTCAGTGGCGCCGAGTTCCTCCTTGAGCAACTCGGCCACCTTCGCCGGCCCGACCTTCTCGAGTTTGTCGATGCTGCGCAGGACGCCCGCGGTGTCCGTGAGGCCGATCCCGGTGTAGAAGCCCTCGGCCAGCTTGCGGTTGTTGATCCGCAGCAGGAAGTCGGGGATGGGCAGCGCGTTGAGCGCCTCGGCAATCACCAGCGCGATTTCAACGTCGTACCGGAACGGCAGTTCGCCGTCGCCGACGACGTCGATGTCCGCCTGGGTGAACTCGCGGGCCCGTCCCTCCTGGGGACGTTCGCCGCGCCAGACCTTCTGGATCTGGTAACGGCGGAACGGGAACGCCAGGTAGCCGGCGTTTTCCACGACATACCGGGCGAAGGGCACGGTGAGGTCGAAGTGCAGGGCAAGGGCATGCGGGTCAACCTTGGCCGCGGAGTCCTCATCGTCCTGGAGCCGGCTCAGGCCGTAGACCTCTTTATCGATTTCCCCCTTGCGCAGCAACTGGCCCACCGTCTCCACGGCGCGGGTCTCGATCGAGGAGAAACCATGGAGCTCGAAGGTCCGGCGCAGCGTGTCCAGCACATGGAGTTCCACCAGCCGCTCCTCGGGAAGCCACTCGGGGAATCCTGACAGGGAGGCTGTGCGTGCCATGGTGAAATTTTCTCCTCTGGTTACCACTGCGGTATCGCGTTGCTACTGCAGTATCTTCGGGCGCGGGCGTCAGGCGGCATTCTCTCTGTCGAAACGTAACGAAGATAAGCGGCAGACCGGCCAGTCGTGCATAAACTGTGTGCGGCAGTCAGTTTATGCGTTCGGCGCCCGCTTCTTCCAACGGAGCCGGACCCTGCGGGACTGCCGGCAGCTTGCTGCTGCTACCGCGACGGCGCCTACGGCCCCGTCATGGTGGCGGCCATACAACCAGGAGGACCTTTGGCGGCCAGTTCACGCAGCGCACGCGAGGCGAAGCGGCGCGTCCAGCAGATGGAGGCCAGGCGCGGCCTGCGCCGGGACCAGGACAAGCGCCGCAAGCGCGACAACGTCTTCGCCATCAGCGCCGGCACGGCCGCAATTGGCCTGGCCTTGGTGCTTCAGCTGACCGCCTTCGCCTCAAACCCAACCGAAGAGGAATTCGCGGCCGCGCAGGAGGGACTGAACAGCCCGTCGGCGTCCGCCTCACCCACAGCGGCCCCGACGAACGGTGCGAACATCCCCAAGCCGGAGACTGCCGCGGGCAAGACGTTCACGGGCGAGCTCAAGCTGAACCGCGGCACGCTCGGCGTCGAACTCGACGGCACGAAGGCCCCCCAGGCCGCGGCGGTCTTCAAATCCCTTGCCGACCAAAAGTTCTACGACGGCGTCAGCTGCCACCGGCTGACCACGGCGGAGAACTTCGGCGTACTCCAGTGCGGTTCCAAGGCAGGTGACGGCAGCAGCGATCCGAGCTACACCTGGGGCCCGCTGGAAAACACCCCGACGGACAACAAGTACCCCGCCGGAACCATCGCAGTGGCCCGGACCGGCGGGAACGCCAACGGTAACGGCACCCAATTCTTCATTGTGTACAAGGACACCGTCATTCCAGCGGATGCCGCCGGGGGCTATACGGTGGTGGGCAAGGTGACCTCTGGACTCGACGTGGTGGGCGGTATTGCCGCTGCCGGACTGAAGCCCGGCGACAACGCCACCGACGGCGCACCTGCGGAACCAGTCACGATAGACTCGTTCTCACTGAAGTAACCAGCCGCGGCCCCCAAGGCCCTGGTCCCGGTATTTCCCTCCAAGCGAAAGACTTCTAGCGGTGACAGACAGTCAGAAATCCGACGAAACATTGGCAACAGCAGCTGCCAACGAAACCGAAACCGAGGCGACCCCCGCCGAGAGTGCAGGCGCTGCCGTAGACGCCGACGGCGAGACTGCGGCACCCGAGGCCCCAACCGCGACCAGCGAGGAACCCGCCGAGGCACCCGCCGAGGCATCCGAGGCCACTGTGCCCGCCGTTCCGGCAGAACCTGCCGAGCCGGCGGAGACGGCCGTTCCGGCAGAACCTGCCGAGCCGGCGGAGACGGCCGAGCCTGTTGACCAAGCTGCAGCCACCGCCGCCCCGGTTCCGACGCCGGGTCCCGCGCCGGCCGCGCGTCCCGCGCCGAGCCCGGCAGCGTTTGCCGGCCGGCCGAAGGCCAAGCCGTCCGCGGCCGCACCGGCTCCGGCCCCGGCGGCCGTGTCCTCCGCAGCTTCACTGGCCGAAGCGGCCCGCTGGGGCCGTGTTGAAGGCGACGGCCACGTCTTCCTGACCGTTGACGGCACGGAATACCCCGTAGGCCAGTACCCGGGTGTCAGCGAGGACGAGGCCCTGGGCTACTTCGCCCGGAAGTTCGAGGACGTCGTGGCCCAGATCGTCCTGCTGGAACAGCGGGTGAGCTCCAAGGCGCCCACCGCGGACATGCAGAAGACCGTCACGCACCTGCGCGAGCAGCTCGCCGAGCGGAACATGGTGGGCGACATCCGCTCCGCCGAGGCCCGGCTGGACGCTCTGGTGACACAGATCGGCGAGCTGGAAAAGGCTGAGAAGGCCGAGCACGACGCTGTCCGCGCCGCTGAGCTTGCCGCCCGCGAGGCCATCGTGGCCGAGGCCGAGGAAATTGCCGGCCACGATCCCGCGCAGATCCAGTGGAAGACCTCCAGCGCGCGGATGAACGAACTCTTCGAGAGCTGGAAGACCGCCCAGAAGAGCGGCGTCCGGCTCGGCCGCAGCAACGAGGACGCACTGTGGAAGCGATTCCGCGCCGCCCGCACGGTGTTTGACCGGCACCGCCGCGCGTACTTCTCCCAGCTGGACAGCAACAATTCGGCGGCCAAGGCCGCAAAGGAGAAGCTGATCACCGAGGCCGAGGCCCTTTCCTCCTCGACCGACTGGGGTTTTGCCGCCGGCGAGTACCGCCGCCTGATGGATGAGTGGAAAGCCTCACCCCGCGCCAGCCGCAAGGACGACGACGCGCTGTGGGCCCGCTTCCGCGCCGCCCAGGACGTCTTCTTCACCAACCGCCAGGCAGCCAACGACGAGATCGACCAGGAGTACGGTGCGAACCTGGTGGTAAAGGAAGCGCTCCTGGTGGAAGCCAACGAGCTCCTGCCGATCAAGGATCTCGCGGCAGCCAAGAAGTCGCTGCAGTCCATCCGGGACCGCTGGGAAGAGGCCGGCAAGGTGCCGCGCGCCGACATGGGCCGCATCGAAGCCGGTCTGCGGAAGGTGGAGGACGCTGTCCGCCACGCCGAGGACGAAAACTGGAAGCGTTCCAACCCGGAGACGAAGGCGCGCACCAACAGCGCCCTCACCCAGCTCGAGGCCGCTATTGCCGGCCTCAAGGAAGATCTGGCCAAGGCGGAGAAGGCCGGCGACGAGCGCAAGATCAAGGCCGCCCGGGAAGCCCTCGAGGCACGCCAGGCCTGGCTGGAGCAGCTCGAACGCTCAGCGAGCGAACTCTCCTAGGCACACGGCACCCCAGTACGAAGTACACCAGCAGGTCAGTCCAGGCCCCGTTTCGGTTATCCACATGACCGGTACGGGGCCTGTTCTATGTCCGGGGAACCGGGAACGATGGCGGAATGGTAATCATGCCCCGCGCTCCCACCGCTCCGCCGGATCCGGGCCGGCACGCCCTGGTGCCGGGAGCTCCGGTGCCGGGGACTCCAAGTCCAGGTCCGGGGCCGGAACACTGCGAGCTCTACTCCCCCGGCGCGCTGTTCTCCTGGCCGGAGCTGCAGGCCATGGCCGCCGACGGCGTGCTGACGCAGCTGTATCAGCGCGGCTACCTGCCGCCCGGATCCCATGCCAGTCCCCAGCTTCGCGCGCGGGCCGCGGCCCTGGTGGTGGCGCCGGCGATCCGGCAGCGGGTCGTGGCTGGCCGGATGACCGCGGCATGGATCTATGGGTGTGCCACGGAACCGGACCGCCTGGCGCTGCTGGTTGACGCCAACCGGCGGATTTCCAGTCTGCGGTCCGTGCGCGGCTGCACCTTCCACGAAGTTCGGCTGGGGCCGTTCGACGTCGTGAGCATGGGAGGCCTGATGGTGTCCAGCCCGCTGCGCACGGCGGTGGACGTGGCGATGCACGTGGACGCGGAGCGGGCCGTGCCGGCCCTCAGGGCGCTGTTGGCTCGTCCCGAGCTGGGCGTCCGCCTGCGGCTGCTCAGGCTCGCCGTGGAGGCGAGTCCGCGCGTTCCGCATAAGCGGGCGGCCCTGGCGAAGCTCGCCGCCCTCGCGGCAGAGCCGGCGGCGCCAGAAGATCCCGTCCAGTAAGCCTGGACCGAGGCCTGAACTGCCGGGTCAGCTGCGGCGGCGGTTTCCGGTGGTGCGGTACACGTCGAAGACGCCGTCGATCCTGCGGACCGCGCTGAGCACGTGGCTAAGGTACTTCGGGTCGCCCATCTCGAAGGCAAACTTGGAGATTGCCACCCGGTCCGTGGACGTGTGCACGCTCGCCGCCAGGATGTTGACGTGGTTTTCCGAGAGCACCCGGGTGACGTCGGAGAGCAACGATTTGCGGTCCAGCGCCTCGACCTGGATCTCCACCAGGAACACGCTGGACTGTGTGGGGGCCCAGTCCACCTCCACGATCCTGTCCGGCTGGTCCATCAGGCCGCTCACGTTGGTGCAGTCGGTCCGGTGCACGGAGACCCCGGAGCCACGGGTGACGAAGCCCAGGATCGGATCCGGCGGGACCGGCGTGCAGCACCGGGCGAGCTTGACCCAGACATCGTCCACGCCGCGGACAACGACGCCGGAATCGGAGAACCGGGCCTTGCTGACCTGGGTGGGGATGGAGACCTCGGTGAGGGCATCGTCCGGGTGCTCATTCCCGCCCAGGCTCTCCACCAGGCGTTCCATCACGGACTGGGCGGAGGTATGGCCGTCGCCCACGCCGGCGTAGAGCCCGGAGATGTCAGCGTATTTGAAGTCCTCTGCGATCGCAGCGAGGGCGTCGTGGGTCATGAGCCGCTGCAGTGGAAGGTTTTGCTTCCGCATCGCTTTGGTCAGGAGGTCCTTGCCGCGGTCAATCGCTTCCTCGCGGCGTTCCTTGCTGAACCATTGCCTGATCTTGTTCCGGGCCCGGGCACTCTTGACGAAGTGCTGCCAGTCCTGGCTGGGGCCGGCGCCTTCGGCCTTCGAGGTGAAGATCTCGACCCAGTCGCCGTGGTTCAGTTCGCTGTTGAGCGGAACGAGCTTGCCGTTGACGCGTGCGCCGATAGTCCGGTGGCCCACCTCGGTGTGCACGGCGTACGCGAAGTCGACGGGCGTGGACCCGGCGGGGAGTGCCATGACCTCGCCCTTGGGGGTGAAGACGAACACTTCCCGGGCGTTGATTTCAAAGCGCAGGGAGTCAAGGAATTCGCCGGGGTCCGACGTTTCCTGCTGCCAGTCCACGAGGGAACGCAGCCAGCCCATGTCGCCGTCGCGCGGGCTGCCGGGGCCGGCCGCCGTCCGGTTCGGCTGGTCCTTGTACTTCCAGTGCGCGGCGACGCCGTACTCGGCCCGGCGGTGCATCTCGTGGGTGCGGATCTGGATTTCCACCGGCTTGCCGCCGGGACCGATCACCGTGGTGTGCAGCGACTGGTACATGTTGAACTTGGGCATCGCGATGTAGTCCTTGAACCGCCCGGGAAGGGGGTTCCAGCGCGAGTGCATCGCGCCCAGGGCCGCGTAACAGTCCCGGACAGAATCGACCAGGACGCGCACGCCCATGAGGTCGTTGATGTCGTCGAAGTCTTTGTCGCGGACGATCATCTTCTGATAGATCGAGTAGTAGTGCTTTGGCCGCCCGGTGATCGTGGCCTTGATCTTCGCGGCCCTGAGGTCCTCGGTGATCTGGTTGCGGATGACCGCCAGGTTCTTTTCGCGTTCCGGGGTCCGGTCCCCCACCATGCGCACGATTTCCTCGTACACCTTGGGATAGAGGGCAGCGAAGGAAAGATCCTCCAGCTCCCACTTGATGGTATTCATGCCAAGCCGGTGGGCCAGCGGCGCGAAGATTTCCAGCGTCTCCCGGGCCTTGCGGGCCGAGGACTCAGCCGAGACAAAACGCCACGTACGGGCATTGTGGAGCCGGTCGGCGAGTTTGATCATCAGGACGCGGATGTCCTTGGCCATCGCGACGACCATCTTGCGCACGGTCTCGGACTGGGCCGCCTCACCGAAGCTGACCTTGTCCAGCTTCGTGACGCCGTCCACCAGCATGGCCACTTCCGGGCCGAACTCGGTCTTGAGGTCGGCGAGGGTGTAGGACGTGTCTTCGACGGTGTCGTGCAGCAGGGCCGCGGCCAGCGTGGTGCCGCTGAGGCCGAGTTCGGCGAGGATGGTGGCCACCGCGACGGGGTGGGTGATGTACGGGTCGCCGCTCTTGCGCTTCTGGCCCCGGTGGCAGCGCTCGGCGACCACGAAGGCACGCTGGATGAGATCGAAATCCTCTTTGGGGTTGTTGGCGCGCACAGTGCGCAGCAACGGCTCCAAAATCGGCGAGTAGGCCGGAGTGCCACGGCCCGTCAGCCGGGCAAGTCGGGACCTCGTGCGCTCGCGCCGGCCGGGAAAAGTGGGCCGGGCACCGGAGTTGTCCACCGGCACGGGAACATCGGGGCGTCCGGGAACCACCAGGCCAGTCTGTGAACCCTGGCCTTGGCCCTTGTCCGCAGGTGCCTCCGGCACCGGCGTCGAACGTTCTTCCAATGGAGCACCTCTCGCGACCGGTTAATTATTCAAGTGTATTCCCGCAGCAGGATACTTCGATAACCGGCGGGGATACGGCGACGGGCCGGAGGCCGTCGAAAACGACGGTCTCCGGCCCGTTTGTGGCCGCTGGGGACGGTTCAGGCCGTGGCGGGCGACGCCGGCGACTCGGCCTTGGCTGCCGCGTCAGCACGCCTCTGTTCCACCCGTTTGGCCTGCTTGACCAGGTCGGGTTCGCCCTGCCGCAGCGCGGCGTAAAGCGGAGCCGCGATGAAGATCGTGGCGGCAGTGCCCACCAGGATGCCCACGAACAGCGCCAGGGACAGGTCCCGCAGCGTTCCGGCACCGAGCAGCCCGGCCCCGATGAAGAGGATCGCACCGACCGGCAGGATGGCCACCACCATGGTGTTGATGGACCGGACCAGGGTCTGGTTGATGGCGAGGTTGACCTCTTCGGCGAAGGTCCGCCGGGTGGAGGCCTGCATGTCCGAGGTGTTCTCCCGGATCTTGTCGAACACCACCACGGTGTCGTACAGCGAGTAGCTGAGCACCGTGAGGAAGCCGATGATGGCCGACGGCGTTACTTCGAAGTCGCTGAGGCCGTAAACACCGGCGGTCACGAACATCGTGACGGCCATGCCGACAAGTGCCGAGAGCGACATCTTCCAGGTCCGGAAGTAGAGCGCCATCAGGACGGCGGCCAGGCCCACAAAGATTGCCAGGCCCATCAGCGCCTGCTTCGTGACGTCCGCACCCCAGGTGGGGCCGACGAAGGTCGAGGTGACTTCGTTATCGGTCACGCCGTAGGCCTTGGTGAGGCCTTCCTTAATCTGCAGCGTCTCGTCGTCGGAGAGCTTGTCCGTCTGGATGCGCATGGTGGTACCCGCGACGTTAGCCACGCGCGGCACGGATCCCGACACGACGTCCTTGACGGCCTTCTCGCCGAGGGAGGCCTCGGTGGTCTTGACGTTGGAGACCGTGAACTCGGAGCCGCCGCGGAACTCGATGCCGAGGTTGAACCCACCCTTGGCGACCGGGATCAGGATGGAGAGGGCGACGGCGATCCCGGCAATCAGGAACCACAGCCTCCTGTAGCCGACGAAGTCGTACGAGCGCTTGCCCGTGTACAGCTCATTGCCGAATGTTGAGAAGTTGACCATTTACTTGCCCTCCTTGGACGCGCTCTTGGAGGTACCGGCGAGCTGTGCCTGTTGTGCCTGCTCCTGCTTTTCGGCGAGGCGGCGTTCTGCAATGGTCATCCGGCGTTCTGCCTCGGCGGCGGCGCCGGTGTTCTTCGCGCGCACCACTGCCACGGGCTTGTCCTCCGGGGTACGGACCCGGCCGGCACCGCGGTACAGCGGGACGGCGCCGAGGCGCTTCGGGTCCAGGCCCGAGAACCGGTGGCCTTCGCCGAAGAACTTGGTCCGGGCCAGCAGCTGCAGGGTGGGGTGGGTGAACATGAAGACGACGATGAGGTCGGCTATCGCGGTGAGGCCGAGGGTGAACGCGAAGCCGCGGACGTTGCCCACCGCCACGAAGAACAGCACGACGGCCGCGAGGAGGTTCACGGCCTTGGACGCGAGAATGGTGCGCTTGGCCCGCTTCCAGCCGTTTTCGACGGCCGAGACCAGGCCGCGGCCTTCGCGGAGCTCATCGCGGATGCGTTCGAAGTAGACGATGAACGAGTCGGCTGTCTGGCCGATGGCCACGATCAGGCCCGCGACGCCGGCGAGCGAAAGCCGGTAGTTTTCGGTCCAGCCGAGGATGGCGATGGCCAGGAACGTCAGCACCCCGGCGATCACGAGGGATGCCACGGTCACGAGGCCAAGGGCCCGGTATTGGAACAGCGAGTAGACAAACACCAACAGGAGGCCGATCACGCCGGCGAGCATACCCATGCGGAGCTGCTCACCGCCGAGGGTTGCCGAGATCTGCTGTTCGCTCTGGATTTCGAAGCTGATCGGCAGGGCACCGAAACGGAGCTGGTCGGAGAGGGCCTTGGCCGACTCCTCGGTGAATCCGCCGGTGATCTGCGGCCGGCCGTCGGTGATGACGGCGAGGGAGCGCGGGGCGGAGATGACCTGGTCGTCCAGGACGATTGCGAACTGGGATTTCGGATCCGAGCCGGTCTGGCCGCCGCCGGCGGCGTAGAACTGGTACAGGCGCTCGGTGATTTCCTTGAACTTGGTGGTGCCCGCGTCATCGAACTGGATGTTGACGGCCCATTCATTGGTCACGGCACCCTGTGCGCCGCGCTGCAGCTGGAACGAGGAGGACTTGATGTTCGAGCCCTTCACCTCCACCGGACCGAGGATGTACTTGATGGCCGGCGACTTGGCCGAGGCCGGCTCGCAGGTCACCAGCGGCTTGGTCGGGTCGGAGCGCTGCTGCTTGTCCTGGGAGGGGTTGTCGCAGTCGAGGGCCTCGAACTGCTTGTAGACCTCGGGGGTAATCCAGTTCTCGTCGCTGCTGTTGGCGGGCGCGGCTGTCGGCTTCGGCAGCTGGGCATCCGGGGTCCTGGAGGCGGCGGGGACCGCTGCGCCGGGGCCGGTCTGGATGACCGGGCGGAAGTTCATGTCGGCGGAAGCCTGGATCAGCGCACGGGTTTCCTTGGCAGGGGTTCCCGGGAGGCTGACGACGACGTTGCGGCCGGACTGCGTGCTGATTTCCGCTTCCGCGACGCCTGAGCCGTCCACGCGCTGGCGAATGATCGCCACGGCCTGGTTGAGCTGGTCTTCGGTGATACCCGAACCGCCCTCAACCTTGGGCGCCAGGATCATCTGGGTGCCACCTTCAAGGTCCAGTGCGAGCTTTGGAGCCCAGCCCGCCTGGCCGGCCATCGTGCCGCCCGCCAGGACAGCCGTCATGGCGGCGATGATTACGCCAAGCCAGACCAGCATCCTGATGGCTGAGTTTTTGGGGCCAGTTCGTGCCATTGTCGATCTTTCTATTATTTACGGCGGATCCGCCGGCGCGGGCTCTGGGCCCCGCCGACGGATGCCCGCAACCGTTGCTTCGCGGGATAGCTCAGGTAGGCAGACTAGCTGTCTTTTTTGCCTTCGTCGTTGAGGCGGCGCAGGGTTTCCTCGGGCGTTTCGGTGCGCGGCGCGTCGTGGACGGGGGCGCTGGCGTCGGTCCCCTCAGCACCCAGCTTCTCGGTGGTCAGCGAGGACGCGTCGTCGGGAACGACCGTGGGCTCCTCGGCGGCGACAACCGGCTCCACAATTTTGGTGACGGCCTGGCGGTGCACCGTGGCCGTGTTGCCCGGGGAAAGCTCAAGCGTGACCTTGTTCTCCGCTTCGTCAATGTCGACGATCCGGCCGAACAGCCCGAAACTCGTCATGACCTCGACGCCCGGGCCGAACTTCGACTGGAGCTGCGCCTGCTGCTGCTGCGTTTTCTTGTTGCGGCGGAACATCATGAAGACGAACACGCCAAGCATCACGAACAGGAGAATTGTCATTAGATCCAAGGGGAAAGTTCCGTTCTGTACTTGCATAGCTGTTTTTCAGCAACGTCCGTTTGCTCCTGACGGCGCGGGCAGGGGTCTGCGCAGCAAACTGGCCGCGAGACCGTCCCCCAGACCGCCGGCGGCTACCTGCTCTCCGCCCACGGAAACAAAACCCGGACGTGCCGAGCGTCATACCAGTCTAAAGGGAAAAGCTGAAAGAACGGTGCTAGCGGCTGTTTCGGATCCACTGAGGATCGGTTTCTTCGCCGAGATCCCCACCGGACCCGCCGATCGGGCTCTCGCCCGGCTCGTCGGCCTGGAACAGTTCCAGCGGGTCCTGGCCGAAGGCGCCGGCCGGAATGGCGAAGCCCAGGTGCGTCCATGCCGGCGCCAGGGCTATCCGGCCGCGCGGCGTCCGGCCCAGGAGTCCTTCGCGCACCAGATAGGGCTCGGCGACCGTTTCCACGGTCTCCGTTTCCTCGCCGACGGCGATCGCGAGCGTGGACAGGCCTACCGGGCCGCCGCCGAACTTGGTGATGAGGGCCTCGAGAACGGCACGGTCCAGCCGGTCCAGGCCCCGCTTGTCCACCTCATACATGTCCAGGGCCGCGGAGGCCGCCCGCGCGTCGATTTGCTCGATGCCGTGCACGAGCGCCCAGTCCCGGACCCGGCGCAGGAGCCGGTTGGCGATGCGCGGCGTGCCCCGGGACCGGCCGGCAATCTCGCTGAATCCGGCGGAGTTGACCTTCAGGTCCAGCAGGCCGGCGGAGCGGCGCAGGACCAGTTCCAGCTCCTCGACGGAGTAAAACTCGAGGTGGCCGGTGAAACCGAACCGGTCCCGCAGCGGGCCGGGAAGGAGGCCGGCCCGCGTGGTGGCGCCGACGAGCGTGAAGGGCGGCAGCTCCAGCGGAATGGCCGTGGCGCCGGCGCCCTTGCCGACGACGATATCGACGCGGAAATCTTCCATCGCCATGTACAGCATTTCCTCGGCCGGCCGGGACATGCGGTGGATTTCATCCAGGAACAGGACCTCGCCCTCAGAGAGTGAGGACAGGATGGCCGCAAGGTCGCCCGCGTGTTGGATGGCCGGGCCGCTGCTGATCCGCAGCGGAACGTTCATTTCGGCGGCGATGATCATGGACAGTGTGGTCTTGCCCAGGCCGGGAGGGCCCGAGAGCAGCACGTGGTCCGCGCTGCGCCCACGCATGCGCGAGGCCTCCAACACGAGGGAGAGCTGCTTGCGGACCCGGTGCTGGCCCACGAAGTCGTGCAGGTTCTTGGGCCGCAGGGCGGCTTCGATGACCCGCTCCTCCGGTTCCTCTCCCCCGGCGACGATCGACGGCTCAGCCACGCGCGCCTACCCGGTTCCCGGCGCGGGCGCCGTCCTGGCCCAGCCAGCGCAGCGTCGCGCGGAGAATCTCCGCCACATTGCCGTTCGCCGCGAGGTCCGGGGAATCGGCAAGGGACTTGTCGATGCTGGCCGTGGCATCCTTTTCGGACCAGCCCAGGCTGGTCATCGCGGCCACCACCTGCGGCTTCCAGACGGATTCGGCGGACACGGCCGCGACAGGCGCGCCGGCGGTGCCGTGCGGCACAAGCTTGCCGGCTAGTTCGAGCACGATCCGGCCGGCCACCTTCGGTCCGATGCCGGGGACCTTCGTGAAGGCCTTGCCGTCGCCGGAGTGGGCGGCCACCCGGATGGCTTCGGGCTCGTGGACGGCCAGCACCGCCAGTGCGAGGCGGGGACCGACTCCGCTGACGCTGAGGAGCACATCAAACACCTCGCGTTCGTCATCGCTGGCGAAGCCGAACAGGGTCAGCGAGTCTTCCCGCACGATCAGGGACGTGAATAGCTTTCCCTCCTCACCCACCCGGAGGCCGCTGAGGGTCTGCGGTGTGGCGTTGACGCTCATGCCGGCGCCGTTGAGGTCGATCACGGCGGAGGACAGGCCAACATGCGCAACGGTTCCGCGAAGAAAACTGATCAAGGCCGGGCTCCTGGTCTAACTGGCGTCTACAACTGGGTGATGAAAGAACGTACAGCCGGGCACGCCGGCTATCCGAACATATCTACGAATACCCTACCAAGCCCCGCGGCGTCACAGCCGGACATTCAGCGCGCACGGCGCGCTTTTGCCTCCGCGTCCGCCCACGCCCGCTGCGCCGGAGTGAGGGACTGGCTGCCCGGCCCAGTCGTGGCTACGGCGGCCCCGCTGCCGGCCCGCCAGGCGTGGGTGATGGCCAACGCAAGGGCGTCGGCGGCGTCGGCAGGGCGCGGAGGCGCGTCCAGCCGGAGGATCTTGGTCACCAGCTTGGTGACCGCATCCTTGTTCGAGGTCCCGCTTCCCGTCACGGCTGCCTTGACCTCGGACGGGGTGTGCAGAGCCACCGGGATGCCACGGCGCGCGGCGGCCGCAATGACCACACCGGAGGCCTGCGCCACCCCCATGACCGTGCTGACGTTGAGCTGGGAAAAGACCCGCTCCACGGCGAGGACCTGGGGTTGGTAGCGGTCCAGCCACTCGTCGATGGACGTGGCGATGACCAGCAGCCGCTGGTCCAGGCTCTCCTCGGGTGAGGTGCCCACAACGCCGAAGGCCACCAAAGTGGCCCGCCGGTTCCGCTCGACGTCGACAACGCCGATCCCGCAACGGGTGAGGCCCGGGTCGACCCCCAACACGCGCAGCGTCACGGTTGGGCCGTCAAGACCGGGCCCCAAAAGTCACGTTTGGGTGAGCGGGTCACTCGGCTTCCAGTGCGGCCTGCACTTCGTCGCTGAGGTCGGCGTTGCTGTACACGTTCTGGACGTCGTCGAGCTCTTCCAGGGCGTCCACCAGCTTCATGAACTTCTTGGCGGCATCAAGGTCCAGCGGCACCTGCATGGACGGCACAAACTCGGCCTCGTCGGTGTCGTACTCAATGCCGGCTTCCGTGAGGGCATCGCGGATGGCCTGGAGGTCGGTCGGCTCGGAGTGGATCTCGAAGCTGTCGCCGTTGTCCTTGACTTCCTCGGCCCCGGCATCCAGCACGGCCATCAGGACGTCGTCCTCGGCCAGGCCGTTCTTCGGCAGCGAGACGACGCCCTTGCGGGAGAAGAGGTAGCTGACGGAGCCGGGATCGGCGATCGTGCCGCCGTTGCGGGAGATGGCGAGCCGGACCTCGGAGGCGGCACGGTTCTTGTTGTCCGTGAGGCACTCGATCAGCAGCGCGGAACCCTGCGGGCCGCGGCACTCGTACATGATTTCGGTGTAATCGACGACCTCGCCGGTGAGCCCGGCGCCGCGCTTGATGGCGCGGTCGATATTGTCAGCGGGCACCGACGTCTTTTTCGCCTTGGTGACGGCCAGTTCCAAGCTGGGGTTGCCGGAGAGGTCGGGGCCGCCCATGCGCGCGGCGACTTCGATGTTCTTGATCAGCTTGGCGAACGACTTGGCCCGGCGGCTGTCAAGGATGGCCTTCTTGTGCTTGGTCGTCGCCCATTTGGAGTGGCCTGACATGCTTTACGCTTCTCCTCTGATCATTCGAATAAACAGTTCATGCACGCGCTTCTCCCCCGTCACTTCCGGGTGGAAGGAGGTGGCCAGCAGCTTGCCGGAACGCACTGCAACAATTCTAGCCGTCCCGTCCAGGGATTCGGGGTGGCCGGCTTTGGACGGTTCCACCTGGGCAAGGACTTCGACGCCGTCGCCGACGCGCTCCACCCAGGGCCCGCGGATAAAGACGGCGTGGACCGGGGCCACTGCCCCGCCCGCGGCGCTGAACCCTAACCCCATGAAGTCCAGGTCCGTCTCGAAGGACTCGCGCTGCCGGCCGAAGGCGTTGCGGCGCACGGTGATGTCGAGTCCGCCGAACGTCTGCTGCGGGTTTCCGGCCAGGTCCTTCGCCGGGTCCGCGATCTCGTCCGCCAGCAGGATCATCCCGGCGCACGAGCCGTAAACGGGCAGGCCGGCCTGGATGCGTTCGCGCAGCGGATCCCGGAGCCCGAAGATCCGGGAGAGCTTGTCGATCGTGGTCGATTCGCCGCCGGGGATGATGAGCCCGTCCAGGCCGTCGAGTTCGGCGGGACGCCGGATCCCGACGCCGGCGGCGCCGGCGGCTTCCACGGCATGCAGATGCTCCCGGAAATCGCCCTGCAGCGCCAGGACGCCGATCCGGAGCCCCGTTCCCACGCGGGATTCAGGGGAAAAAGAGGGGGTGGTCATCCCCACAGCATAATGCTCTGCGCCTGCACGGCACGCATGGAAGACGCATGCAGCGGCACCGGGCGTCCGGGTTCCATGCCGCTGCTGGGATATATTACAGAGCATGCTTTACTTCAGCGTTCCGCTCGGCAAGTTCGTCCGCCGGGTCTCCCGGCTCAGGGGCGGAGGCTCGGCCCTCCCCGGGCTTGTGGTCGAAAAAATCGACCCCGATTTCATGCGGCGGACGCTGTCCACGCTGCCGCTGGGGGTCGCCGTCGTCAGTGGCACGAACGGGAAGACCACCACCACCAAGATGGTCGTGGAACTGCTCGAGAGCCAGGGACTGAAAGTCTTCACCAACCGCACCGGCAGCAACTTCACCCGCGGCGTGGCCGCGGCGCTCCTGGGCGAGGTCGACTGGCGGGGCCGGTTCGATGCCGACGTCGCGGTCCTGGAACTGGATGAGGCGCATGCCGTCCACTTCGTCAACAAGGTCCCGCCGCGGTACAGCCTCCTGCTCAATGTCCTCCGCGACCAGCTGGACCGGTTCGGCGAGATCGACAAGACCGCCGAACTGCTCCAGCACATCGCGTCCAAGACCACCGGGACCGTGGTCCTGAACCGGGAAGACCCGCGCGTCGCCCGGATCGCCCAGACCCTGGACGGGCCGGAGGTGCTCTACTTCGGGCTCGACGATTCGCTGCTGAGCACCTTCCCCAACGACGACGACATGCGCGCGGCCCCGGGCAGCCCGGTGCCGGCCGCCCCCGCCCGGCCCGCCGCCGACGTCGTGTTGCGCCGCGTGGGCGCCGACGACGCCGATTTCGAGTACGACGGCGCGACGGTCACCACGGGGATGAAACTGCGCGGCGTCTACAACATCTTCAATGCCGCCGCCGCGCTGACCCTGGCCCGCGGCGTCTCCGGCGCCCGCGGCACCGGGACCGACCAGGCCGGCCTGCTCACGGCGCTGTCCAAGGTGGCGCCGGCGTTCGGCCGCGGCGAAAGCCTCGTGGTCGATGGCCTGCCGCTGGAACTGGTCCTGGTCAAGAACCCCAGCGGTTTCCGGCTCGGCCTCAAATCGTTCCCCGCCGCCGGGTACGCCACGATGATCGCGATCAACGACAACTACGCCGACGGCCGGGACATGTCCTGGCTGTGGGACGTCGAATTCGACACGCTCCGCGACGGCGGCGTGGACCAGCTCACGGGCTCCCGCGCGTATGACATGGCGCTGCGGCTGCAGTACGACGACGTCGCGATCGGCGCCGTCGACACGGACATTGCGCCGGCACTGGCAGCGTTCATCCGCGGCGGCGAGGGCAAGCCGAAGAGGATCTTCTGCACCTACACGGCCATGCTGGCCATCCGCCGCGAGCTGTCCAAAATCACCACAGTGGAGGTGGTCTCATGACCCCCGCGTCCCCCGAATCCCCCGAAACCCCGCACGAGCTGTCCTTCGGGCACGAACTTCCGCCCGAAGATTCCGCGGCCCCCAGCAAGGGAACCATCCGGGTCCTGCAGCTCTACCCGCGGGACATGAACATTTACGGCGACTGGGGCAACGCCCTGGTCCTCGCGCAGCGCCTGCGCTGGCACGGCTACACGCCGGAACTGCTCGAGTACAACGTTGGTGACCCGTTCCCGGCAGACGTGGACCTGATTGTCGGTGGCGGCGGACAGGACAGCGGACAGCTCGTCATCCAGGACGACCTCCTCTCGCGCGAGTCCACCCTGAAGCAGATGGCCGACGAGGGCACCCCGATGCTCGTGATCTGCGGGCTGTACCAGCTGTTCGGGAAATTCTTCAAGACCCGGCTCGGGTCGGTCCTTCCGGGCATCGGCATCCTGGACGTGGAAACCCACGGCACCGACGAGCGCCTGATCGGCAACGTCACTGTCTCCTCCCCCGAATTCGGCAACATCCTCGGCTACGAAAACCACAGCGGCCAGACCACACTGGGACCGGGCGTCGAACCGCTCGGGACGACGGCCAAAGGTACCGGCAACAACAGCACGGACGGCCAGGAGGGAGCCCGCTACCGCAACATCGTGGCGAGCTACCTGCACGGCTCGCTGCTGCCCAAGAACCCGGCTCTCGCGGATTTCCTGATCCGGACCGCCGTCGAACGCAAATACGGCAGCTTCACCCCGGGCACGCCGGATGACTCCTACGCGGTGCTGGCGCGGGAACACGCCGCCCGCCGGCCCCGCTGACCCAGGTGGCAGGCGCCGAGGGCGGCACGGTCCGGATTGGGCGCGACACCCCGGAGCGCGAGGACGTCCTGCGGCTCCTGGGCGAACACCTCGCCGACATGTACGCGACCTCCCCGCCGGAAAGCGTCCACGCCCTTGATCCTGCCGCCCTGGCCGGACCCGGCATCAGCTTCTGGACCGCCCGGCAGGACTCCCGGCTCCTGGGCTGCGCGGCACTGAAACACCTGGCTCCCGGCGACGCCGAGATCAAGTCAATGCGCACCGCGAATGCAGCCCGCGGGCGCGGCGTTGCGTCGGCGCTGCTCCGCCACCTCCTGGCCGAGGCCCGGCACAGCGGCTACGAACGCTTGTTCCTGGAGACGGGGAGCCAGGAGTTCTTCGCCCCCGCGCGGCGGCTGTACGAGCGGCACGGCTTCACGGACTGCCCGCCGTTTGCCGGCTACGAAGCCGACCCCAACAGCGTCTTCATGTCCCTGCTCCTGGACGCCGGGTAGCTGCCCGGCAGCCTTCCATGGGCCCCGCCTGCCGTCATCGGCTCCGGACGAAAGCCAGGACATCGCGCGGCACCCGCCGGCTCGATCCTGCCCGGATATGGCCCCATCGCTCGTAGACGATCAGGGTGCAGTCTGGAATCAATTGCGCGGTCTCCTCCGCAACCGTCCTCGGGAAGAACGCGTCCCGGCCGCCGCAGAGCAGCAGGACGGGCGGACGAATGAGCGGCAGTACCGCCCGCGCATCAAACGCGAACTCGGCCCGCGCCTCCGTCAGGACGTCCGCGGCGGGGCATCCGGAGGGGTCCAGCACGCGCCGGCCGACGACAGGTCCCAGCAGTTCCCGCAGCCAGCGGGTCCGCGGCCCCGGTAAGAGGTACTCGGCCAGGACCGTCCCGGCGCGGCCTGGGTCTCCGGCAGCGACGGCGGCGGCCATCCGCTCGTCCACGTCCTTGCCCCACGCGCTCAGTTCGGCCGCCGTGACCACCATCGCGATGTGCCCGAAGGACTCGGGATGGCGGGCGGCCAGGTACTGCCCGATCATCCCGCCGAATGACTCGGCCACCACCAGGCCGACCCGGCCGCCGAACTCCTCGGCGATCAGCTGGGCGTAGTCGTCCGCCATGTCGGCGCTGGTGTGCGACGCCGGCATGTTCCGCCGGCGGGTGACAATCCAGATGGCGTACCCGGCCTCCTGATAGGCGGCAAACTCCCGCCGGAACAGTCCGCGCAGCACCCCCTGGGGCACGAAGCTCCCCGGTCCGCCCTGGACGAACAAGAGCGTCTTCGGGCCCCGGCCCCACGTCAGGTATTCCATCCCGTTGCTGAACGTCCCGCTCCGGGATTCCCGATCCCGCCGGTTTGCCCGGGCCATGGCGCCGGCCTACGGTGTTATCGGCGTCGTCGGCTGCGGCTGCCGGAGCAGCTCCGCGAACTCCGCCGGCCGGGATGCCGGCCACCAGTGGCCGCTGTCCACCCGGATCACCGTGAGGTCATCCACCCAGGAATCCAGTCCGTCCACGAGGCCCGGCGACAGGAAGGAATCCTTCAACGGCACCACCACCTGGACGGGCAGCGTCACGCGGCCGCCGGCCGGCCAGTTCACCGCCGAGAAGAAATTTGCGCGGTAAAGGGCCAGGCCGCGGATGGGATCATCGCCGACGTCGCGCTTGGCCATCTGCCCGTAGCGTTTGGTGAGGAAGAGGCGCCAGGCGGCCTCCGGCAGCTTCGGCACAAGGAACGCGGCGATGTACCAGCTGCGGGCCAATTGTCCGGCCAGCTGCGGCCACGCCCGGGGACGTGCATACCGGCTCCGCACCCAGCGGGCGAAGTGCCGCAGGTCCGGGCCCGAGATGGACGTGTACCGGCCGATCAGGCCCGCGGCCCTGGGGTCCTGGACGGCGGCCCAGCCCTGGATCGAGCCCCAGTCATGGCCCACAAGATGGACGTCCGTGGCGCCGACGGCGGCCAGCACGGCGAACATGTCATCCACGAGCGTCTTCAGGGTGAAGTCCCCGGGGAGGCCGACGACGGCGGACGCGCCCGCGTTCCGGGTGTCGTAGGCGACCACGTGGTGGCTTCGGGCCAGATCACGGATGGCCGGCAGGAAGACCTGATGATCGTCCGGATAGCCGTGTACCAGCAGCAGCGTCGGCACTTCCGGTCCCGGCTCCCTGCCATACTCGAACACTGCAAGCTCAGCCCCGCTGGACGCGACGGTGCTCCGCCGTTCGTTGATCATCTCCATGCTGCCCAAGCTTAGGACCCCGGGGTGAGAATAAGCTCATGGGCGCCCGCCGCCGCGGCGCCCATCGACTCCAGCACGGCCGCGGTGCGCCGGCGCGTGGCTGCGTCCGCCGCCGTTCCGGCGCAACGGCCCTGCGGCGCGTCGGCCGCCACCGAACACCAGCGGTAGGGTCCGCGGACCATCACCGACGGTGCCCAGGCCAGGTCCGAGGCGGCCCAGGACCCGGACGCGTCCTGGCTGAACTGCACCCGGACCAACAGGCCCTCGTTGTTGACCACGAACGACGGCGAGAGCTCGGTGATGCCGTTGCCGAGCCCGTACACAATCCAGGTTCCCTTGTACTTTTCGATCGGCAGCACCGAATGGCTGTGGTGGCCGTAGATCAGGCTGAACAGGCCGCTGTCCACGAGCGCATGGGCGACGTCGCGCTGCTGGGTGTTGGGCTCGGCTGAGTACTCTTCCCCGGCGTGCATGACCCCCAGCACGATGTCCGCGCCCAAAGCCCTGGCCTTGCGTGCTTTGGAAATCATGGCGTCGGGATCGAGCAGGTCGACCTGCCAGGGCTGCTCGGCGCGCAGCCCGTTGAGGCCGTATGCGGCATCAATGACGGCGATTTTGGCCGCGGCGGTCTGCAGGATCAGGATGCCCTGGGACTCTGCCTCGGTCCGGTACGAGCCCGTGTGCCGGAGTCCGGCGGCGTCGAGGGCGTCCAGGGTACGGACGAGTCCCGCGGTGCCGCGGTCAACGGTGTGATTGCTGGCGGTCGTGCAGGCCTGATAGCCCACGCCGCGCACGGCGGTGATGATCTGCGGCGGAACGTTGAAGGAGGGATACCCGGAGAATGGTCCGTCCGGGCCGGCCACCGGGGTCTCCAGATGGCAAATCGCCACGTCGCTCTGCTCGATGTAGCGCCGCTGGCCCTCCAGCAGCGGCCCGAAGTCCAGCCCCGTCGCGCCGGCGGCGCGGGCGTCCTCGCGGGCCTGCTGCCAGAGCTGGGGGTGGACCAGCATGTCCCCGGTGACGAGGACGGAGGCGCACCGGGCGGCCGCACAGCCTGGCCCCTTCCCGGGCGTCGGCGTCGGCGTCGGCGTCGGCGTCGGGGTCGGAGTCGGGGTCGGGGTCGGAGTCGGGGTGCCCGACGGCGGCTGGGTAACGTCGGACGTTCCCCCGGTACCGCCAGCCGTGGGACCCGGGGGCTTATCCGGCCCGGCGAGGAGTCCGCAGGATGCCAGCATCGACCCGAGAACAACGGCCGTTGCTGCGGTCAGGATCCGGCCCCGCGGCCTCGCGGTCGTGTTCTCCATGCCGCTCATCCTATGGTGGGCGGCATCACAACACACGGAGCCGATCGTTGAGAAGCGGCCGCCTGCATGAAAGAGTCATTTCATGACCAATCCCCTCCTGAGCCCCAGCACCCTGCCCTATGGACTGCCGCCGTTTGCGGATATCGACGACGCGCACTACGCCGAGGCCGTCGAGGCCGGCCTGGCCGAGCACCTTGCCGAAATCCAGGCCATCGTGGACACCCCGGCGGCCCCGACCTTCGAAAACACGGCCCTCGCCATGGAACGCTCCGGCCGGCTCCTGGACCGGGCCGCCGCGTCCTTTTTCACGCTGGTGTCCGCAGACGCCTCGGACACCATCCGCGACCTCGAGACCCGCCTGTCCCCGCTCTTCGCCGCCCACCAGGACGCCGTCTACCTCAACCGCGGGCTCTACGAGCGCTTCGCGGCGCTGGACGCAACGGTCCTGGACGCGGAGTCCGCCCGGCTCGTGGAGGAATACCTCAAGGAGTTCCGGGCCTCCGGCATCCAGCTCGACGACGCCGGCCAGGAGCGCCTCAAGGAGGTCAACGCCGAGCTGTCCCGGCTCGGCACCGAGTTCGGCCAGCGCGTCAAGGAGGGCATGAAGTCCGCTGCCCTGCTGCTGGATGACGCCGCCGACCTCGCGGGCCTGCCCGCCGACGACGTCGCCAGCGCCGCCGAGGCCGCCCGGACCGCCGGGCACGAGGGAAAGTTCCTGCTGACCCTGATCCAGCCGAGCAACCAGCCTGCCATGGCCGCGCTGGCGAACCGGGAAATCCGCCGTCGCCTCTACGAGGCCTCCATCGGCCGCGGCAGCGACGGCGGAAGCTTCGATGTGCTCGACCTGGTCAAGGACATGGTCCGGCTCCGCGCCGAGAAGGCCAGCCTTCTCGGGTTCGCGAACTTCGCCGAACTCAGCATGGACCGGCAGACGGCACCGGACTTCCAGGCCGTCCAGGCAATGATGAGCCGGCTGGCCCCCGCAGCCGTCCGCAATGCCGACGCAGAGGCCGAGGCGCTGGCCGGGGCCGCCGGCCACCCCCTCGAGGCCTGGGACTGGGCGTATTACTCTGCCAAGGTCAAGCGGGAGCGGTATGCCGTGGACGAACAGGCCCTGCGCCCCTACTTCGAGCTGGACCGGGTTTTGAATGATGGCGTGTTCTTCGCGGCAAACGCCCTGTACGGCGTCACCTTCCACGAACGCGCCGACCTCGCCGGCTACCACCCGGACGTGCGCGTCTGGGAGGTTAAGAATTCCGACGGCACGGACCTGGGCCTTTTCCTGGGCGACTACTACACGCGGGAGACGAAGCGCGGGGGCGCGTGGATGAATTCCCTCGTGGAGCAGTCAGGGCTCTTGAACACCCGGCCCGTGGTGATCAACAACCTCAACATCTCCAAGCCGCCGGCCGGCGAGCCCACCCTGCTGACGCTGGACGAGCTCCGCACCACCTTCCACGAGTTCGGCCACGCCCTGCACGGCCTGTTTTCCGCCGTCACCTATCCTCGGTTCTCCGGCACGAACGTGCCGCGGGACTTCGTGGAATACCCTTCGCAGGTCAACGAAATGTGGATCATGTGGCCCGAAGTCCTGGCCAACTATGCCCGGCACCACGCCACCGGCGAACCCCTGCCGCAGGAGACCGTGGACAAGCTCAATGCCGCCCAGCTTTGGGGCGAAGGCTTCGGCACCACGGAATACCTCGGCGCTGCCCTGCTGGACCTGGCGTGGCATGTCCTGGATGGCTCCGACATCCCGGATGACGCCGTCGAGTTTGAAGCGAAGGCGCTGGCCGCGGCCGGCGTGGCGCACAGCCTGATCCCGCCGCGCTACCGGACCGGCTACTTCCAGCACATCTTCGCGGGAGGCTGGTATGCCGCCGGCTACTACTCCTACATCTGGAGCGAGGTCCTGGACGCTGACACCGTGGAATGGTTCAAGGAAAACGGCGGACTCAGCCGCGCGAACGGCAATTTCTTCCGCGCCGAACTGCTTTCCCGCGGCAACAGCCGGGACCCGCTGGAGTCCTTCCGCGCCTTCCGCGGCCGGGACTCGGATCTCGGGCCGCTGCTGAAGCGCCGCGGCCTCGACTAACCCCCGCAGAACGCAAACGACGCCGGGCGGTCACCTAAGAAGGTGACCGCCCGGCGTCGTCGTTCAATCAGAAGCGCAAGGCGAAGGGCGGCGTGATCCGGCAGCGTGCGTAAAAGGGGCCCCGCGCCCCGGGCAGCCGCTCAGCTGCCAACAGGGCGGGGGGAATAGCACGCAGAGGATCAGCGCCGTCCGCGTTCGACTGCTTCTCCACAAACTCGGCGCCGAGGCGCCTCGCTTTTGGAGCCTCTGCAGTCTCTCTTATTGAGCCAAGCGGGTTAGGCGCGATTATCGCCTAGTATTACCAGCCGCGCTCGGCGAGGCGGTGCGGCTGCGGGATCTCGTCGACGTTGATGCCGACCATGGCCTCGCCCAGGCCGCGGGAGGCCTTGGCGATCTCGTCCGGGTCGTCGTAGAACGTGGTGGCCTTCACGACGGCGGCGGCACGCTGGGCCGGGTTGCCGGACTTGAAGATGCCGGAGCCGACGAACACGCCGTCGGCGCCGAGCTGCATCATCATCGCGGCGTCGGCCGGGGTGGCGATGCCGCCGGCGGTGAACAGCACCACCGGGAGCTTGCCGGTCGCGGCAACTTCCTTGACCAGTTCGTACGGGGCCTGCAGCTCCTTGGCCGCGACGTAGAGCTCGTCCTCGGCCATGCCGGCGAGCTTCTTGATCTCGGCACGGATCTGGCGCATGTGCGTGGTGGCGTTGGAGACGTCCCCGGTGCCGGCCTCGCCCTTGGACCGGATCATCGCCGCGCCCTCGTTGATCCGGCGCAGGGCCTCGCCCAGGTTGGTCGCACCGCAGACGAACGGAACGGTGAAGTTCCACTTGTCGATGTGGTTGGTGTAGTCCGCCGGGGTCAGGACCTCGGACTCGTCGATGTAGTCCACGCCGAGGGACTGCAGTACCTGCGCCTCGACGAAGTGCCCGATCCGGGCCTTGGCCATGACGGGCACGGACACGGCCGCAATGATCTTGTCGATCATGTCGGGATCGGACATGCGGGACACGCCGCCCTGGGCGCGGATATCGGCCGGAACGCGTTCCAGCGCCATCACGGCCACGGCACCGGCGTCTTCGGCGATGCGGGCCTGCTCGGCGTTGACGACGTCCATGATGACGCCGCCCTTGAGCATCTCAGCCATGCCGCGCTTGACGCGGCTGCTGCCCGTGACGTTCTTCGCGGACGCGCCGGCTTCGCTGCTTACATCAGGTGTAGACACAAAAACCCCTATGGGTAGATAGATGACCTCGCCGGGGCGCGAACGGCACGTTCATGCCGTGTCTCGCACACACCGGATTACCGGATCCATTGGCCGGTAAAGCTAATACTATCCCCCGGCCGGGGCGCGGCAGAATTCGGGTTACAGCAGTCGAATCTCGCGCGGGGACAGGGATTCGGCGCGGCCGCCGGGGTGCCGCCTGGCGCTGTCAGGCGGGACGTTCCGTGGCGGTACCTTCGGGTTCCGCCAGCGACTGGCGGTGCACTGTCACGATGCGCTGGATCACCGTCACCAGGCTCGCTGTAGCGAGAAGGCACAGCGTCACGAAGAGCACCACCGGGGTCAGGCCCAGTCCGGTGAGCCCCGTGACCACCAGCACGGACACGAGGCGCTCGGCGCGCTCGGCGATGCCCACGTTGGCGTGGAAGCCCAGGGCCTCGGCCTTGGCCCGCGCATAGGAGACCACCATGCCGAGCACCAGGCAGAGAATCGCGGCGACGGCGACGGCCGGGTTGGCGCCGCCGGTGAAAAACCAGACGGCGACGCCGGCGAACAGGGCGCCGTCGGCCACGCGGTCAAGGGTGGAGTCCAGGAAATTGCCCCACCGGCCGCCGCGCTGCTGCATCCGGGCCATGATGCCGTCAATAACGTCGGAGAAAATGAACGCCGTGATGAACACGGTCCCCCAGAAGAGCTGCCCGAGCGGGTAGAACACGAGAGCGCCGATCACGACGCCGAGCGTGCCGACCACGGTCACGGCGTCGGGAGAGACCCCGATCCTCAGCAGCCAGCGGGCAACCGGGGAAAACAGGGCGGTGAAGAAGCCCCGGGCGTGCCTGTTAAGCATCCTTCTCCCCCGCTGTGTCCTGCGGCGCGGGCATTTCCTGCGGCCACGCGTCGGCGACCTGCTGACGGACCTCACCGAGGGTCTGCGTGACCGCCTTTGTCTGGGCAATGATGGGGAAGAAATTTCCGTCACCGCCCCAGCGCGGCACCACGTGCTGGTGCAGATGGCCGGCGATGCCCGCCCCGCCGGTGACGCCCTGGTTCATGCCCAGGTTGAAACCGGAAGGGTTGGCGACTTTGCGCAGCACCCGCATGGCCGTCTGGGTCAGTTCGGCAAATTCCGCCGTTTCCTCGACCGTGAGGTCCGTGTAGTCCGGGATGTGCCGGTAGGGGCAGACCAGCAGGTGGCCCGGGTTGTACGGAAAGAGGTTCAGCACCACGTAGCTCGTCCTTCCCCGGTAGACGATCAGGGAGTCCTCATCGCCCCGCTCGGGCGCGGCGCAGAACGGGCAGTCGTCCGGGTTCTTGAACTGGTGCTGGCCGCCCTTGATGTACGCCATCCGGTGCGGGGTCCACAGTCGCTGGAAAGCGTCCGGGACCCCGGCCAGGCTGAAGTCGTCCGTCACGGCGTGGTCGCCCGGATACTCCGGCCCGGCCCCTGTGGTTTCCTGCACGCGCTGCCCTTCCGTCTGCCTAGCTGGTCCGGTTTCGGACAGCATCGACGATCCGCTGCACGGCCTCGGACACGGGCACGCCGTTGTCCTGGCTGCCGTCGCGGAAGCGGAAGGACACGGCACCCGCCTCGGCATCGTCCCCGCCGGCGATCAGCACGAACGGGATCTTGTCCTTGCTGGCCGTGCGGATCTTCTTCGGGAAACGGTCCGAGGAGATGTCCACCTCGGCGCGGATGCCGGCCGCCTTGAGCTGGTCCACGACGTCGAACATGTAGTCGTTGAAGGCTTCCGCCACCGGGATGCCCACCACCTGCACCGGTGCCAGCCAGGCGGGGAAGGCACCGGCGTAGTGCTCGGTGAGCACGCCCATGAAGCGCTCCACCGAGCCGAACAGGGCGCGGTGGATCATCACGGGCCGCTGCCGGGTGCCGTCGGCGGCCTGGAACTCGAGTTCGAAGCGTTCGGGCAGGTTGAAGTCCAGCTGGATGGTGGACATCTGCCAGGTGCGGCCGAGCGCGTCCTTGGTCTGGACGGAAATCTTGGGGCCGTAGAATGCCGCTCCGCCCGGATCCGGGATGAGCTCGAGCCCGGAGGCTTCGGCCACCTCGGCGAGGGTGCGGGTGGCTTCGTCCCATGTGGCGTCGTCGCCGACAAACTTGTCCTCGTTCTTGGTGGAGAGCTCGAGGTAGAAGTCGTCCAGGCCATAGTCCTTGAGCAGGCCGAGGACGAAGTTCAGCGTGCTGGTGAGCTCGTCCTTCATCTGCTCGCGGGTGCAGTAGATGTGGGCGTCGTCCTGGGTCATGCCCCGGACGCGGGTCAGGCCGTGCACCACGCCGGACTTCTCGTAGCGGTAGACCGAGCCGAACTCGAAGAGCCGCAGCGGCAGTTCGCGGTACGAGCGTCCGCGGGACCGGAAGATCAGGTTGTGCATGGGGCAGTTCATCGGCTTGAGGTAGTAGTCCTGGCCGGGCTTGCGCACGGTGCCGTCCTCGTTCAGCTCCGCGTCGATGTGCATCGCCGGGAACATGCCCTCCTTGTACCAGTCCAGGTGGCCTGAGACTTCGTAGAGGTGGCCCTTGGTGATGTGCGGGGTGTAGACGAAATCGTAGCCGGCATCCACGTGGCGCTGGCGGGAGTAGTCCTCCATGGCCTTGCGGATAATGCCGCCCTTGGGGTGGAAGACCGGCAGGCCTGAGCCGAGCTCATCCGGGAAGGAGAACAGGTCCAGCTCCGCGCCGAGTTTGCGGTGGTCGCGGCGCTCTGCCTCGGCAATGCGCTCCTGGTAGGCCTTGAGCGCGTCCTTGGTGGGCCAGGCGGTGCCGTAGATGCGCTGCAGCTGCTGGTTGCTCTGGTTGCCCAGCCAGTAGGCGGCCGAGGACCGGGTCAGGGCAAAGGCGTTGGAGATCAGCTTGGTGTTCGGCAGGTGCGGGCCGCGGCACAGATCGCACCAGATGCTGTCCCCGCTCTTGCGGTCCACGTTGTCGTAAATGGTGATGTCGCCGGCGCCGACCTCGACGTTGACGCCCTCTCCGGCCTCGGCGGCGTCATTCTTCCTGCCCAGCAGTTCGAGCTTGTAGGGCTCGTCCTTCATCGCTTCGCGCGCCTCGTCCTCGGACACCACGCGGCGCACGAACTTCTGGTTCTGGTTGATGATCTTCTGCATCATCTTTTCGAGCTGGCGGAGGTCTTCCGGGGTGAACGGTTCCGCGACGTCGAAGTCGAAGTAGAAGCCGTCCGTGATGTAGGGGCCGATGCCGAGCTTGGCGTCGGGGCGCAGCTGCTGCACGGCCTGGGCCATGACGTGGGCCGTGGAGTGGCGCAGGACGTTGAGCCCGTCCGGGGAATCAATGGTGACGGCCTCGACATTGGCGTCCTCGGGAAGGGGCTGGTCCAGGTCCTTCAACTCGCCGTTGACGCGGGCCACAACGACGTCGCGGCGCTCAAAGAAGAGTTCCGCGCCGGTGGTCCCGGTAGTCACCTTGGTCTCTTCGCCGTCGACGAGAAGGGTGATCTGCTGGGCATCTGACACGGGTGTCTCCTATTCAAAGTTAAGGCTTCGTAGCTTGTGGCGTACGGGGACCACAGCCAGCCTCGTCCATGCTATCGGTTTCTCCAGAGGCCAACCAACGCGCCACGAGCGAGCCGCACCGCCGGCCGGTCAGCCGCCCAGCCCGGTGATGGCGAGGTTCCTGCTGATCCCGTCCAGGGGGCTGGACAGGGGGCCGGACAGGTAAGGCTCCTGCCGGCCGGCGGCGCCGGGAGCCGATGCCGGGAACGGGAGGGTCTCCGGGCGGCTGAGGTCCCAGGCCATGGAGGCGCTGATGCTGATCCCCCGCGGCCCGGTCCGGCGGGTGGTGCCGCGGATCAGGAGCAGGCGGGTGCCGAACAGCAAGGGTCCGGACTGCTCCTGCGCCTCGTGGAAGAACACCGAATCCACACAGCCCGTGCCGTCGTCGACGCTGATGAACACCACCCGCCGGCCGCCTCTCATGGGCGGGGTCTGAGTGGCCACCCGGACCCCGGCCACCAGCACCTCCGTGCCGTTGCGCAGTCCCAGCAGCTTGTCCGCGGTGGTGACGCCCAGCCGGTCCAGCAGCGGGCGGTGGCTGGTCATGAGGTGCTCGCTGACGTCCACAGCCATCAGGTCCAGTTCCGCGCGGACGTTATCCACCATGCTGGGTGCGGGCAGTGCCGCCTTGAGGTTCGTCAACTCCACGTCCCCCAGCGGCAACGCCAGCTGGCCCTCAATGACTTCCACGCCCTTACGGAGGGGGCGGGCCTGGAGTTTTTGCAGGTGCTGAACCAGATCCGCCCGGTTGGCTTCTCCCCCGGACGCCCGGTGCAGCGAATCGAAGGCGCCCAGCTGGGCCAGTCGCTGGATGCTGGGCCGGCTGAGCCGCGACCTGGCCCGCAGGTCCGCCAGGGAGTCGTAGGGCTGGCCGGCCACAATCCGTTTCAGCTCGGCGCCGGAGAGCCCGAAGATACCGTTCAGGCTCAGCCGGATGCCCAGCCTGCCCCGGTCCGGCCCGGATTGCACCCGCTCCACCCGGTACTCGGCCTGGCTCCGGTTGATGTCGAGGGGAAGGATGGGGATCCCCAGCCGGCGGGCCTCGGCCACGAGCAGGCGTTTGGGGTACATTCCGGGGTCGTGTTCCCACAGCCCGGCGAGGAACGCCTCCGGGTGGTGTGCCTTCAGCCAGGCCGACTGGTAGGTGGGCACGGCGAAGGCGGCTCCGTGGGCCTTGCAGAACCCGAAGCTGCCAAAGGCCTTCAGCGTGCCCCAGACCTTGTCCACCACCTCGGGACTGTAATTCCGGGCCCGCGCCTCCTTCCGGAAAAACTCCTCCACCCTGGCTTCCAACACGTCGTTGCCCAGCGCACGGCGGAACTCGTCGGCCCTCGCCAGCCCGCACCCGGTCATGACGTCGAAGGTCTTGAGGATTTGTTCGTGGAAGACCGTGACCCCGTGGGTTTCCTGAAGGACAGGTTTGAGGTCCGGGTGCGGGTAGACCTCGGGAGCGAATCCGTGCCGGTGCTCCAGGAAGGGCCGGACCATGTCGGATTTCATCGGACCCGGGCGGAACAGGGAAATGTCGATAATGAGGTCGTTGAACTCCCGGGGGGCCAACTTGCCGATCAGTTCGCGCTGGCCAGGGGACTCGATCTGGAAGCAGCCCAGGGTGTGGGTGCTGCGGATCAGCTCAAAGGTGGGTTCGTCGTCGAGCGGGACCGCATTGAGGTCGATGTGACCGTCCTCGGCGATGTAGTCCGGGCCCGTCCCGTCCGGCCCGGCCGGATGCGCGCCGGCGGCCACCACCTCGGCCTTGGACGGGTGGAGCCGGATCACTTCCCGGACGGCGAAGGCCATGGCGCTCTGCATCCGGACGCCAAGGACATCGAGTTTCAGCATGCCCATGGGGTCCATGTCGTGCTTGTCGAACTGGCTCATGGGCAGGCCCAGGCCGCTGGGCTGCACGGGGGTGCGGTCCAGCAGGGTGGCGTCGCCGAGGATGACGCCGCACGGGTGCATGGAGATGTGGCGGGGCAGCCGGTCCAGCCGCTCCGTGAGGTCCACCAGCAGGTCCAGCTGCTGGTTCTCGGAGAAGCCTCGCTGCTCCACCCGGTCCGCGAATTCCTTCAGCTCGGGTTTCTCCACGAGGGCTTCGCGGAAGTGCCGGGCCGAGAACCGCCACAGCTGCTTGGCGATTTCCCCGACCTCGCTGTCGTCCATGCCCAGGGCCAGGCCGGCATCGCGCACGGCACCGCGAGCGCGGTACCCGTTCTGCATGCTCATCAGCGTGACGCGTTCGGCGCCGAAGCGCTCAAAGATCTTCCGGTAGACGTTGTGCCGTTCGGCGCTTTCGACGTCGATGTCTATATCCGGCAGCGTGGCACGGTCGCGGGAGAGGAAGCGTTCAAAGATGAGGTCGTGCTCGAGCGGGTTCACCTGGCTGATGTCGATCAGGTAGTTGACCAGGCTGGAGGCGCCCGAACCGCGCGCGGCCGCCCGGATGCCCAGGGCCAGGATCATCCGGGAGACCTCTGCGACGGTCAGGAAGTACGAGGCGAAACCCAGCGAGTCGATGATCCGGAGCTCATGCTCCAGCCTGGCCCGCAGCTGCTGTTCCCGCTGCCCGGAAATGCCCGGGAAGCGGCGGCCGATGCCGGCCTCACACCGCAGGGTCAGTTCGGCGAGCGCGTCGCCGTCGATCCCGATCACGGATGCCTCCGGGACCACGGGCTGTTTCCAGCCCATGTCGGCTTCCGGATCCATGCGGCAGCGGTCCGCGAGCGCCTCGGTCTGGGCCAGGAGCCGCTTGAGGTCCGCCGTGCCGTAGCCGGCGGCGTGGATGATCTCCTTGCCCAGCTGCAGCATCCGGGCCGCCGATTTGAGCCAGCCCTGCCCGTTGGGCTGCAGAAGCGGGGCGGCGGAGAGCTCGGGGAGGGATTTCAGTGTCCGGGCCGAGTCCAGCACATCGGCGGTGGCCGCGCCGTCCTCAGCCACGTACCGCACAGCGTTGCTCAGCACGGCGGGCACCCCGTGTTCTGCGGCGAGTTTGAGCATGCGCACCGCGTGGGCGGTGCTCAGCGGTTCCCCGGGCGGGCTGAGCTGGGACACAACCTCTGCCGCCAGCGTTCCGGGGGGCATGGCGTCCAGCCATCGTTTGAACAGGGTGCGGGGCCGCAGGTAGCGCCGGCCGCCCATGGCCCGGCCGACGTCGGAGTCCGGGCCGATCAGCACTGTCAGGACCGGCTTCAGGGTTTCCGGGTGCAGGGTGCGGGAGGCCAGTTCCGCCCGGGTGACGGCCACCGGCACTATTCCCCCGGCCTTGCCCGTGGTGCGGGCGTGGGCGTCGGAGATCAGCCGGCACAGCGCCCGGTAGCCGGCACCGTTGTTGTGTCCGTGCGCCAGCACGACGACGCGTCCCCCGAGCTGGGTACGGTGGTCGCCGTCGTCGTCAAAGACTGCAAGGTCCACCCCGACGATTGCATCCAGCCCGGCTGCCATGCACGCCTTCAGGTGCTTGACGGTTCCGTACAGGCCGTCGCGGTCCGTGCAGGCCAGCGCGGTGGCGCCGTCAGCGGCGGCCGCGGCGGCAAGTTCCTCCGGCCAGGAGACGCCATAGTGGGCGCTGAACGCGGTGGAGACGTGCAGATGGGTGAAACTCATGCTGATTCGGGCTTCCGGAGGGGCTGCAGGGCGTCGTGGATCTTCAGGAGCCGCCACCGGCCGCTGCCGACATGCCGGGTCAGGTCAAGGGTGAGGGTGGAATCCGCGGCGTGATCCCCGGCCGCACGCACCTGGACCCGCCAGATCTCATGGTCCACCAGGCCTGGCCCGCTTCCGAGTGGCGCCCGGCGTTCCTCGGCCCACCATTGGCGGCGTTCGTACCAGCGGACGGGGTCCGCGCAGACCGTGTAGCGCCGGCCGGCCCAGTCGAGGCGCAGGGGCTGGCCCGAGGGCGTGCAGACGACATCCACGGACTCGCTGAAAATACCCACGTTGCCTCCCGACCCAGTCCGGGCTGGAGCCGGCCCAGTCCCCGCTTCGACTTCCTACGTCCATTCCGCATCCGGCGCCCGGAGTTCCAGGCCGCATGGATTTATTCGAACATATCTTCGAATAAAATCAGTCTACGACGGAGAGGCGACAAAACCCAGATCGGGGGTGGACTCACGCAGGTACAGGTAGCAGGATTGAGCCATGAGCTCCCATAACGCACTCCTGAAGCACGTAAGCATCGCCGCCAAGGATCCAACCTTGGTGGCGACTTTTGATATAGACGGAAACATCCCCGGCCAGGGCGCCTACGTGGTGGGGCTCTTGGCAGCCACCCCGGACTATTCCCACCAGCGCAGGATGGGGATCGAGTTCATGAACGGCGAAGCCGTGTCCTTCTACTGCTTCAGCCACGACGGCACCGAGGAAAATTTCGACCTCAAGGGGGTCGAACACTCGGGCAACACCATTACCGGCCATTTCCCGCTTACGACTGTGCTTGGCCTGCCCAAGGGCCATCTCATGACGGCCTTCAGCGATTGTGACGGCCGGGACTACCAGGCCAACGTGCCTGTCGAAGAAGCCCTCTAGGCATCTTCTAGGAGCTGGACTTGTACACTTCCAGCTCGAGCGTGATGAAGGCATCGATCATCGCCCGGTAGGTCTTCTCGACAAGTTCGACGTCGATGTCCTTCTTTTCCGCCGTGGCGCGGACGTGTTCGATGACCCGCTCCACACGCCCGGGCGCACGGACCTCGGCGCTGTCCGCCTTGAGGGTCCCGGCGATCCGGATCAGCCGTTCCCGGCGCCCGATCAAGGACACGATCTGCTCGTCCACCTCGTCAACAGCCACCCGCACGGCGGCGAGCTGTTCGCGGTCGGCCTGGGCGGCCTTGTCGTCTGCGTGATTTGTGGGCATGTGCATGACAGTATCGAAAGATGCAGCCACGAGTCGACTTCATATCGCTAGACGATATGAGGTGTGGTGGTCGTCTGACGTAGGACTGGAACCCCGGGTTCAAAGAGGTTCGTGGGTTGCTGGTCCACGGTCTGTTCCGCAATCTGGTGCGGGGTGTGGACTGGTAGAGCCACATTTGAACGTCTGGAGGTTCC